>JANMSR010000559.1:0-9175 GCA_031389565.1 Burkholderiales bacterium
GATGAGTCTTGCCGGGGCCTTGAGCCCCCTGAAGAGTCGTTCGAGACCAGGACGTTGATAGGTCGGGTGTGGAAGCGCAGTAATGCGTTAAGCTAACCGATACTAATTGCTCGTGAGGCTTGACCCTATAACTTTGACGACTGTCAAAGAGTTATGTCAACGTGTACGCAATCAATCTGATTTGACTCTGTGAATTGGTCTTCCTGGCGTTGTCAGGGAGGCGACGAGTTAAGCCTGACGACCATAGCGAGGTGGTCCCACTCCTTCCCATCCCGAACAGGACAGTGAAACGCCTCAGCGCCGATGATAGTGCGGGTTCCCGTGTGAAAGTAGGACATTGTCAGGCTATTAAATAGAAAAGCCCGCTCACGTTGTGATCGGGCTTTTCGCTTTTCAGGGATAGCCGCCGCGTGAGTATCTCAGGCACTGGCGCGCAGTTCACGACGCAGGATCTTGCCGACATTGCTCCTGGGCAGATCGTCGCGGAATTCGATGGTTTGCGGACACTTGTAGGCGGTGAAATTGTCGCGGCAATATACCGCCAGTTCCTCGTCCGACAGCGCCGAATCCTTTCTCACGACAAACAGCTTGACCGCTTCGCCGGACCGTTCGTCGGGCACGCCGATCGCGGCGCACTCGAGCACCCCAGGGTGCAGGCTTACCACCTGTTCAATCTCCGTCGGGTACACGTTGAAGCCGGACACCAGGATCATGTCCTTCTTGCGATCGACGATCTTTACGTAGCCCCGCTCGTCCATGACGCCGACATCGCCTGATTTGAAGAAGCCGTCGTGCGTCATCACCAGCGCGGTTTCGTCGGGGCGCTGCCAATAGCCTGCCATGACCTGCGGTCCGCGAATGCAGATCTCGCCAGGCTGGCCGGGCGCCACATCGGCACCGCTGTCGTCACGGATCGCAATCTCGGTCGAAGGGATCGGCAACCCGATGGTGCCTGTGAACGCCTGGGTATCGAGCCGGTTCGAGGTAGCAACTGGCGAGGTCTCCGACAGCCCATAGCCTTCGACCACCGGGCGGCCGGTGACCCGCAGCCATTGCCGCGCCGTCGCTTCCTGCACGGCCATGCCACCCCCGTTGGAAACCACCAAGCCCGAGAAATCAAGCCGCGCGAAAGCGGGCTCGTTGGCGAGTGCATTGAACAGCGTGTTGACCGCAGGGAACATGTTGACGCGGTAGTTCGACAGCGCCTTTACGAAACCCGGTAGATCGCGTGGGTTGGGAATCAACAGATTCATCGCGCCCAGACGTGCTCCTAGCAGGTAGCAGATGGTCAGCGCGAAGATGTGGTACAGCGGCAGCGCGCACACGATCGTCATCGGCTTGCCGCCCAATGTGTCGAGCATCGGCTTGAACCAGGCTTCCGTCTGCAGGACGTTCGCCACCACATTGCGATGCAGCAGTGTTGCTCCCTTCGACACGCCGGTGGTACCGCCCGTGTATTGAAGGAACGCCACATCGTCAGATGTCAGCTCGGTGTGGCGCAGGCTCATGCGCGAGCCGCTGGCGCAGGCCTCATTGAAGAAACGGACGCTGCGCCCCTGGTCTCGCGGCAAGCGGAATTCCGGCACCATCTTGCGCACATGGCGCACTGCGAACGTGACGAGCCGCCCCTTCCAGAATCCGAGCAGGTCGCCCATGGTGGCCAGCACGACGTGCCGAATGAATGTGCGGTCGATCACCTCTTCAAGGGTGCCGGCAAAATTCTCCAGCACCACGATCGCCTCGGCGCCCGAATCGACGAGTTGGTGTTCGAGCTCGCGTGGCGTGTACAGCGGATTGACATTGACCACCACGCAGCCGGCACGCAAGACCGCTGCGATCGCCACCATGTACTGCGGCAGGTTGGGCATCATCAACGCCACCCGCGCACCGCGGACCAGGCCCAGCGACTGCAGCCAAGCGCCAAGGTCGTGTGACAGCCGGTCAATCTCTGCAAAACGCAGCGAAGTGCCCATGCAGGCAGCTGCGTCGCGGTGAGCGTACTGCCGAAACGCCGCGTCGAGCACGTCTACCAGCGTCGTGTGACCATCGAGGTGGATCTCGGCAGGCACCGCCGACGGATACTGTTCGAGCCACGGTTTGTCGGTCAAGGCGAGTGCTCCGTCTTGCAATCAACGTGCTCAATGCTGCTCGGCCGCGGCCCTGCTCGGCTACGGTAGTTGTCCTAGCGGGTCGGGCGCGGACACGGCACCGAACAGGCTGGCCGCCATCGCGCGTTCTCGATGTGCAATCTGCGTCAGGAACTCGTCGGCGCCGTGCATCGCGCGAAAGGTATCGAACCCGCTCTCCAGGAAGGTTTGCAAAGCCGCCAGCCCGGCCGCGCGCGCGGGCACACGCATCGCGCGCAGGCTGTGGCGCAAAAAAGGCCGGCGGGTGTAAACGTCGAGTGCGCGGCCCACATCGAGCATCAGGTCGACTTGCCGCTGCCGCCTGCTTGGCTGACCCGTGCGGCGCCACGCGGCGACGTACCCTCCTGCAGTCAACGGCAGCGTCTGGACCTGCCCGGCCATCTCGCTGTCGAGCTGCTCCGACAGCGCGTGCAATGCTGTCAGCGCCTCGACCGTCACGACCACCTCGGCCGGGAACAGCCTGACCAGGGCAGGGACGATGCGCGCGAACTGCGCGTCGCGCTGGCCGAAGTCGCCCGGCCCGTACAGGTCGTCGAGGAAGAATCGCGACGCCCCGGCGTAGCGCGGATCTGCCAGCAGATCGGCATAGGTGCGCGCAAAGCGCGCTTGTTGGTAGCGTTTGATTTGAGCTACCCGCTCGGCCAGCGACGCGTCGACGGCCCGGGTGGCCCGCTCCACCCTCACGGCTCCCAGGTGTTGCAGTATCAATGTGCCGCTTTTGTTCATCTCGGGTTTGTCTGGGTTGCGGTTAGTTGACAGTCCCTAACGGGCCGTCGCGCAATGATGCAACACTCGATCGGGTGCAACGTCGAACCCTGCTGAAACTGGGCATCGCCAGCGGCGCCGCGCTCACGCTCGTGGCCGGCGGCGCCGCCCTGTTCTACGAGCCAGCCTGGCGCGACGGCCGGCTCACCGAGGCTGGCCGCAATGTGCTCGGCGCCGTCGCCCGCGCCGTGCTCGACGGCAGCCTGCCCACCGATGCGGGCCCCCAGTTGGCTGCGCTGGCCTCGCACCTCGACCGCATGGACGCCACCTTGCGCGCGCTGCCGCCCGCAACGCAGCGCGAAGTGAGTGACCTGCTGGCCCTGCTGGCGCTGCCGCCGGGCCGGCTGGCGCTGGCCGGCCTGGGCTGCGACTGGCCGCGCGCCGATGTGGTGCAGATCCAGGCCGCATTGCAGGCCATGCGCAACTCGCGCATCGGCTTGCGCCGTCAGGCCTACCACGCCTTACGCGACCTCACGCACGCCGCTTACTTTGCCGACAGTGCCACCTGGGTGCAACTGGGCTACCCCGGCCCGGTGAAGATCGAATGAACAGGCTGCGATGACGACGCGAATCGTTGACCCCATCGCCGACGGCCTGGCGCGCGGATGGCGCGTGCTGGGCGGCGCGCTCGGCGCCGCGCCGGCCACGCTGGAATGCGACGTGGCCATCATTGGCAGCGGGGCAGGCGCCGGCATCACCGCCGAGTTGCTCAGCGCCGCGGGGCTCAAGCTGGTGATCGTCGAAGAAGGCCCACTGAAATCGAGCCGTGACTTTCGCCAGCTCGAGAGCGAGGCCTACCCCAGCCTGTACCAGGAGAGCGCCGCACGCAAGACGGCGGACAAGGCGATCAACATCCTGCAGGGCCGTTGCGTCGGCGGCTCGACCACCGTCAACTGGACCAGCTCGTTTCGCACTCCGTCATCGACGCTGGCCTATTGGCGCGAGCACTTCGGCCTGGCCGAACTCAGCGACGACGCGATGTCGACGTGGTTCCTGCAAGCCGAGCAGCGCCTGAACATCGGCCCCTGGTTGACGCCGCCCAACGAGAACAACGAGCTGCTTCGACGCGGCGCGCTCAAGCTCGGCATCGCCGCCGCCGCGAACCAGCGCAACGTCAAGGACTGCTGGAACCTCGGCTCTTGCGGTATGGGCTGCCCCACCAATGCCAAGCAGTCGATGCTGGTAACCACCATCCCGACCGCACTCGACCGCGGCGCCACCTTGCTGGTCGAGACGCGTGCCGAGCGCTTGGAGCTGCATGCGGGGCGCGTCGCCGCGCTGCACTGCGTGGCGGTGCTGCCCAATGGGGCGGTGGCTGCCGGCGCGCGCACGACACGCATTGTCGCGAGGCACTTTGTCGTCGCCGGCGGTGCCATCAATTCGCCGGCGCTGCTGCTGCGTTCCGGCGCGCCGGACCCGCATGGGCGGCTGGGCGCCCGTACGTTCCTGCACCCGGTGGTCGCCTCCGTGGCGACCTTCGATCACCTGGTTGCCGGCTGGCAGGGTGCGCCGCAGACCATCTATAGCGACCACTTTCTGGAGCTTGATCCGATCGACGGGCCGATCGGCTACAAGCTCGAGGCACCGCCTCTGCACCCGTTGATTTTCAGCACCACGATGAACGGTTATGGCCGCGATGCGGCGACGCGGTTTGCGAAGTTTCCCAACGACCATGCCCTGCTCGCGCTGATGCGCGACGGCTTTCACGCCGAGTCAGCGGGCGGTCGCGTCACGCTTCGCAGCGACGGTTCGCCCGAGCTCGATTACCCGCTCACCCCCTTCGTGATGGATGGCGCGCGACGTGCGTTGCAAACCATGGCCGAACTCCAGTTCGCGGCCGGCGCCAGGCAAGTCGCCATTGGCCACGAACTGGCGCCGCTCTACACCCATCGGGCCGAAGCGCGCGAGAGTATCGCCAGGCTGCCGATGCAACCGCTGTTGACCAAGGTGGTCAGCGCGCATGTGATGGGTGGCTGCGGCATGGCTGCCGACGACCGGCGCGGCGTGGTCCGGCCCGACGGTGTGCATTGGCAGATCGACAATCTGTCGGTGCACGACGGCTCGCTGTTCCCCACCAGCATCGGCGCGAATCCGCAACTGTCGGTCTATGGCCTGACCAACAAGCTGGCGACACAGTTGGCCCTGCGCCTGGCCGGGCGCGAGGTGAAACTCGCGGCCTGATGCTTGCCCGGCTGCAACGCTTCACCACGCTCGGCCTGCTGGCGCTGGCCGCGCTCTGGGCCGTGCTGGCCTGGCGCGCCGGCCACGCCGCGTGGGCCCTGGCGGGGGCCGTGTTCGTCATTTTTGGCTATACGCTGGTGCTGGCGGTCGAGTTCGCATTGCTGCGCATCGCGCATGGTGACGACCCGGCGCCGCGCGCCACCATAGGCCAACTGTTGCGCGCCTGGTTCGGCGAAGTCCACTCGGCCCCGCTGGTGTTTTGCTGGCGCCAGCCCTTTCGCAGCCAGCTCTGGCCCGACCATCTGCCCGCCGACGCAAAGGGCCGGCGCGGCCTGCTGCTGGTGCATGGGTTCGTCTGCAACCGCGGGATCTGGAATCACTGGCTCGAGCGGCTGCATGCTGGCGGCGTGCCGTGCATCGCGATCAACCTCGAGCCTGTGTTCGGATCGATCGATGGCTATGTCGCGATCATCGATGGCGCCGTACTGCGCCTCGAGCAGGCCACCGGCGTCGCGCCGGTGATCGTCGCGCACAGCATGGGCGGCCTGGCGCTGCGGCGTTGGTGGGCCGAGCACGGCAACGATGCTCGCGTGCACCACGCCATCACGATCGGCGTGCCGCATCGAGGCACCTGGCTGGCGCGCTTTGCCTTGACGCCCAACGGGCGCGAAATGCAGTTGCAGTCAGGCTGGTTGCACGCCCTCGCGCAGAGCGAGCCCGCAGGCCGCTCGGTGCGCATCACCTGCTTCTACGGCCATTGCGACAACATCGTCTTCCCGCCCTCCACCGCCACGCTGGCCGGCGCCGACAACCGCCACCTGCCGGGTGTCGCCCATGTGCACATGGCCAGCCGGCCCGAGCCGTGGGACGAAGTGTTGCGCCGGCTCAGTTGAAGATGCGCTCGCCCGGCAACACGATGCCGGCCTCGACCACCGGCTGATCGCGCACAGCGCGATAGATCGGTGTGAAGTCAGGCGCCGTGGCAGCGAAAAGCTGGTCGAAAGAATCGATCACGAAATAGCTGGCCTGATAGCTGTCTATTCTGTACTTGGTGCGCATCAGGCGGCGCAACTCGAACGCAATGCGCCGTGGCTCGGTGCTCGTCACGCTGTGGCGCAACTCTCCGGCCGAAGACAGGATGCCTGCGCCATACGCGCGCAGTCCGGCCGGCGTGGCGATCAGGCCGAACTCGACCGTGTACCAGTACAGCCGCGCGAGCAACTCGCAAGCATCGAGGCGGCTGGCCTTCAGGCCGCCGGCGCCGTAGGCCTGCATGTAGTCGGCGAACACCGGGTTGAAGAGCAGCGGCACGTGGCCGAACAAGTCGTGGAACACGTCGGGCTCGACCACGTAGTCGAACTCTTCGGGCGTGCGGATCCAGTCGGTGACGGGAAACTTGCGTGCGGCCAGCAGAGCGAAGAAGGCTTCTTCCGGGATCAGGCCCGGCACTGCCACCACCTGCCAGCCGGTCGCACGCATCAAGCGCTCCGAGATGGCATCGAAGTGCGGAATGTGCTCAGGGGCACCCAGCTCTTGCACGGCAGTGATGAATTCCTCGCAGGCCAGCCCGGGCAGTTGCTGCAACTGACGCTCATACAGGCGCCGGTAGGTGTCGTGATCGGTGGCGCTGTATTGCGCGTAGGTCTGTTCGCAACTGTAGTCGGCGCGTGCCCGTGCGTAGTCGCCGCGCGGCGCTCGCGTGCCATCGCCGTAGGTGACAGGCGCCACGCCCAGGTTGCGCGCTTTGTCGGTGTTCATGTCTTGGTCAGCACGCCGCGCCGCATCTGGTCGAGCTCGATGCTCTCGAACAGGGCTTTGAAGTTGCCTTCGCCGAAACCCTGGTCGCCTTTCCTCTGGATGAACTCGAAGAAGATCGGTCCGAGCTGATTCTCGGAGAATATTTGCAGCAGCAACTCGCCGGCCTTGCCGTCGACGAGGATCTGGTGTCGCCTCAACTCGGCGACGTTCTCGCCATGGCCCGGGATGCGCTTGTCGACCAGTTCGTAATAGGTGTCGATGGTGTCGAGCAGCTTCACCCCGCTGGCGCGCATGGCGTCCACGGTGGCCGGCAGGTCGCCCGAGCCGAGCGCGATGTGCTGGATGCCCTCGCCGTGGTACTTGTCCAGGTACTCCTGGATCTGGCCGGCCTTCTCGTTGCCCTCTTCATTGATCGGGATGCGGATCTTGCCGCAGGGGCTGGTCATGGCCTTGCTCTTGACGCCGGTCACCTGACCCTCGATGTCGAAGTAGCGCAGCTCGCGGAAGTTGAACAGGCGTTCGTAGAAATCGGCCCACTCGGCCATGCGGCCGCGGTGCACGTTGTGCGTCAGGTGGTCGATGTAGGTCAGGCCGTGGCCCACGGGGTTGAGCTGCTCGACGCCGACGCCGGGGAGCGGCTCGAAGTCGACATCGAAGAAACCGATGTTGCCGATCTCGCCCAATTGCTTGCCGCCCTTGCCGCGCCAGCGGTCGACGAAATAGATCACGCTGTCGCCGATGCCCTTGATGGCCGGGATGTTCAGCTCACCCGGTCCCGCGGTGCCGGCATAGCCCCAGGCGCCGAGCGAGATCGCGCGCTCGTAGGCTGCCCGGGCGTCCTGCACGCGAAAGGCGATCGCACAGATGCTCGGCCCGTGCAGGCGCGCGAAGCGTTGCGCGAACGAATCCGGCTCGGCATTGACGATGAAGTTGATCTCGCCCTGCCGGTACAGCACCACGTTCTTGTGGCGGTGCCGCGCAATCGGCTTGAAGCCCATGCGCGCGAACAGCGCGCCCATCGCGGCCGGGTCCGGCGCGGCGTACTCGATGAACTCGAAGCCGTCGGTGCCCATCGGGTTGTCCCAGGGGGTGAACTGCATGGCGTGCCCTCGTGAAGCGCAATGGCGTTGGATCGCGTGACTGTAGAGTCGTTGCAACGCATTTCTACTGCAAGTTCGGTCCCGAGTCGGTCCCATGGCGCAGGAAACTTGCACAATTCATGCAGTGGACAGTCCCCTGGCGTTCGACTTGCCGACTACTTGGCTGGGCTGCCAGCCGCTCGCCCCGGTGGCGTGGCGCCGCTGCTCGCGGCCACCTGTGTCGACAGCGGTATCGCGCAGTACGAGGCATCGCGGCAGGGTCGCTGAACCTGCACCTCAGGCGTCGATCTCGTGCAGCAGCTTGAGCGTCGGCTCGGCGCCCAGCAGCAGCAGCGCGCCGATGTCGGCCACATCGTCGGGCAGTGCGGCGTTGTCCCAGCCTTGCGCCGTGTGGCGCGCCAGGCGAACGGCGAGCATCACATTCGTCACCTGAGCGCTATCGGCGTGACGTGCGTCATCCAGCCGGATCAACAGCTCGGGCAACCGCCAGGCTCTCATCAACGCCTGCTGCAGGTCGGCCAGGGTGATTCCAAGTACGGCATGCTGCACGACTGCGGAGCGCAAGGTCGGCTCGGCACGCTGGCGGCGGGCGATCTCGAGCGCCAGCGCCGGTGCGTGGCACCACATTAGCAGCTCGGCAAAGCCGTGCAGCAGCGCCGCTTCGTGGATCACGGCGGCGTCGGGGTCCATGCGGTGCGCGGCGAATCCGATCGCGAATCGCGCTGCGCGGTGCGAGCGTTCGAGCACCGCCTGCAAGCCGGCCTGCACCTCGATCGCGTCGGGGGGTCGTCCAGCACTTGGCGCACGGTGGGCGCCTCGCCAAAGTGGCGGAAGAAGGGCCCGATACCGAGCAACACCAGGACACCGACGACGGTTTCGACATCGGTGTCGCGCCGGCTCTGGGTGCCCACGTGGGCCAGCAGCTTGAGTGTCATCAGCGGGTCGGCGGCCACTGTTTCGGCCAGCATGTGGGCATCGACCGCGTCTTCATTGACCGCCAGTTCGCGCACCGCATCGGCCGTGCTGTCGAGCACCGGGATCGGTGCGGCGCAAAAGGCCGCCAGCCACGCCGCGAGATCGCGCAGCGGGCGCTCGATGCGGGCCGGTGGGGTGGTGGCGGGGCTCATGGTCGGTGGTGGATCGGGGCGGTTCGTGATCGCTGTATCGACCGCTTCGGCACCGACTTGAGCCACAGCGAAAGCTTGCGGCCCACGCGCGGATCGC
>JANMSR010000480.1:0-6959 GCA_031389565.1 Burkholderiales bacterium
TGCAGGCCGTCTTCGCCGCCGGTGAACGGCGCCTGCAGGCAGACGAAGTAGATCATCTGCGCCATCGCCAGCGTGACCATCGCGAAGTAGATGCCCTGGCGGCGGATCGCGATCAGGCCGACGACGAGGCCGAGCGCGCCCGCAATCAGCATGCCGGCCAGCAGGCCGAGCTCGGGCGACCAGCCCGCGCTGCGGACCAGCCAGCCGGTGGCGTAGGCCGCCGAGCCCATGAAGGCGGCGTGGCCAAAGGACAGCAGCCCCGTGTAGCCGAGCAGCAGGTTGAAGGCGCAGGCGAAGATCGCGAAGCACAGCGCCTTCATCACGAACACCGGATAGACGCCGATGAACGGCGCCACCAGCAGCAGCGCAAGCCCGACGCCCCAGGCCAGCTTCGCCGACAAGCTGATCGAAGACGTCATCTCACTTCTCCTTGCCGAACAGCCCGGCCGGCCGAACGATCAGCACGATGGCCATGATGACGAAGACGACGATGCTCGAGGCCTCGGGGTAGAACACCTTGGTCAGGCCCTCGATCAGGCCCAGCATCACGCCGGTGAGGATCGAGCCGAGGATCGAACCCATGCCGCCGATCACGACGACAGCGAAGACCACGATGATCAGGTTGCTGCCCATCAGCGGTGTGATCTGGATCAGAGGCGCGGCCAGCACGCCGGCCAGCGCGGCAAGGGCCGCGCCCCCGGCATACGTCAGCGTCACCATCAACGGCACATTGATACCGAAGGCCTGCACCAGCGCCGGGTTCTCGGTGCCGGCACGCAGCGTGGCGCCCAGGCGCGTCTTCTCGATCACGAACCAGGTCGACAGGCACACCGTCAGCGACGCCAGCACCACCCACGCACGGTAGTTCGGCAACACCATGAAACCGAGGTCGGTGGCGCCTTGCAGTGCTTCGGGCACCGGGTACTGCTGGCCCGAGACGCCGAACTGGTCGCGGAACACCCCTTCGGCGATCAGCGCCAGCCCAAAGGTCAGCAACAGCCCGTAGATCGGGTCGATGCGAGACAGCGGCTTGAGCAGCATGCGCTCGATGGCCGCGCCCAGCGCGCCCACCACCAGCGGCGCCAGCCCCAGCGCCGCCCAGTAGTTCAGGCCCAGCATTTCCAGGCTCAACCAGGCCACGTAGGCGCCGATCATGTACAGCGCGCCATGGGCGAAATTGACGATCCCCAGCAAGCCGAAGATCACCGCCAGCCCCAGGCTCAGCATGGCATAGAACGACCCGTTGACCAGGCCGAGCATGAGCTGGCCGAGGAAGGCCTGCAACGGGATGCCGAAGATCTCCATGGCCCGCGCCTCAGTCCGACATCACTTCCAGAGCGCGCACTTGGTGTCGGCCTTGGTGGTCCAGGCCGCTTCGCCCTTGAAGACCTCGGCGACCTTGTAGTAGTCCCACGGCTCGGTCGATTCGGCCGGCGTCTTGACCTGCATCAGGTACATGTCGTGGACCATGCGGCCATCGTCGCGGATGAAGCCGCCCTTGGCGAACATGTCGTTGATCTTGGTCTTGCGCATATGTGCCAACACCTTGTCGGCATCATCGGTGCCGGTGGCCTTGACGGCCGCCAGGTACTGCGTTGCCGCCGAGTAGTCGCCGGCCTGAACCGACGACGGCATGCGCTTCATCTTCTCGAAGAAGCGGCGGCTCCAGGCGCGGGCATCGGCGTCCTTGTTCCAGTACCAGCTATCGGTCAGGTACATGCCCTGGGTGGTCTTCAGGCCCAACGAGTGGATGTCGTTGATGAAGACCAGCAGGCCGGCCAGCTTCATCGTCTTGGTGACGCCGAACTCGTTGGCGGCCTTGATCGAATTGATGGTGTCGCCGCCGGCGTTGGCCAAGCCCAGGATCTGCGCCTTGCTCGATTGCGCCTGCAGCAAGAAGGACGAGAAGTCGCTCGCCGACAGCGGATGCTTGACCGAACCGACAATGGTGCCGCCAGCCGCCTTGACGACGGCCGAGGTGTCGTTTTGCAGCGCAGCGCCGAACGCATAGTCTGCCGTCAGGAAGTACCAGCTCTTGCCCCCCGCCTTGACCACCGCGTTGCCGGTGCCCTTGGCCAGCGCCACGGTGTCGTAGGCCCAATGCACGGTGTACGGTGAGCACTGGTCATTGGTCAGTGCCGACGACGCCGCACCGACAACGAGGAAGGGCTTCTTTTTCTCCGCCGCCACCTTGGCCATGGCCAGCGCGGTGCCCGAGTTGGTGCCACCGATCAACATGTCCAGGCCCTGGGTGTCGAACCACTCGCGCGCCTTGGCCGCGGCGATGTCGGCCTTGTTCTGGTGGTCGGCGAACAGGATCTCGATCTTCTTGCCGTTGATGGCACCACCGGCATCGGCAATCGCCATGCGTATGGCCTCGATGCCGCCCGGGCCGTCGATATCGGCATACAGGCTGGACATGTCGGTGATGATGCCGATGCGGATCGCGTCGCCTGAAATCTGCGCCTGTGCAGGGGTGGCGGCGACTAGCAAAGCGGCACACGCCAGGGTGCAGGCGGCGGCAATTTTCTTCAGTTTCATTTCGAATTCTCCGTCAGTTGGTTGGAAGGGGGGAAGAACAAAAGGGAGACCTGCGTTCACACGCCCAGATACTCGTGCAGCCGATCGATGTTGGCGGGCAACTGCGCCTGGGTGAATTCCTGCAGGATGCGGCCGTGCTCCATGACGAAGAAGCGGTCGGCCAGCGGCGCAGCGAAACGGAAGTTCTGCTCGACCATGACGATGGTGTAGCCCTGCTTACGCAGCGCCAGCACCATCTCGGCCAGCTTTTGCACGATCACCGGGGCCAGGCCCTCGGACATCTCGTCGAGCAGCAGCAGCCGCGCGCCGGTGCGCAGGATGCGCGCCACCGCCAGCATCTGCTGCTCGCCGCCCGACAGCCGCGTGCCCTGGCTCGCAGCGCGCTCCTTCAGGTTCGGGAACATGGTGTAGATTTGCTCGACGCTCATGCCGCCCTTGGCGAGTTCGGGCGGCAGCATCAGGTTCTCTTCGGCCGACAGGCTGGAGAAGATGGCACGCTCTTCCGGGCAGTAGCCGATGCCCAGCCGCGCAATGCGGTGGGTGGCCATGCCGAGGGTCTCGTTGCCGTGCACGCGGATCGAGCCCTTGCGGCTGCCGGTCAGGCCCAGGATCGCGCGCAGCGTGCTCGTGCGCCCGGCGCCGTTGCGCCCGAGCAGGGTCACGACCTCGCCTTCCTGCACATCGAAGTTCACGCCGTGCAGCACATGCGACTCGCCGTACCAGGCATGCAGGTCCTTGACTTCGAGCATCGCGGACATCAGTGGGCCCCCTTCAGCTCGGCATCGGCACTGCCCATGTAGGCCTCGATCACCGCCGGGTTCTTCGACACCACGTCATACGGCCCTTCGGCCAGGGTGGCGCCGCGCTGCAGCACGGTGATGGTGTCGGCGATGCTGGCCACGACGCTCATGTTGTGCTCGACCATCAGCACCGTGCGGTTGGCCGCCACCTTCTTGATCAACTGGCGGATGCGGTCGACGTCTTCCAGGCCCATGCCCTGGGTCGGCTCGTCGAGGAGCATCAGCTCGGGGTCCATCGCCAGCGTGGTGGCGATCTCGAGCGCGCGCTTGCGGCCGTAACTCAGCTCCACCGTCGGCGTGGTGGCGTAGCTGGCCAGATCGACCTCGCGCAGCAGCTCGTGCACGCGTTCGTTCAAGGGCTCAAGACTGCTCTTGGCGCGCCAGAAGTGGAACGAGGTGCCGAGCTTCCTTTGCAGCGCCACGCGCACGTTCTCCAGCACCGACAGGTGCGGGAACACCGCCGAGATCTGGAACGAGCGGATGATGCCGCGCCGAGCGATGTGCGCCGGCGCCTCGCGCGTGATGTCGACACCATTGAACAGGATCTGGCCGGCAGTCGGGGTGATGAACTTGGTCAGCAGGTTGAAGCACGTGGTCTTGCCGGCGCCGTTGGGGCCGATCAGCGCGTGGATCGTGCCGCGCCGCACGCGAAGGTCGACCTTGTCGACGGCGACAAAGCCCTTGAATTCCTTGGTCAGGCCACGCGTTTCGAGGATGACATCCGTGCTCATTGAGGCCCAGGTTTCGCGGTTCACTCATCTTGTCAGCCGCGGAGTCTAAGCGCTCAGGACGGCAATGACCTCGGGCGGCGCCTGGACCAGCTCGATCAGGACGCCTTCACCGCCGAGGGGGAACGCCTCGTTGCCCTTCGGGTGGATGAAGCAGATGTCGTGGCCGGCCGCGCCTTTGCGGATGCCGCCGGGCGCAAAACGCACGCCTCTGGCGGTCATCCAGGCCACCGCCTGCGGCAGGTCGTCGACCCACAGTCCGACGTGGTTCAGCGGCGTGGCGTGCACCGCCGGCTTCCTGTCCGGGTCCAGCGGCTGCATCAGGTCGACCTCGACCGCGTGCGCGCCCTGGCCCAGCGCGCAGATGTCTTCATCGACGTTCTCGCGCTCGCTGACGAACGTGCTTTTGACCGTGAGGCCAAGCAGATCGACCCACAGCGAACGCAGCCGTTGCTTGTCGGGCCCGCCGATGGCGATCTGCTGGATGCCGAGGATCTTGAACGGCTTGTCGCTCATTGGAAGCTCAGGATCGGTTGATCGACCGCCAGGCTCTCACCCTTCCTGGCCAACAGTTCGGCCACGGTGCCATCCGTTGTCGCGACGAGGATGTTCTCCATCTTCATCGCCTCGATCACGGCCAGCTTCTCGCCGGCCAGCACCTTCTGCCCCGGCTGCACGCTGATGTCGGCCAGCAGCCCCGGCATCGGCGAGAGCAGGAACTTGCTCAGGTCGGGCGGCGCCTTGTGCGGCATCAGCTTGAGCAACTCGGCCGCCCGCGGCAGCAGCGCCAGGGTGTCGATCTGGTTGCCGTTGTGGGCCACGCGGATGGCCAGCGGGTTCTTCATGCCGCCGCGCTCGATCTGCGCCGTGAACGCCCGGCCATTGCAGGTGCCGACCATCAGGATGTCACCCAGCCTGGAATGGCTCTGGATCGCGAAGCGGCGCTCGCCGATGGCCACGTCGGCCGTGCCCGACATGCGCTCGAACCCGTCGATGCGCACCGCGTGGTGGACATGTGCACCGCCGGCGTCGAGCACCACGACGGTCAGGTCCGCCGCCGTCTCCACGCCATGCCCGGGCAACTGGCCGCTGATGCCCGCCGACCGTTCGCCCGCCTTGCGCCGCACGAAGGCGGTGAGCGCCACCAGGAACAGCGGGTCATCGTTCGGCACGTCGGCAGCGGAAAAGCCCTGGCCGTAGTGTTCGGCGATAAAGCCGGTGTTGAAGTCGCCGGCGACGAACTTCGGATGCGCCAGCAGCGCCGCCTGGAACGGGATGTTGCTCGAGATGCCGCGAATGACGAAGGCGTTGAGGGCCTCGCGCATCCTGGCGATGGCCTCAGCGCGGTCGCGGCCATGCACGATCAGCTTGGCGATCATCGAGTCGTAAAACATCGGAATCTCGCCGCCTTCATAGACGCCGGTGTCCACGCGTACGCCGCCTTCGGGGGGCATGGGTGCTGCCGCCTCCATCGATTGCGTCGGCGGCTGGTAATGCACCAGCCGCCCGATCGATGGCAGGAAACCGCGGAACGGGTCTTCCGCATTGATGCGGCACTCGATGGCCCAGCCGTTGCGCGCAATCTGCGCTTGCGTGAACGGCAACGCCTCGCCGGCCGCCACGCGGATCATCCACTCCACGAGGTCCAGGCCGGTGATGCACTCGGTGACCGGGTGCTCGACTTGCAGCCGCGTGTTCATCTCGAGGAAGTAGAAGCTCTGATCCTTGCCGACGACGAACTCGACCGTGCCGGCGCTCTGGTACTTGACGGCCGTGGCCAGTGCGACGGCTTGCGCCCCCATCGCCTGGCGCGTGGCGTCGCTGATGAACGGCGACGGCGCTTCCTCGATCACCTTCTGGTGCCGGCGCTGGATGCTGCACTCGCGCTCGTGCAGGTACACGAGATTGCCGTGCGCATCGCCGAGCACCTGGATCTCGATGTGGCGCGGCTGCTCGACGTACTTCTCAAGGAACACACGGTCGTCGCCAAAACTGTTCCGGGCTTCATTGCGGCACGACGAGAAGCCGTCGAAGGCTTCCTTGTCGCTGAGGGCCACGCGCAAGCCCTTGCCGCCGCCACCCGCGCTGGCCTTGATCATCACCGGGTAGCCGATGTCGCGCGCGATCTCGACTGCCCGCTCGGGGGTTTCGATCGCTTCGTTCCAGCCCGGGATGGTGTTGACGTTGGCGGCCTTGGCCAGCTTTTTCGAGGCGATCTTGTCGCCCATCGCGGCGATGCTGTAGTGCTTGGGGCCAATGAAGACCAGCCCTTCTTCCTCCACCCGGCGCGCGAAGGCTTCGTTCTCCGACAGGAATCCGTAGCCGGGGTGGATCGCCTGCGCGCCGGTCTGCTTGGCCGCGGCGATGATCCTGTCGGCCACCAGGTAGCTCTCGCGGCTCGGCGCCGGGCCGATCAGCACCGCTTCGTCGGCCAACTCGACATGGCGCGCATCGCGGTCGGCTTCCGAGTACACGGCGACGGTGGCGATGCCCATCTTCTTCGCCGTCTTCATGATTCGACAGGCGATCTCGCCGCGGTTGGCGATGAGGATCTTCTTGAACATTCGATGAACTCCTTAGCGCGACCCGGGCCGCGCGCGGCCGCTCCGAAGCGGCCCGGCGCCCCCTCGGGAGGCAGCGAACGAAGTGAGCGTGGGGGTCAACATGTTCAAAGCGGAATGTTGCCGTGCTTGCGCCACGGGTTCAGCAGCTTCTTGTCGGACAACATGGCCAGCGAGCGGCAGATGCGCTTCCTGGTCTCGTGCGGCTGGATCACGTCGTCGATGAAGCCGCGCGCGCCGGCCACAAACGGGTTGGCGAAGCGGGCTTTGTATTCGGCTTCCTTCGCAGCGAGCTTGGCCGGGTCGCCCTTGTCCTCGCGGAAGATGAT
>JANMSR010000520.1:0-4410 GCA_031389565.1 Burkholderiales bacterium
GAGCGGCATGGAAAGGGTGGCGCGATTTTAAGGGCGGCACGGGCGTGCGCCTAAAATTGCAGCAAATTCAACGAGTTGCCGATGACCACCGCCACCGCCACCCCGCCCGAGCCCGCTCCCGCCCTCGCCGCCGACGAGAACAAGCTGATCGCCGAACGGCGTGAGAAGCTGGCGGCGATCCGCAAGCAGGGCGTGGCGTTCCCGAACGACTTCAAGCCGACGCACCACGCCGCCGACCTGCAACTGCGGTATGGCAACACACCCAACGAAGAGCTGGAGCCGCAGGCGATCCGTGTCGCCGTCGCCGGCCGGCTGATGTTGAAGCGGGTGATGGGCAAGGCCAGCTTCGGCACACTGCAAGACGCCTCGGGGCGGCTGCAGCTCTTCGTCACCCGGGACGCCCTCGGCGAGGCCGGCTACGAGGCCTTCAAGCACGGTGATCTGGGCGACATCGTCGGCGCCGTTGGTCTGCTCTTTCGCACCAAGACCGGCGAGCTGTCGCTGCGCGTTTCGACGCTGCGCCTGCTGACCAAGAGCCTGCGCCCGCTGCCCGACAAGTTCCACGGCCTGACCGACCAGGAGCAGAAGTACCGACTGCGCTATGTCGACCTGATGACCGACGACACGGCGCGCGCACGCTTCGTGGCCCGCAGCAAGGCCGTGTCGTCGATCCGCAATTTCATGGTCGAGCACGGCTTCCTGGAGGTCGAGACGCCGATGCTGCACCCGATCCCGGGCGGCGCGAACGCGAAACCTTTCGTCACTCACCACAATGCGCTGGATCAAGAGATGTTCCTGCGCATTGCGCCAGAGTTGTATTTGAAGCGGCTGCTGGTCGGTGGCTACGACCGCGTGTTCGAGATCAACCGCAACTTTCGCAACGAAGGTATCTCGGCGCGCCACAACCCCGAGTTCACGATGATGGAGTTCTATGCGGCGTACTGGAACCACCACGACCTGATGGACTTCACCGAGAACGTGCTGCGCCATGCCGCGCGCGCGGCGGCCGGCAGCGCCACCCTCACTTACGCTGGCAAGCCGGTCGAGCTCGATCGGCCGTTCGCGCGCCTGTCGGTGCGCGACTCTCTGATCGAGCACGCCGGCCTGACCACCGCCGAGGCCGACGACGCGGCCGTGCTGCGTGCCAAGCTGAAGGCGCTGGGCGTCGAGCCGCCGGCACGCTGGGCGCTGGCCGAGTTGCAGTTCGGCTGGTTTGAAGCGGCGGTCGAAGACAAGCTCTGGCAGCCGACCTTCATCATCGACTATCCCGTGGAAGTCAGCCCGCTGGCGCGCGCGTCCGACACCAACCCGGCCGTCACCGAGCGCTTCGAACTGTTCATCACCGGCCGCGAAATGGCCAACGGGTTTTCGGAGTTGAACGACGCCGAAGACCAGGCCGCGCGCTTCGCCTCGCAGGCCGCTCACAAGGACGCCGGCGACGAGGAGGCGATGTTCTACGACGCCGACTTCATCCGCGCCCTCGAGTACGGCATGCCGCCCGCCGGCGGCTGCGGCATCGGCATCGACCGCCTGATCATGCTGCTGACCGACAGCCCGAGCATCCGCGACGTGATTCTCTTCCCGGCCTTGCGCCGGGAATCGTGATGGCGCCGGCGCTGCGCCGGGAATCGTGATGGCGCCGGCGATGCGCCGCGAGGCCTGCGTGCGATGAGCGACGACCGGCTCGAATCGCTGTCCGCGATCGAAGCCGCGCTGTGGCAGGAACTGGCCAGCGCAGCGGTCGACCCGCAACACCCTTGGCACACGCCCGTGCTCGCCACCACCGACGGCGAGATGGGCGACGCGCGCGCGGTGGTACTGCGCGGGGTCGACAGCGTGCGGCACCGGCTCACGGTGTTCACCGACGCGCGTGCGGCCAAGGTGGCGCAACTCGCCGCGCACCCGCTCGGCACGCTGGTGTTCTGGTCGCCCGCCTTGGGACTGCAGTTGCGCGTGCGGGCGCGCTTGCAGGTTCACCACGACGGCTTGGCTGTCTCGTCGCAGTGGGCGCGACTGAAGTTGTCGCCGGCGGCCAACGACTACCTCAGCGTGCAGGCACCGGGCAGCGTGCTCGACAACGCAATGGGCGCACGCGGCCAGCGCGCCCATTTCGCGCTGATCGTGGCCCAAGTGCAATCCGTCGACTGGCTCGAGTTGCACGCGCAGGGTCACCGCCGCGCCCGCTTTGCCGGCGATGCAGGCATCTGGTTACAAGCCTGAGCAATGGCGCGTTAAACAAGTCGCGCCACTTTTGCGCGAGCCGCGGGCGCCACGCCGCGGCTGTCGGCGACGGCCCGCGATCATGCGTTGACTGATCCTCAACGCTTGCCTTCGCGCCATGGATGTACCGCTGCACCACCCGATCTACGAACGCCTGATCGCGCCTGCCAACCCCTTCGCGCGACATGCGCTGCTGCACGACATGGAGTTGCAGCTTTCGCAAATCCAACGCTGCCCCGGACTGCACGCCCGCGTGCACAGCTTTGTCGACCGCGGCGTGCCGTACTTCGCGCCGACCGACACGCACTACCGCGAGTGGGCGGCACGCGCGGCGCAGCTCTGGGACGAACTGCACCTGCGCATCGGCGCGGTGACCGAGGGTTCGCCGGCCTAGGACTTCGGCGGCCGCGCCGCTTCGGCCAGCCGCTTCTCGACCTCGGCCGCCGGCAGCGCGCCGGGCACCCGCTTGCCGTCCTCGAACAAGACTGCCGGGGTGCCGTTGATGCGGTACTTGCGGCCGAACGCGCTGTTGCGCTCGATGGCGGCCGTGTCGCAGGCCCCCATCAGCTTCGGCGGCGTGACGCCGTCGATCATCCACGCACGCCAAGTCTTCATCGCGTCCTTCGAGCACCAGATGGTGCGCGATTTGTCGTTCGAGTCGGGGCCGAGCACCGGGTAGAGGAAGGTGTAGATGGTCACGTCCTTCACCGCCAGCAGGTCGCGCTCGAAGCGCTTGCAGTAGCCGCAGTTCGGGTCGGCGAACACCGCCAGCCTGCGCGCGCCGCTGCCCTGCTTGATGACCATCGCATCCTTGAACGGCAGCTTGTCGAAGTCGATCGCGTTCAGCTTGTCGATGCGCTGCTCGGTCAGGTTGACCTTGGCCCGGGTGTCGAACAGTGTGCCCTGGATCACATGGTTGCCCTGCTCGTCGGTGTAGAGCACCTCGTTGCCGATACGCAGCTCCCACAGCCCCGGAATCGATGTCTTGCTGACTTCGTCGATCTTCGGGAAGTCGGGCAGGCGCTCGGCCAGGTTCTTGCGGATCGCCGCTTCCTGTGCCGCCGCCGGCCAGGCCAGCGTGGCGGCCAGGGCCAGCATTGAAAGGGATCGAAGCAACATCGGGGTGTCCTGCAAAAAAGAGGGGCGTCAGAAACCGTCAAGGCCCGAGGGCACGGCCCGTCAACCAACGCTTGAGCGGCGTGGCTGCGTTGACCAGACCCAGGCCGCGATTGCGAAGTTCCTTGGCCCATGGCGCCGGATGAGAAAAAAGCTGCAGCAGGCCGTCGGTCAGGCCGAGCATCGCACGCGTGGGTGCTGCGCGCTCGCGCGCGTAGCGCTCCAGCAGGCGAACATCGCCCAGGCTGCGCCAAGTTTCACGCTCGGCGGCCACCCGCGCCAGGGCCGCCACATCCGCCAGGCCCAGGTTCAGGCCCTGCCCGGCCAGCGGGTGCACCAGGTGCGCGGCGTCGCCCACCAGCACCCAGCCGGGACCGCAAACGCGCTCGGCACGGGCCCATGCCAGCGGCCAGGCCGCACGCGCGCTGGCCAAGCGCAAGCTGCCCGCTGCGCCGGCCGTGGCCTGCATCAGTTCGGCCTCGAACGTGGCGTCATCCAGCGCCAGCAGCGCGGTGGCGCGCTCGGCCGGCAGCGACCAGACCAGGGCCAGGCCCTGGCCGGCGCGCGGGCGGTCGGTGGGCAACAAGGCCAGCACGTCGGGCGAGCGAAACCACTGGCGGGCCAGGCCCTGGTGCGGCTCGTCGCTGGCCAGCCGCGCGGCGATCGCGCGCTGGCCGTAGTCATGCGTCTGAAAGTCGACGCCGAAGCGTTCGCGCGTGGTCGAAGCCTTGCCTTCGGCCGCCACTTGCAGTGCCGCCGTCACGGGTGTCGCCACGCTTCCTTCGGGAACCGAGATGGTCATGCCGGGAGACAACCTTGCCCTCGAGATCGCGCTGATTGCGCCGATCGCGATGGAGAAGGGACTCCGCTTCGCTATCCGCGAGGGTGGACGTACCGTCGGCGCAGGTACCGTCACGGACATCACCGAGTAAACGAAGTTTCTTCGGTCCGGAGTGTCGATCGCTCGACACTCCGGGTCAGGTCAAACAGGCAGTTCCTGGAAGGTTGAGACCAAAATGAACGAGAAAATCCGCATTCGACTAAAAGCTTACGACTACCGCGTGCTCGACCAGT
>JANMSR010000539.1:0-1530 GCA_031389565.1 Burkholderiales bacterium
TGCTCGGTCAAGGCCGGGGCAGGCTCCCCGCCACGCCCTGCACGAACCAGTTCATCGACGCGATGGCCGCGTCGTCGAGCGAGCCTTTTTCAAGGCGCAGCTTGCCGTCGGTGTCGACCAGCGGCGCGCTGAACGGCTTCAACCTGCCCGCCAGTAAGGCGCTACGTTGCGCGTCGATCAGCGCCGCAACGTCCTTCGGCACGCTGGCCGCGAACGGTGCCAGCGCGACGAAGCCCTCGCGCATGCCGCCCCACACCGGCTTCGGTTTCCAGGTGCCGATCAACACCGCCTGCGCCACCTGGGTGTAATAGCCGCCCCATTGGTGGGTGATCGCGGTGAGTTGTGCGTTCGGCGCGAAGCGAGACATGTCGCTCTGGTAGGCGATCAGCCGCACGCCCTTGGTCTTGAAGTTCTCTTCGGCGGTCTGCGCCACCGCGGTCGAGCCGCTGTGGTTGGTCAGCACGTCGGCACCCTGGTTGACCAGCGTCTGAGCGGCTTCGCGCTCGCGCGGCGGATCGAACCAGCTGTTCAGCCACAGCACCTTCACCTGCGCCTGCGGGTTGACCTGCCGCATGCCCAGCGCGAAGGCGTTGATGCCCTGGATCACCTCGGGCACCGGGAAACCCGCCACGTACCCGGCCACACCGGTCGTGCTGGTCTTGTAGCCGCCGGCATGCTCGAACTTCACCGCAGGAAATTCGGCCGCCACGCGCAGGGCCGGCTCCAGGTAGCCGAAGCTGGTGGCGAAGATCAGTTGGTTCCCCTGCGCGGCCAGATCGCGCATCACGCGCTCGGAATCGGCCCCTTCGGCAACGCCTTCGACCACGCGGGTGGTCACCCGGTTGCCGAGCACCGTCTGCATCGCGAGCCGGCCCTGGTTGTGCTGGTAGGTCCAGCCGGCCTCGCCGATGGGGCTGACGTAGACGAAGGCAATCTTCAGCGGCGGTGCGGGTGGTGCTGCGGGTGGCGCCGCGTTTTGAGCCACAGCGGGCATCAGCGCAGCAAGTGAGGCGGCCGCAGCTGCAAGCATCGCTGCCATGCGGCAGCGGGCGAGGTTTTTGTTCATGGTGGTCCTCTACATGGCTCCGGATGAACGGGGCGACGCGGCAGGGAGCACTGCCGCGTCGGATCGGGATTGTCGCAAGGCGACGCAGGACGCGCGCTACTTCTTGTCGCTGCCCTCGTACGGCGAATGCAGTTGCGCCGGCTTCTTCGAGCGCTTGCGCATCCGGATGTTGAGCATCTCCACACCCAGCGAAAACGCCATCGCGAAGTAGACGAAGCCCTTGGGCACGTGGTAGTCCAGGCCTTCGGCGATCAGCACCACGCCGACCACGACCAGGAAGGCCAGTGCCAGCATCTTGATCGTCGGGTGGGCGGAGACGAAGCGGCCGATGGCGCTGGCGAACAGCATCATCATGCCGACCGACAACACCACGGCGGCGACCATCACGGCCAGCTCGTCGACCATGCCGACGGCGGTGATGATGGAGTCGAGCGAGAACACCATGTCAATCACCATGATCTGCA
>JANMSR010000545.1:0-4610 GCA_031389565.1 Burkholderiales bacterium
CCTCTTCACCGGGGGGCAGGGCCCAGAAGAAGCGGTCGGGGATCACATTGCCCATGCCGGGGCGGAAGCCCGCGTCCAGACTCTGGTCGAGGAAGGCCAGTGCCTCGCCGACGGCGGCCGACAGTTCACTGCCCGCGGCCAGCAGGGCGGCCAGCGCCGCCGACAGCGTGTCGCCGGCGCCCACGAAGCTGGCCTCGAAGCGCTCGAACTTCTCGCCGGTGATGGCGCCTTGCGACGACGCCAGCACGTTGTCGATCCATTGTTCGCTGGACTTGCCCGGCAGCATCACGCCGGTGACGAGCACGTAGCGCGTGCCGTGCTCGGCGGCGGCCACCGCCAACTCGCGTGCCGACGGCGGGCGCTCGCTGTCCCATTCGGGCAGCAGGAAGTCGGTCAGGGTCTTGTGGTTGCCGACCAGCACCTCGGTGGCCGGCAGCACCAACTCGCGGAAGGCGTCGAGGTACGGTTGCAGTTCGTCGTCGTCGATCCAGCCCAGGCTGGGGAGGTAGCTGACCAGCGGCACGTCGGGGTAATCGGAGAGGATTTCGGCCACCGCGCTGACGGCCTCGGCAGTGCCGAGAAAGCCGACCTTCCAGCCGGCGATGGTCACGTCCTCAAGGATCGTGCGGGCCTGCTCGGCGATGGCGTCGACGTCGATCGGATGCTGGTCGAAAACCTCGGCACTGTCGCGCACGACGATGGCGGTGATCACCGGCAACGCATGCGCGCCCATCGCGGCAATGGTGGCGACGTCGCCGGCGCTGCCGCCGGCGCCGCTGGCGTCGCTCGCGTTGAAGCTCATCACACAGGCCGGCGCCGGCTCTTCGGCTGCCGGGGCCTGGGGGTCGGACGGGGGGGTGGGGGCGTTCATGGGGGCGTCGTCCGGCACGGCTCCGGAGGTGGTTCAAACCTCCAGAAGATTGTGAAGAATGTTGCGTATGTGCCTACGCAGACTTGGGTTCTTCAAGTATGCGGTGTCTACAATCGCCACCCATTGTAGTGATTGACTTGCGACCCGTGAGTGAACAAGCGCGTACCTGGATGTGCCTGATTTGCGGCTGGATTTACGACGAGGCCGAGGGCGATCCGGAACACGGCCTCGCTCCAGGAACGCCGTGGGCCGCCATACCGATGAACTGGACTTGCCCGGAATGCGGTGCGCGCAAGGAAGACTTCGAGATGGTGCAATTCTGAGTGTGCTCGCGTTGACGCCATCCCCGCCGCCCGAACCAGGAGAAGCTGTTTGACCACTGTTCCGCTTGCCGACAGCGCGGCCCCTGGCGTCAAGGTCCTCGTCATCGATGACAGCAACACCATCCGCCGCAGCGCCGAGATCTTCCTGGCCCAGGGCGGCCACGACGTGGTGTTGGCCGAAGATGGTTTCGACGCACTGGCCAAGGTCAATGACCACACCCCGGCGCTGATCTTCTGCGACATCCTGATGCCCCGCCTGGACGGCTACCAGACCTGCGCCATCATCAAGCGCAACCCACGCTTCGCGCATGTGCCGGTGATCATGCTGTCGTCCAAGGACGGCCTGTTCGACAAGGCGCGCGGCCGCATGGTCGGCTCCGAGGACTATCTGACCAAACCGTTCACCAAAGAGCAGTTGCTGCGCGCGGTGGCGCAGTACCGGCCGGCCGCCTGACGCTGTTGCGCAGCGCGCATCCTGATCCAACATCTGAAAAGCCCCCGACTATGGCGATCCAAAAAATCTTGCTCGTCGACGACTCGAAGACCGAGCTGCACCACCTGTCCGAGCTGCTGAAGCGCAAGGGCTTTTCCGTGCGCACGGCCGAGAACGCCGACGAGGCCATGCGCCGCCTGGCCGACGACAAGCCCGACCTGATCCTGATGGACGTGGTGATGCCGGGCCAGAACGGCTTTCAACTCACCCGCGCGATCACTCGCGACCCGCGATTCGCCGATGTGCCGGTGATCATGTGCACCAGCAAGGGCCTGGAGACCGACAAGGTCTGGGGCATGCGCCAGGGCGCGCGCGACTACGTGGTCAAGCCGGTCGACGCCGACGAGCTGATCGGCAAGATCCACGCCTTCGACTGACGCCTCGAGACCACGAACCGGGATGGTTGCCCCCCAAGCTGACTTCATTCGCTGCCCCCAGGGCCCGGCAGGGTCCGTGGGGCGCTCAGTGCCTTTCGGTCGGCCGCGCGGGCACTGACATGGCCAACAAACAAGCCCTGCGCGAACTGCAAACGCGGCTGGCCGAGCGCATGCAGGCCGCGCGTACGCAGCCGCGCGGGCAGTCGTGGTTGGCCGTCGAGTGCCGCGGCCACGGCCTGTTGCTGCCGCTCGAGCAGGCGGGCGAGATCTTTGCGCTGGTGCCGTTGCTGCCGGTGCCCTACACCCAGCCCTGGTTTGCCGGTGTGGCCAACCTGCGTGGGGGCCTGCACGGTGTGGTCGACCTGGCGCGCTTTCTCGGCCTGCCCGAAGCGGCGGTGGGCGACACCGGCCGCGAGCAGTCCCGGCTGATCGCGTTGGGCGCATCGCAGGGCCTCAACGGCGCCTTGCTCGTCGACCGCCTGGCCGGCCTGCGCGGCATTGGCCAACTGCGCGCGGCAGTCGAAGACGTCGATGCCGACCGGCCGGCCTTTGCGCACCAGCGCTGGCACGACAGCGACGGCCGCCTGTGGCAAGCGCTCGACTTGGCCGCCCTGGCGCACGACGTGCGCTTCCTTTCCATCGTGGCCTGAGCCTCTCAACCTTCAGACTTCCCTAGGGGTCAGAATGAGTTTCCTCGACAAGTTCACGAACAAAGGCCAGCAGGGTGGGCGCACCGGCAAGGCGGCCGACGATGAGCTGCAGTCCATCTTCGACGAAGTGGTGCCCATGGGCGCCCACGAGGCCGCGCTGGCACTGCCGGCGTCCGAGGCGCTGACGCAGGACATGAACGCCACCCGGCCGCCATCGCAGTCGGCGGATTCGTCGATCCTGTCTGAAGCCCTGCCGTCGGAGGCCACCGGCGAATACACTGAAACCCGCCTGCCGGGTGCCGAAGGCGACGACGCTGTCGGCACCGGCCTGCCCATGATCGGTGGCCTGCCGCTGCCGCAGCAGCAGCGCATCCTGGCCTTCGTCGTCGGCGCCGGCCTGGTGGCCGCGGCCCTGGGTGCCTACCTGGCGGTCAGCGCGGCCAACCGCAGTGCGGCGCATGTCGGTGCGACCGGCCAGGCCATGATGCAGTCGCAGCGGCTGGCCAAGTCGGTTTCGCAAGCGCTGGTCGGCAGCACTGCGTCATTCCCCGAAGTGCGCGAAAGCGCCGAGGTGCTGGCCCGCAACATGCGCGGACTCAAGGACGGCAGCGCCGAAATGGACGCCGCACCTGCTGTGGCGCAGGACGCGATCGCGCCGCTGATGGTGATGGTCGACCGCGCGGAGAAGAACGCCGCGGTGGTGGTCGGACAGCAGAAGACACTGACCCAGGTCGGCCTGGCGCTGCGTGCCATCAACCGCCAATCCTCCGAACTGCTCGAAACCGCCGAGACGGTGTCGTCGCTCAAACTGCAGCAGGAGGCGTCGGCGGCCGAGCTGTCGGCCGTTGGCCAGTTGGTGATGCTGACCCAGCGCATCGGCAAGAGCGCCAACGAATTCCTGACCACCGAGGGCGTCAGCCCCGAGGCTGTGTTCCTGCTCGGCAAGGACCTGAACTCGTTCCGCGAGATCACCACCGGGCTGCTCAGCGGCAGTGCCGAGTTGCGCCTGCCCGCCACCAAGGACGTGCAAACAAAGGAGCGGCTGACGCAGCTCATTGCCCAATACGAGAAGACTCGCGCCGAGGCAGGCGCGATCCTGGGCAACCTGCAGGGCCTGGTGGCCGCGCGCGAGGCTCAGGCCTCGTTGGTGGCCGACAGCGAGCCCTTGCGCAAGGGCCTCGAGGTCGTGCAGGAGCGGCTGTCGGGCGGCGGCATCGGCGGTGGGCGCTGGGCATTGATCGGTTTGGGGCTCGTTGCGCTGGTGCTCGGCGGCGTCGGTTTCCTGCGCTTGTTCGTGGCCGACCAGGATCAGCGCGCTCGACAGGCCGAAGGCCAGCGCGTGCAGGCCCAACGCCAGGAGCAGGAAGCCAAGCGCGTCAACGACGCCAACCAGGCGGCGATTTTGCGATTGATGAATGAGTTGCAATCGGTGGCCGAAGGCGACCTGACGCAGCAGGCCACGGTGACCGAAGACATCACCGGTGCCATCGCCGACTCGGTCAACTACACCGTGGAGGAACTGCGCACCCTGGTGTCCCAGGTGCAGGGCACTGTGGGCCGCGTGACCGACACCACGCAACAGGTCGAGAACACCTCGACCGAGCTGTTGGCGGCATCGACCGAACAACTGCGCGAGATCCGCGAAACCGGCGAATCGGTGTTGCAGATGGCCGGCCGCATCAACCAGGTGTCGGCCCAGGCGCAGCAGACCGCCGAGGTCGCGCGGCGCTCGCTGGCGGCGGCCGAAACCGGCCGCGACGCGGTGCAGAACACCATCGGCGGCATGAACACCATGCGTGACCAGATCCAGGAAACGTCCAAGCGCATCAAGCGGCTGGGCGAATCGTCGCAGGAGATCGGCGAAATCACCGAGCTGATTTCCGACATTACCGAGCA
>JANMSR010000038.1:0-2594 GCA_031389565.1 Burkholderiales bacterium
CGCGAACACCCGGGGCCCGTCCTGGCCGTCTGGCCGACCGCCGCGGATCGGCGCTCCGGCGCGAAGCGCAGGCTGGCCTTGCAGGTCGATCCGTCCGCGGCGCACGAGCTGGCGCGGCAACGCTGGACCGGCCGCGCGAACCGGCTCAGCCGCGAAGACCCGGTGCCGTGGGCGGCCATCGATGAGGTTGCACTCGCGTCGCGCAATCCGCACAGCGAGCCGCTCGAAGTGCAGGGCGCGCCCGCGCCACGGTGCGAAGCCGGCGCAAGGGTGATGGCGATGGCCGACGGACCTGCAGCCGCACAGATCATCCTGCAACGGCGCAGCCTGCTGGCCTGCGACGGCCGGACCTCGATCGCGGCCGAGCGCTTCTACACGATGCTCCAACGGGTGATGCCGCGCGTGGAACTGGCAGCGCTTGCGCGCGCGGTCCCCTGGGACGCCATCGCCTGGGATCCGGCGATCCACCTCGGCCTGTTCGTCCATCGGGTCGACGGCCTGGAGCCCGGGCTGTATCTGCTCGTGCGCGACCCGGCCAAGGCCGAGCCGCTGAAGCGCGCCATGCATCGGCACTTCGCCTGGACCACGCCGCCAGGTTGCCCGGCCGACCTGCCCCTGTGCCTGCTGGAGGCCGGCGACGCGAGGCGGCTCGCAACCCAAGTCAGTTGCCATCAGCACATCGCCGGCGACGGCGCCTTTTCGCTCGCCATGATTGCCGAGTACCAGGAGACCCTGTTCACGCACGGGCCCTGGATCTATCGCCGGCTGTACTGGGAAGCGGGGCTGATCGGCCAGGTGCTGTACCTCGAGGCCGAGGCGGCCGGCGTGCGGGCCACGGGCATCGGCTGCTACTTCGACGATCCGGTGCACCGGGTGTTCGGGCTCGAGGCCCTGGCGTTCCAGTCGCTCTATCACTTCACGGTCGGCGGCCCCGCCCGGGATGCTCGCCTGACGACGCTGGCGCCCTACGGCGAAGCCTGAGCCTCAGCCGGCCTCGGCGTCCGCGAGCAACGAGAACCGCACCGGCAGGATCTCCTGCGTCGACAGCCGGCCGCTCGCGTCCTTGTCGACCCGCAGCAGTTGCTGCGCATCGGGCAGACCGGCGGGGATCACCAGCCTGCCGCCCGGCGCCAACTGGTAGAGCAGCGCAGACGGGATCAGCTCGGGGGCGGCGGTGACGATGATCTTGTCGAAAGGCGCGTGTTCGGGCCACCCGGCGCAACCGTTGCCGACTTTGATCTCGATGTTGGCGTAACCCTGCAGCGCCAGCCGGCGCCGCGCCTGCACGGCCAGCGCTTCGATCAGCTCGACGCTGTAGACGCGCTGCGCCAGTTGCCCCAGGACCGCCGTCTGGTAGCCCAGCCCGGTGCCGATCTCGAGCACGATGTCGGTCGGGCGCAGATCGAGCAGGTCGGTCATGACGGCGACGATGAAGGGCTGCGAGATCGTCTTGCCGAAGCCGATCGGCAAGGGGCTGTCGGCGTAAGCCAAGGGCTGCAGCTCGAGCGGCACGAACTCATGACGCGGCACCTCGGCCAGCGCGTCCATGACCCGCCGGTCCAGCGCCGCTTTGCCCAACTGCACGCTGTCATAGATCGTCAGGGCGGCGATCTGCGCGAGCATGCGTTGGCGCAGGTGCGAAAAATCCGCTGCGGTCATGGTGCTTTCCTGAGGCAGGGAGGAAGCGGCACGGTCGCGTCCATCCTACGCCCAAGTCGGTGCTCGTCGAAGGCGACACGCGCTGCGTCGCGCACGCTCGTCAACGGCGGCCCTGCCGCCGGTGCCTCGACAGCCATAGCGCGTACAGCAGCCCATTGACGAGCACCAGGCCCGCGCCAAGCAGCCACTGCATCTCACGGGTCAAGGCGTCGGGGTAGATCAGAGGCAGCAGGTAGTGCTCCACGAAGCTGCCGGCATAGCCTTGCGCGCCAGCCGTCTGCCGCAACCGGTTCTCCAGCGGCGTGAGCGGGCAGACCGCGCCGGAGAGCTCCACGAACACGCCCCATAGCGCCGCCGGCACGTGCAGCCACACGCCCCGCGGCCAGCGCCACAGCAATGCAGCGCCGAAGACGACGTACAGGATGAACAGCAGGTGCAGCGCCAGCACCATGTCGGCCAGCACGGAAGCGCTCATGTGAGCCCCCAAGTCTCGGAGTACCGAGCCCGCCCCCCGAGGGGGGTCGCTTGCTTTGGGCGGCCCGGCGCTGCGCTCATCGCCCGCGCCGCAGCATCCAGCCGATCATCACGCCGAGCAAGATCAGGGTGACGGCAATGGCCAGGGCTAGGCCCGCGCTTGCCGACAGTGCCCCTGCGCCGGCGGCGCCGCCCGAGGCGGGAGGGGCCTGAACCAGCGCCTGCCAGTCGCTTGGCGTGAACTGGGTCATGCGCGATACGTCCGCCAGGCCGTAGATACAGATCTCGCCGCCGGGCAGCTTGCACAAGCGCTCGGCCGGGCAGGCCGTGAGGATCGCCGGCGGCGCCCCGGTGCCGCACTGCGCACCGGCGCTGCGCAGAACCTGGAGGGTCACTTCAGGGTGCTTGGTCAGTTGCTCGGGCATGTTGGCAAGGGTTCAGCCTGACGGTAGCGCACGCCA
>JANMSR010000051.1:0-6500 GCA_031389565.1 Burkholderiales bacterium
CGGCTGGTGATGTTCTCTTCGCTCTTGATCTCGCGTTCGAGCTTGAACTGCTCCTTCGGGAACAGCGGCGTCAGGTTCTCGAACATGATCTTGTGCTTGCTCTCCTCGGGCAGCAAGCCGTTGACGCGGTCGACCTTGACCAGGGCGAAGTAACGCTCGCCGTCCTTGGGCACTCGCACTTCGCCTTCGACCATGTCGCCGGTGTGCAGGTTGAAGCGGCGGATCTGGCTCGGCGACAGGTAAATGTCGTCGGTGCTGGCCATGTAACTGGCTTCGATCGAGCGCAGGAAGCCGAAGCCGTCGGGCAGCACCTCGAGCACTCCGTCGCCGAAGACCTGCTCGCCGCCCTTGGCGCGCTTTTTCATGATCGCGAACATCAGTTCCTGCTTGCGCAGGCGGGCGACGTTGTCGATCTCCAACTCGTCGCCCATCTTGATGAGCTCGGAGACGTGTTGTGCTTTCAGTTCTGACAGATGCATGGCGGTGGCCAACCCTCAGGGTGACACGGGCCTTGCCAGGCGGCGTGCCGGATGTCTCTCGGCCCCAGTCGAAAAGTCGTTGTGCAAGCCCGGCCGCAGCGAGTGACGCGCTCGTGGCGCGTTCGGTTGACTCTAGGCAGGGGTGGGGGCCGAAACCGCGGGCCTGGTGCCGTCTGACGGCAAACGCTCAGGGCGCGGTGGCAATCTCGGGCTGGGGCGGTGAGAGCCGCCTCAGCAATGCGCAGGATTATAGATGACCGTCGATAAACGACGTCAACTGCGACTTCGACAGCGCGCCGACCTTGGTCGCCGCGAGCTGGCCGCCCTTGAACAGCATCAACGTCGGAATGCCGCGGATGCCGAACTTGGCCGGCACGTCGTGGTTCTCGTCGACATTCATTTTGGCGACCTGCAACCGGCCGTCATAGGCCTTCGACACCTCGTCCAGGATCGGCGCGATCATCTTGCACGGCCCGCACCACTCGGCCCAGTAGTCGACCAGCACCGGCTTGTCGGCCTGTAGGACGTCGGCCTCGAAAGAGGCGTCGGAAACATGCTTGATCAACTCGCTGCTCATTGTGTGGACCCTCAATACCCGGGAGCCATCGACGGCACAGGGCACAATGATTCTGACACAAGCATCGATTCGGCCGTGCCCAAGGGCTGTGGGTCTTCTCAATGACAACGACAACGCGCCACCGGCTCGACAGTGGGCCAGTCGATTTCGACTTCTGGCCCGCCCTGGCCACGGTGTCGGCGTGTTGGTTGGCGCAAGCCAGCGTGCCGGCGCGCGACGCCATCGTGCTGCTGCCGCATGCCGGCCTGGTGAGCAGCGCCCGCGCCGCCTTCGCCCGCGTCGGTGGCTGGCAGCCGCGCATCGAAACGCCATACACGCTGGCCGCCACGCTCGGCCCGCCGCCAGCCGCGCGCGCCGGAGCACCCTGCGGCGAGCGCGGTACCGATCGGCTCGCCGCAGCGGCGATGCTGCGGGGGCAGGTCTTTGGCCAGGCCTGGGCCGCACGCGATCCGCGGGCGTTCGACGAAGCGGTTGCCTTGCTGGCGGATACCGCGCAGAGCCTGCTCAGCGCGGCGGAAATTCGGCCGCCGCACGAGCGTGCGGCCTGGTGGGTGGGCCTGCGCGACGCACTACCGCCCGTGGCCGGGCCGGGTGCGACCGAGCGCTGGCTCGCCCGCATGGCGCTCGAATGGGCGGCGGCCGCCGATGCGCCAGCCACCGACGTCTTGTCGGCGCTGCGCCCGGCAGCCTGGATCGCGTTGCGCGCCGTGGGCGCAGACCCGCTGGCGCTGCGCTTGTTGGAACAGGCGGTGGCCGCCGATGTTCCCGTGCTATGGCTCGACGCCGATCCGTCGCCGGCGCGTCCCTTCGAGGCGTCGGCATCGCTGCCCGCGCCGACCTGCGATCGGGCCGCCGATCTCGAGGAAGAAGCCGGTGCGGCCGCTCTGCTGGTTCTGGGCGCATTGGAGCAAGGCCAGGCGCCGGTGGCGCTGATCGCGCAAGACCGGTTGGTGGTGCGCCGCATCCGCGCAATGCTCGAACGCGCCGGCGTCGCGCCGGCCGATGAAACCGGCTGGACGCTGTCCACCACCCGCGCTGCCGCCCATGTGATGGCCCTGCTCAACGCCGCGGCGCCAGGCGCCGGGCGCGATGCCTTGATTGAGGCGCTCAAGGCCGAGGCGCCTGAAGCTGCGGCTGCGCTCGAAGACGCATGGCGCCGCGAGCGCACGCCGAGCGCGTTCGCCGGCGCCGCCGAGCAGGCTTTGCGCCAGCGGCTTGCCGTATTGCGTGGTGCGGGGCGGCGTCGCTTGTCGGATTGGATCGTCGCGCTGCGCAGTGCGTCGCCGACGTTGATGGCCGCGCTCGCCTGCGACCCGGCGGGCCGCGAGGTGCAGTCGGCGCTGCATCTGGACGGCGCGCCAGGCAACGCCGCCTGGCGCGCCGCGGCCGACGCCATGGCGTTTGATTTTTCCGCTTTCACGGCCTGGGTCGACGCCACGCTGGAGGCGTCGACCTTCCTGCCGCCGGCCGGCGCGCAGGCGCAGGTCGTGATCACGCCGCTCGCGCGCGCGGCGCTGCGGCCGTTCGGCGCGGTGGTCTTCCCCGGCTGCGACGGCAAGCACCTCGGCGCCTCGAGCGCCGAGCCGACGCTGATCCCCGAGGGCGTGGCGCGTGCCTTCGGACTGCCTGACGCGACGCTGCGGCGCGAGCGTGAAACCCTGGCCTTTGCCCAACTGCTGCGCGTGCCGAACCTGCATCTGCTGCACCGCACGCACGACGGCGACGAGCCCTTGGCACTCAGCCCCCTGGTCGAACTGGCGTGGCACGCGCGGCGGCGCGCGGGTCAGCCTGTGCCCGACGACGTGCAAGTTTCACTGCCGGTGGCGCGCGCCCGGCGCCGGCCGCAGGGTCGGCCCGCGCCGGTGATGGCGCACGGGCTGCCCGCGCGCCTGTCGGCGTCCGCGGTCGAAGCCCTGCGCGCCTGCCCCTACCGCTTCTTTGCCCGCGTCGCGCTCGGCCTGGGCGAGAGCACGGAGCTCGATGCAGCAATCGACAAGAGCGACCATGGCCGCTGGTTGCACGCGGTGCTGCACCGCTTTCACACCGAGCGCAGCGGCACGGATGACCGCGCGCAACTGCTCGCCGCAGCCGATGCCGTGCAGGCGCAACTGGCGCTCGATGCCGCGGCGCATTGGCCGTTTCGCGCCGCCTTCGACACCGTTGCCGACCACTACCTGGCCTGGCTGCACGAGCGCGACGCGCAGGGCTGGCGCTTTGCCGGCGGCGAGCTCGAGCGCCACTGCACCCCCCCCGACCTCGACGGCCTGACCCTCGACGGCCGGCTCGACCGCATCGACCTTGGCCGCGACGGTGGCGCGATGCTGATCGACTACAAGACCGGCAATGCCGACAAGCTGGCCAAGCTGGTGCGCACGCCGCTCGAGGACACCCAGCTCGCGTTCTACGCCGCCCTGCTCACCGACGAGCCGCAGGAGCCGCCGCCGCGGGCGATCTATCTCGCGATCGACGAGCGCAAGCCGCCGCGCCATATCGAGCACCCCGACGTCGCGCTCAGTGCCGCGCTGCTGGTCGAAGGCCTGGCCGCCGATCTGGCCGCGCTGCGCGACGGCGCCGGCGCACCAGCGCTCGGCGAGGGCGAGGCCTGCGAGCATTGCCACGCGCGCGGCCTGTGCCGGCGTGACCACTGGACGTGAAATGACCCACCCCCGTTGGGGCTTAGCCGCAACCCCACAAGGGGGCAACGCCAGCGGACCGGCGGAGCCGGATCCGCGGCGTTCGCTTGAAGTGATCCGCTGAGATGGCCGCCCCTGCGTTCAGCTTGGACGGCCGCGATGCCAGTCGCGAAGCCTTCTACGCGACGGCGTGCGATCCGCGGCGCCATGTCGTGGTCGAGGCCTGTGCCGGTGCCGGCAAGACCTGGATGCTGGTGGCGCGCATCGTGCGCGCGCTGGTCGAAGGCACGCAGCCGCAAGACATTCTGGCCATCACCTTCACGCGCAAGGCCGCGGGCGAAATGCGCACGCGGCTGGCCGAATGGCTGCGCAAGGCGTCGCAGCTCAGCCTGGCCGACGCCGCAGAGCAACTGGTCGCCTTCGGTGTGCCGCCGCTGGCCGCCCACGACCAGGCCGATGCGCTGATCGGCTTGCATGAGCGCGTGCTGGCGAGCGGGCGCGCGGTCGAGGTGCGCACTTTCCACGCCTGGTACACGCAGTTGCTGCGCGCCGCGCCGATCGACCTGTTGGCCAGCCTCGGCCTGGCACCCGGCATGACGCCGCTGGAAGACATCACCGACCTGAAGCCGGCACTGATGAACGCCTTTCACGCCGCGGTGCTGGCCGACGACACATTGCGCAGCGACTACCGCCTGCTCAGCGTGCGCCATGGCCGTTTCCTGCTCGATGCCTGGTTCACGTCGGCGTTGTCGCGGCGTGCCGAAATCGAGCTGGCCGACGCAGCCGGCGTGCTCGAGGCCAGCGTCGAACCTGAGCCCGATCCGAACCCGGCCGCGCAGGTTCGCGACCCTGCGTTCGCCGCCGCTGCGCAGTCGCTTGCGCGCCAGCTCGCTGCGCGCGACAAGTACACGGCACAGGCCCAGGCCGCAGCGCTTGGCCTGATCGAGAGCCTGGCGCTGCCCGACGACCGCGCCGCCTACAGCGGCCTGCGCAAAGCCCTCTTCACCGAAGGCGGCAACGGCACGTCGCGCAAGCAACTCGGCGAGCTGCCGGAGCAGGCCGCGCTGTGCGAAACCCTGGATCGCATCGCGCCGCAGATCGCGCAGGCCGAGGCCTATCAAGACCATGCCGCGATGACGCGCTTGTCGCGTGTCCTGTTTGCCGAGTACGCCAGCCTGAAGCGCCGCCGCGGCCTGATCGACATGGCCGACCTGGAACGCGTGGCGCTCACGCTGCTGTCGGACCATGACTTGTCGGGCTGGGTCCAGGAGCGGCTGGATGCCCGTGTGCGCCACCTGTTGATCGATGAATTCCAGGACACGAGTCCGCTGCAATGGCATGCCCTTTACGGCTGGCTCGCGGCCTACGCCGGGGCCGGCGGCGGCGGCCAGGGCCCGAGGCTGTTCATCGTCGGCGACCCCAAGCAAAGCATCTACCGCTTCCGTCGCGCCGAGCCGCGCGTGTTCGAGGCGGCGCAGCGCTTCGTGGTCGACGCGCTCGGCGGCACCCTGGCTGCCTGCGACCACACCCGCCGCTGCGCGCCGGGCGTTGTCGATGCGATCAATGCGGTCTTCGGCGCCATCGCGCAAGAAGGCCGGCTGCCGGCCTGGCGCGTGCACACCACCGAAGTCGACGCCGTGGTGGGCCAGGCGGCGCCACTGTCGCGCCTGGCCAGCGCCGAGCGGCCACCGCACGCGCCGCGCAGCGACGGCCAGGACGACACGCGAGTCTGGCGCCCCTCGCTGACCACGCCGCGCATCGAGGTCAAGCTCGTGCTGCGCGAAGCCGAAGCCGGCGAGGTTGCGCGCGCGATCGAGACCCTGGTGCGCAGCGAAGGTGTGGCGCCGCAGGACATCATGGTGCTGGCGCGCAAACGCGCCGTGCTGGCGCAGGCCGCCGACGCGCTGGCCGCACTGCACCTGCCGCATGTCGCACCTGAAGACCTGCGCCTGGCCGACCTGCCCGAGGTGCAGGACTTGCTGGCCGTGCTCGATGTGCTGGCCTCGCCGGGGCAGGCCCTGTCGCTCGCGCGCGCCCTCAAGAGCCCGCTGTTCGGTGCCGGCGACGACGAACTGCTCGCGCTGGCCCAGCGTGCGAGATCGCAAGACGCCGGCGGCTGGTGGCCGGCCTTGATGCGCTATGCCGACGACAGCAGCGCGCCTGCAGCCCTGCGCCGCGCGGCCACGCTGTTGGCGCAATGGCAGGCCGAAGCCCGCACGCTGCCGCCGCACGACCTGCTCGACCGCATCGTGCACCAGGGCGATCTGCTGCCGCGCCTGGCCGCAGTGGTGCCGCCCGAGCGCCATGCGCGAGCGATGGAAGCGGTGCGCGCGCTGCTGGCCGCCGCGCTCGAACTCGATGGCGGCCGCTACGCGTCGCCCTACAACTTCGTACGCTCGCTGCGCCAGCGCCGGGTGTTGGCGCCGCCGCCACAGCGCCTCGACGCCGTGCGCCTGCTCACGATCCACGGCGCCAAGGGCCTCGAGGCGCGCGTGGTGTTGCTGATGGATGCCGACCCCGAGCCGCCGCGGGTCGAGACCGCCACGCTGTTGATCGACTGGCCGGTCGATGCCGCGCGGCCACGTCGGGTGGCTTTCGTTGCCTCCGAAGCGCGCTGCCCACCGTCACTGCAAGCCTTGCTGGACGACGAGCGGGTGGCGCGGGCGCGCGAAGAGCTCAACGCGTTCTACGTTGCCTTGACGCGCGCCGAGCAGCGCCTGATCGTGAGCCGCACACCGCCCAAGAGTGCCCATCCGGACCCGTCGTGGTGGGCGCGGCTCGAAGCGCTGGCAAGCGCGTGGCCATCGACGT
>JANMSR010000060.1:0-29132 GCA_031389565.1 Burkholderiales bacterium
CTCCACGGCAATCCGACCAGGGTGTCGATGTAGTTGCGCACCACCGTGGCTTCGGCCGACATCGGCGACATCAGCTTGAGCTTCTTCAGCTCGGCATCGGCTTTCTTGCGCGCTTCCTTGGGAATCTTGGCGGCGATGACCTTCTTCTCGAGTTCCTCGAGGTCGGCGCCTTCTTCGCCATCGCCCAATTCCTTCTGGATCGCCTTGACCTGCTCGTTGAGGTAGTACTCGCGCTGGCTCTTTTCCATCTGCCGCTTGACGCGGCCGCGGATGCGCTTTTCCACCTGCAGGATGTCGACCTCATGCTCGAGCAGTTCGAGCAGCTTTTCCATGCGCTTGCCGGTGTCGTGCAGGTCGAGCACCGACTGCTTGGCTTCGAGCTTCAACGGCAGGTGCGCGGCGATGGTGTCGGCCAGGCGGCCGGCGTCGTCGATGCCCGCGATCGAGGTCAGGATCTCGGGCGGGATCTTCTTGTTCAGCTTGACGAACTGGTCAAACTGCTGCGTCACGGCGCGGCGCAGGGCCTCGATCTAGGGCTTGGTGTCGGCCATCGGCGGGATCGGAGTGACCTCGGCGACGAAGTGCTCGCCGATGTCGGAGATGCTGACCGTGGTCGCGCGCTGCGTGCCTTCGACCAGCACCTTCACGGTCCCGTCGGGCAGCTTGAGCATCTGCAGGATGCTCGAGACGCAACCGACCTCGAACATGTCATCGGCCTTGGGCTCATCCTTGCCGGCGGCCTTTTGCGCCACCAGGACGATCTGGCGGCCGGCTTCCATCGCCGCTTCGAGCGCCTTGATCGACTTCGGTCGCCCGACGAACAAGGGGATGACCATGTGCGGGAACACCACCACGTCGCGCAGTGGCAGCAGCGGCAGGGTGATCGGGGCCGCGGGAAGTACAGGATGTCCAGACATGGGGAGTGCCTCTCTTTCTCAGGCCCACGTGGGGTCCGAGAGGGGAATGTCAAGGTGGGCCGGGCGAGGCCGGGCTCAGGCGCTGGCCTTGGCCTTGGCCTGTTGCTCGCGGTAAACCAGCAGCGGCTTACTGCCTTCTTCGATGTTGTGCTCGTCGACCACCACCTTGGCCACACCGGCCAGGTTGGGCAGGTCGAACATGGTGTCGATCAGCGACTGCTCGAGGATCGAACGCAGGCCGCGGGCGCCCGTCTTGCGCGCCAGGGCCTTGCGGGCGATCGCCGCCAGCGCCGACGGCCGGATCTCGAGGTCGACACCGTCCATCGAGAACAGGCGCTGGTATTGCTTGAGCAGCGCGTTCTTCGGCTCGGTGAGGATCTGTACCATCGCGTCCTCGGCCAACTCGCCCAGCGTGGCCACCACCGGCAGGCGGCCGACCAGCTCGGGGATCAGGCCGAACTTGATCAGATCTTCGGGCTCGACGTCGCGGAACACTTCCGACACGCGCTTTTCGGTCTTGCTGTGCACGGTGGCGCCGAAACCGATGCCCGAGCGCTCGGTGCGGTTCTGGATCACCTTTTCCAGGCCGTCGAAGGCGCCACCGCAAATGAACAGGATGTTGGTGGTGTCGATCTGCAGGAAGTCCTGGTTCGGGTGCTTGCGCCCGCCTTGCGGCGGCACGCTGGCCATCGTCCCCTCAACCAGCTTCAACAGCGCTTGCTGCACGCCCTCGCCCGACACATCGCGCGTGATGCTGGGGTTGTCGGACTTGCGCGAGATCTTGTCAATCTCTTCGATGTAGACGATGCCGCGCTGTGCACGTTCGACATCGTAGTTGCAGTTCTGCAGCAGCTTTTGGATGATGTTCTCGACATCCTCGCCAACGTAACCGGCTTCTGTGAGCGTCGTCGCATCGGCGATCACGAAGGGCACATTCAGCAAGCGCGCCAGCGTCTGCGCCAACAGCGTCTTCCCCGACCCGGTGGGGCCGATCAACAGGATGTTGCTCTTGGACAGCTCGACCTCGTCCTTGCCACTCATGTGCTTCAAGCGCTTGTAGTGGTTGTAGACCGCGACCGACAGCGTGCGCTTGGCGACCTCCTGGCCAATCACGTACTGGTCCAGGCTGCCCTTGATTTCGCTGGGGGTCGGCAGGTCGGACTTCGCGGACTTGGCGCCCGGCACGTCGGCCGGCACGTCATCACGGATGATGTCATTGCACAGCTCAATGCACTCGTCGCAGATGAACACCGACGGGCCGGCGATGAGCTTCTTCACCTCGTGCTGGCTCTTGCCGCAGAACGAGCAGTACAGAACCTTCTCGCTGGAAGAGCCTTTTTTCTCTGGCATGGGCTGGCCTAGGGGGAACTGAAGCAATCATAGTGCAATGCCCACAGGGGCACAGGCGCGGAAAAGAGCCCCTTTTCGTGGCGTGAATCACGCCACGCACCCACGTGGGGTCAAGGGCGCTTTTCGATCACCTTGTCGATCAGGCCGTAGGCCGCAGCCTCGGCAGCCGACATGAAGTAGTCGCGCTCGCTGTCAGCGCGGATTTTCTCCAGCGATTGCCCTGTGCGCTCGGCCAGGATGCCGTTCAGGCTCTCGCGCAACTTCAAGATTTCGCGGGCCTGGATTTCGATGTCGGTGGCTTGGCCCTGGGTGCCGCCCGAGGGCTGGTGGATCATGATCCGCGAGTTGGGCAGCGCCAGTCGTTTGCCCTTGGCACCCGCGGCCAGCAGGAACGCACCCATGCTCGCCGCCATGCCCATGCACTGCGTCGATACATCGGGCTTGATGAACTGCATGGTGTCGTAGATCGACATGCCCGCGCTCACCGAACCACCGGGAGAGTTGATGTAGAACGAAATGTCCTTGTCGGGGTTCTCGCTCTCCAGGAACAACATCTGCGCCACCACCAGGCTGGCGACCGCGTCATTGACCGGACCGACCAGGAACACGATGCGCTCGCGCAGCAGCCTGCTGTAGATGTCGTAGGCCCGCTCGCCGCGGCCCGATGTTTCGATGACGATGGGCACCAGGCCCAGCCCTTGCGGTTCCAGCGCGCTCATCTGATTCCTTCGCTATTGATGCAGTCAGCGATTATGTCGCCAGCAAAGGCCAAGGCGCCGGGCCGCGTATTGGCGCTACGCCGTCATCAGCTCGTCGAACGGCAGCAGCTTGTCGGTGACCTGCGCAGTCGCGAGCACATAGTTGGCCACGTTGTTCTCGATCACGACCGCCTCGACCTCGGCCATGCGCTGGCGGTCGCTCAGGTACCAGCGCATCACTTCGGCGGGTTTCTCGTAGCTCTGGCTCATCTCTTCGATGTGCGCCTGCAGTTGCTCGGGCTTGGCCTGCAGCTTGTGCGTGCGCACCAGTTCGGCGACCACCAGGCCCAGGCGCACGCGGCGCTCGGCCTGGGCGGTGAACAGCTCGGCGGGGATCGGTGCGCTGGCGGCGTCCTTCACGCCGCGCTGCTTCAGGTCAGCGCGCGCGGCCTCGACCAGGCGCTCGGTTTCGCTGTCGACCAGGGCCTTGGGCAGGTCAAGCTCGGCGCTGGCCAGCAGCGCCTCCATCACCGCCGCCTTGTTGCGGCCCTGGACGCGGAACTTGACCTCGCGCTCGAGGTTCTTCTTCACGTCGGCGCGCAGCGCCTCGACCGTGCCACCTGCAATGCCCAGCGACTTGGCCAAGGCCTCGTCGACCACAGGCAGCGCCTGCGACTCGATCTTTTTCATCGTCACCAGGAAGTCAGCTTCCTTGCCGGCGACGTCCTTGCCGTGGTAGTCGGCCGGGAAAGCCACCGGGAAGGTCTTGCTCTGGCCGACTTTCATGCCACGCACGCCGGTGTCGAATTGCGCCAGCATCTGGCCCTCGCCGATGATGAACTGGAACGCATCGGCCTTGCCGCCCGAAAACGGTTCGCCGTCGATCTTGCCCTCGAAGTCGATCGTCACGCGGTCGGTCTCGGCCGCGCCTTCAACCGCCGGGCGCTGGGCAAAGGTGCGACGCTGCTTGCGCAGGATGTCGATGGTCTTGTCGATCGCGGCTTCGCTGACCTCGGTCGACACCCGCTCGAGGCTCACCGCAGATAAGTCGCCGAGCTTGACCTCGGGGTAGACCTCGAAGGTGGCGTCGAAGGCGATCTGTCCTTCGGGACTGCCGTCCTTTTGCGTGATGCTGGGCGTGCCCGCGACGCGCAGCTTGGCCTCGTTGGCGGCGCTGGCAAAGGCCTCGCCGACCTTGTCGTTCATGACCTCGTAGTGCACCGAGTAGCCGTAGCGCTGGGCCACCACCGACATCGGCACCTTGCCGGGGCGAAAGCCGTCGGCCTTGACCGTGCGCGACAGCTTCTTCAGCCGCGACTCGACCTCGCCGTTGATGGTCTCGGCGGCCAGCGTCAGGGTGATGCGGCGTTGCAATTTTTCGAGGGTTTCGACAGTGACCGTCATGGTGTCATCTCGTAATGTGAAGAGACTCTGGTGCGCGGGGGGGGACTCGAACCCCCACACCATCGCTGGCGTCAGGACCTAAACCTGGTGCGTCTACCAATTTCGCCACCCGCGCGAGGGGAGCAGAAAGGGCCCCGCGGGGCCCTTCAGGCGATTCGGCAAAGATATGATTTTAGCCTCCCGCTGCGGGCTCGCGTTTCACGCGCAACCACGCATGCACGCCGGCGCGCACCGGCTCCGGCTCCGGCGCTGTCGGTGGCTTGGAACAACCGGCCAGGGTCATCGCCAACGCCACGGTGATCATCGGTCGGTGGAGGGGTACGGCTCGGTGGCCGAGGGTCACTTTCCTCATCGATGCGGGTGCAGCTTGTCGCAGAGACGTTTGTCACGCCGACCTGCAACGCCATTACTGACTGCGAGGTCAGTAATAAAGTGCGACGCTTGGACGCAGTCAACCCATCGCACATGTCTGCGGTCGATCCCAACAGGCCTCGCCGAGATGCAGAGAGACAATCGCGCACCGTGAGCATCGATCACTACGAAAACTTTCCGGTGGCCTCCTGGCTTTGCCCTCTGGCTCTGCGCCCCGCGGTGGCTGCGGTCTATCGCTTCGCGCGCACGGCAGACGACATCGCCGACGAGGGCACGGCCACGGCCGCAGAACGCCTCGCGCAACTCGCTGAGTTTGCTCGAGCCTTGCGGCGCGCCGCACTGGGCGATGTCGCCGCGGGCCGCTGGCAAGGCGTGTTCACGCCACTGGCCGCCGCGATCGCGCGGCACCGCCTGCCCCTGGGTCCGCTGACCGACCTGCTGAGCGCCTTTGCGCAGGACACCGGCAACCCGGTGTACCCCGACCGCGCTGCGCTGCTCGACTACTGCGCGCGATCGGCGAACCCGATCGGTCGTTTGTTGCTGCACCTTGCGGGCGTGACCGAGCGCGATGCGCTCGCGCAATCCGACGCCCTCTGCACGGCCTTGCAGTTGATCAACTTCTGGCAGGACCTGTCGGTGGACCTGCCACGGGGGCGCGTCTACGTCACCGAGGCCGACGCCGCGCGCCACGGCCTCGATGCGCGTCAATTGCGCGCGGGCACCGACAACGACGCCAGCCGCGCGATGGTGCGCTCCCTGGTGGGCTGGGCCCGCGAGACGATGATCGCCGGCGCGCCGCTGGTACACCGCTTGCCCGGCCGCCTGGGCTGGGAACTGCGCTTCGTGGTTCAAGGCGGCCTGCGCGTGCTCGAGCGCATCGAGGCCGGTGGCGCCAACGCGCTGTCGCAGCGGCCGACGATCGGCAAGCGCGACTTGCCCTGGCTGGCGTGGCGCGTGCTGCAGATGCACCGCGCCGCCACGGTCGAGCCGCGCTCGCCCGTCGTGCCACGCGACGAACACAGCTTATGACGCCAGAGCAGTACGTGCAGGACAAGGCGGCCAAGAGCGGCTCGTCGTTCTATTACGCCTTCCGCTTCCTGCCGCAAACACAGCGCGCCGCGATCACCGCGTTCTACGCCTTCTGCCGCGAAGTCGATGATGTCGTCGACGAGGTGCACGACCCGGGTGTCGCGGCAACCAAGCTGGCATGGTGGCGCAAGGAGGTGGCCAGCGCCTTTGCCGGCCAGCCCAGCCACCCGTCGCTGCAAGCGTTGTTGCCCCACACCGGCCGCTACGGCATCCAGCCTGCGCACTTGCTGGCGGTGATCGAAGGCTGCGAGATGGACCTGCAGCAGACCCGCTATCTCGACTTCGCCGGGCTTGCCCGCTACTGCCACCTGGTGGCCGGCGTGGTCGGCGAAGTCGCGGCCAACATCTTCGGTCGCAGCCAGGACGCGACGATTGCGTACGCGCACCGGCTCGGCTTGGCGATGCAGTTGACGAACATCATCCGCGACGTCGGCGACGATGCGCGGCGCGGCCGCATCTACCTGCCCAGCAACGAGTTGAAGCAGTTCGATGTGAAGGCCAGCGAGCTGCTCGAACGCAAGGCGCCGTGGGGCTACAGCGAGCGCTTCACGCAGTTGATGCGCTTGCAGGCCGAACGCGCCCACCGCAGCTATGACGAGGCCCTGGCGCTGCTACCTGCGGCCGACCGCCGCGCGCAGCGGCCGGGGCTGGCGATGGCCCAGATCTACCGCACGCTGCTGCGCGAGATCGAGGCCGACGACTTTCAGGTGCTGCACCAGCGTGTGGCCCTGACGCCGCTGCGCAAGGTGTGGATCGCGATGCACACCCATTGGCGGGAACGCTGACACGGATGGCGCGCCGCATCGCGGTGATCGGTGGCGGCTGGGCCGGCATTGCCGCCGCAGTCCACGCCACCGATGCCGGCCATCACGTCACGTTGCTGGAAATGGCGCCGCAACTCGGGGGCCGCGCACGCCGTGTCGATCACAGCGACGGGCTGGCACTCGACAACGGACAGCACATCCTGATTGGTGCCTACCGCGACACGCTGGCATTGATGCGCCGCGTCGGCGCGGACCCCGACGCGCTGCTGCGGCGCCAACCGCTGGCCTTGATCGACCCCGATGGCAACGGCCTGCGCCTGCCTGGTGGCTCGCCCGCGCTCGCCTTTGCACGCGCGGTGCTCGGCCGTCACGGCTGGACGCTCGGTGAGCGTTGTGGCCTGCTCATTGCGGCGCTGCACTGGCGCCTCGCCGGTTTCGAGGCCGACGTGCAGACCAGCGTAGCGGCGCTGACGCAGGGGCTGTCGGCACGCGTTCGCGAGACCCTGATCGAACCGCTTTGCGTGGCCGCACTGAACACCCCGACCAGCCAGGCCAGTGCCCGCGTCTTCCTGCGTGTGCTGCGCGACGCGCTGTTCAGCGGCCCCGGTTCGGCCGACTTGCTGCTGCCGCGGGTGCCGTTGTCGGCCCTCTTGCCGGACCCGGCCGCGCGGTGGCTGGCCGTGGCCGGCGCCACCCTGCGCTGCAGCACGCGCGCCACGGCGGTGACGGCACACGGCGACGGCTGGGCGATCGACGGTGAGCCTTTCGACGCCGTGGTGCTGGCGTGCACTGCCCACGAGGCCGCGCGCCTGGCCCGGCCCGTTGCGCCAGGCTGGGCGGCCCAGGCGGGCACGTTCGCCTACGAGCCGATCGTCACCGTCTACCTGCGAAGCCGCGGCACGCGCCTGGCGCAGCCGATGACGACACTGGCCAGCAGCGCCGACGCACCTGCGCAGTTCGTTTTCGACCTCGGCGCGATCGATGGCGGTGGCCCGCGCGACGGCCTGTTCGCGTTCGTTGCCAGCGGCGCCCGCGGCTGGGTCGAACGGGGGCTCGAGGCCACCGCAGCAGCCACCCTGCGTCAGGCGCAGTCGGCGTTTGCGCCACAGACCTGGCATGAGCCTGCGCAGGTGCTGCGCGCCGTGGCCGAGCGGCGCGCGACGTTCCTGTGTGCGCCGGCGCTTGCGCGCCCGCCGACGACCATTGCCACCAACCTGGTGGCGGCCGGCGACTTCGTAGTGGGGCCCTACCCGGCCACGCTCGAAGGCGCGGTGCGTTCGGGCGTTGCGGCGGTTGCAGCGCTTGGCCTGCGCGATGGGCACGCACCCGTGTAGCGGAGAGCGCCGGAGTGGCGAGGCTCACGCGGGCGGCCTCCGACAGGTCCACGTAGCTCCCGAGATACGGTGTCTAATTTCGCCATGCAAGAATTCGCACAGCACTGGACAATCCACGGCATGGTCAAGCGAGACGCACAAACCCCGAGTATTCAGGTGCTGGAACGAAGCTTTGCGCTGCTCGACGTGCTCGCAGCTCAGCCTGAACCGTTGGCGCTGAAGTTCATCAGCGAGCGCACGGGGCTGCACCCGTCCACCGCGCACCGCATCCTCAACGACCTGGTGGCCGGCCGCTTTGTCGACCGACCGAAGGCGGGTACCTACCGCCTGGGCATGCGCTTGCTCGAACTTGGCAACTTGGTCAAGGGGCGACTGGATGTGCGCGATGCCGCGCTCGAACCGATGCGCGAACTGCACAAGTTGACGCACCAGGCAGTCAATCTGTCGGTGCGCCAGGGCGACGAGATCGTCTACATCGAGCGCGCCTACAGCGAGCGCTCGGGCATGCAGGTGGTGCGCGCGGTCGGCGGGCGGGCGCCGCTGCACTTGACCTCGGTCGGCAAGTTGTTCCTGGCCATCGACGACCGCGACCGCGTTCGCGCCTACGCCGCGCGCACCGGTCTGGCCGGCCACACGCGCAACAGCCTGACGCAACTGACCGCCCTCGAGCGCGAGCTCGACGGCGTGCGCACGCGCGGTGTCGCCCGCGACGATGAAGAGCTCGAGATCGGCGTGCGCTGCATCGCTGCAGGCATCTACGATGACAGCGACCGGCTGGTGGCCGGTCTGTCGATTTCAGCGCCAGCCGATCGCCTCGAAGAGGGCTGGACCGATCGCGTCAGGACGACCGCGCAGCAGATTTCCGCCGCGCTGGGTCAGCACAAGACCTGAGTATCAAACCAGCGGCGAGGCCACCGCGGTCGCAGCGGCGGGCAAGCGCGGCACGACCGGCAACTCGGCGAGCCACTTCCGAATGCGTTCTGCGTCGCCGATGCGGGAGTACTTGCCCGCTGAATCGAGCAGCACCATGATCAACTTGCGACCCGACAACTGTGCCTGCATTACCAGGCAGCGGCCGGCCTCGGTGATGTAGCCGGTCTTTTGCAGGCCGATGTCCCACTCGCCGCTGCGCACCAGACCGTTGGTATTGCGAAAGTGCACATTGCGCGAGCCAACGGCTACCTCACGCTCAGGCGAGGTGGACAACTGGCGGATCAGCGTGTGCTTGTCGACCTCGCGCACCAACACGGCCAGGTCCGTGGCGCTCGACTGGTTGCGGCTGGACAGGCCCGTGGGCTCGACGTAGTGGGTGTCCTTCATGCCCAGCGCCTGCGCCTTGCGGTTCATGGCCGCCACAAATGCCGACAAGCCGCCCGGGTAGTGCCGCCCGAGGGCATTGGCCGCACGGTTCTCGCTGGCCATCAAGGCCAGGTGCAGCATTTCTTCGCGCGACAGGCGCGTGCCGACTTGCAGGCGCGAGCGGCTGCCCTTTCCGGTATCGACATCATCGGCGCTGATGCTCAACAACTCGTCCAGAGGCAGGTTGGACTCGGTGACCACCAGCGCCGTCATCAGCTTGGTGATCGACGCGATCGGCAGCACGGCCTGCGGATTCTTGCTGAACAGCACCTCGTTTGTGTCCTGGTCGAGCACCAGGGCAACGCTGGATTTCAGGTCGAGCGCATCACCTCCGGCATGCAAGCCCGAGATCTGGCCAAACGACGGCCGCACCGGTTCGACACGCACGACCGATCGAGCGCGCGACGCTTTGGCGCTCGCCTGCTTCTTAACGATGACCTGATTCTTGGCTGGGCGGGGCTTGGCCGCTGCGTCGAGCGGCAGGGCCACCAGTGCGACCAGCGCCAGCAGCCAGGGCCAGCAGCGCACTCGATATGTGTTGATCTGAAACGGTATGCAATTCACAGGGGAAACCCTAGCAGCAAACTCGACTCAGTGTAGGCGACACAAAAAAGCGACGCAAGACATGGACTTGCGTGGTTATCCTCAAGTTGATGCTGGGATTTCCCTAAGTTTGTAACGGAAACCGACTTCAACCCTGGGCAGCCACGCGCTCGGCCTTGCTGTGGAGCTTGTTCAACGCGGCAAGGTAGGCCTTGGCAGACGCGACCACGATGTCGGGGTCGGCTCCGACGCCATTGACGATGCGCCCACCTTGTTGCAGACGCACCGTCACCTCGCCCTGCGATTCTGTGCTGCCGCTGGTGATGGCATTGACCGAATAGAGCAACAACTCGGCGCCGCTTTGGACCTTCGACTCGATGGCCTTCAAGCTGGCATCGACCGGGCCGTTGCCATCGCTCTCGGCGTGGAACTCGACGCCCCCGATGGCAAACGCCACACGGGCGTGAGGGCGTTCACCGGTTTCCGAGCGCTGCGCAAGCGCCAGCAGTCGGTAGTGCTCCTGCTCATGGGTGACGCTCTCGTCGCCGACCAACGCAATGATGTCCTCGTCGAAGATTTCGCTTTTGCGGTCGGCGAGTTCCTTGAACTTGGCGAACGCAGCGTTGGTGTCGGCCTCGGACTCGAACTGGATGCCGAGGTCGTGCAGGCGCTGCTTGAAGGCGTTGCGGCCCGACAGCTTGCCGAGCACGATCTTGTTGGCGCTCCAGCCCACGTCTTCGGCGCGCATGATTTCATAGGTGTCGCGCGCCTTCAGCACGCCGTCCTGGTGGATGCCCGAGGCGTGGGCGAAGGCATTGGCCCCGACCACGGCCTTGTTCGGCTGGACCACGAAACCGGTGGTCTGGCTGACCAGCCGCGAGGCCGCGAGGATCTGCGAAGTATCGATGCCGAGTTCGAGCCCGAAGTAGTCGCGCCGCGTCTTCACTGCCATTACCACCTCTTCGAGCGAACAGTTGCCGGCCCGCTCTCCGAGGCCGTTGATCGTGCACTCGACCTGGCGCGCGCCGCCGCGCATCACGCCGGCCAGAGAATTGGCCACCGCCATGCCGAGATCGTTGTGGCAGTGCACCGACCAGATCGCCTGGTCCGAGTTCGGCACCCGTTCGCGCAGGGAGCGGATGAATTCGCCATACAGCTCGGGCACCGCGTAACCCACGGTGTCGGGAATGTTGATCGTGCTCGCGCCCTCGGTGATCGCGGCTTCGAGCACGCGGCAGAGGTAGTCGGGGTCCGAGCGGTAGCCGTCTTCGGGCGAGAACTCGACATCGTCGCTCAGGTTGCGCGCAAAACGCACCGCCAGCCTGGCCTGCTCGAACACCTGCTCGGGGGTCATGCGCAGTTTCTTTTCCATGTGCAGCGCGCTGGTGGCGATGAAGGTGTGGATGCGCGACCGTGCCGCACCCTTCAACGCCTCCGCGGCGCGCGAGATATCACGATCGTTGGCGCGCGCCAGTGAACACACCGTCGAGTCCTTGATCGCAGCGGCAATCGCCTTCACGGCCTCGAAATCGCCATTGCTCGAAGCCGCGAAGCCGGCCTCGATGACATCCACGCGCAGGCGCTCCAACTGGCGCGCGATGCGCAGCTTTTCGTCCTTGGTCATCGAGGCGCCGGGCGACTGCTCGCCGTCGCGCAAGGTCGTGTCGAAGATGATCAGTTTGTCGTTGCTCATGGCTCGGGGCTTTCGTGGGACGGAAATAAAAACAGCCCGCTGGCTCTTAGGCTCGCGGGCTGTCGATAGGCAGAAATTCGGTGGACGCAATCGATCAGCGCGCGGGCAGCCCTCCCAGTGGTAGCAGCAGCGGCGCGAGGCGGATTGACATGGGCGTCAATGTAGCACGCCGCATTCAGCGGTGCAGCCCAGCCTCATCCGGCTCGTCGGTCGAGGTCGCGATCACGCTGACCGGCGCGCCCTTGGACTTCTTGTAGGCATAGACGGCATAGCCCGAAACACCGTAAATGCAGAACAGCGCGAACAGCACGATCGGCGGGTGGATGTTGATCACCGCAATGCCCAGCGCGATGGCGACGATCACGGCGAAGGGCACGGTGCGGCGCCCGCCGACGACCTTGAAGCTGTAGAAAGGCGCGTTCGTGACCATCGACAGCCCGGCATACAGGGTGACCGCGAACGCGGTCCAGGCCAGCCAGTCGATCTTGGCCACGTCTTTGAAGCCGGCGTCGTCCATGACGTAGATCAGACCCATCACCAGCGCTGCCGCCGCGGGGCTGGGCAGGCCCTGGAAGAAACGCTTGTCGACCACGCCGATGTTGACGTTGAAGCGCGCCAGTCGCAACGCCGCGGCAGCGCAATAGACGAACGCCGCCATCCAGCCGAACTTGCCCAGGCCTTGCAGCGCCCAGATGTAGACGATCAACGCCGGTGCGAAGCCGAAGCTGACCATGTCGCAAAGGCTGTCCATCTGCTCACCAAAGGCGCTCTGCGAGTTGGTCATGCGCGCTACGCGACCGTCCAGGCTGTCCAGCACCGCCGCGCAGGCGATGCCGATGGCGGCCACTTCGAAGCGGCCATTCATCGCCATCACGATCGCGTAGAAGCTGGCGAACAAGGCCGCCAGCGAGATCGCGTTGGGCAGGATGTAGATGCCCTTGCGCCGCGGCCGCGGCGCAGGGTCCACGTGCTGCGCCGAGTCGGCCACCGAGTCTCGCTGGTCTTCACTCATGGCGCGAGGATAGCGCCTTCGCCGTCTTCAATTGCGACTCTTGTCGACCAGCTTGTTGGCCTTGATCCACGGCATCATCGCGCGCAGCTTCTCGCCCACCACCTCGATGTCGTGCTCAGCGGTCAGGCGGCGGCGCGACAGCAGCGTCGGCGCACCGGCGCGGTTCTCCAGGATGAAGTTCTTGGCGTACTCGCCGGTCTGGATGTCCTTGAGCACCTGGCGCATGACGTTCTTGGTGTCGTCGCTGATGATCTTCGGCCCGGTCACGTACTCGCCGTACTCGGCATTGTTCGAAATCGAGTAGTTCATGTTGGCGATGCCGCCTTCATAGATCAGGTCGACGATCAGCTTCAACTCGTGCAGGCACTCGAAGTAGGCCATCTCGGGCGCGTAGCCGGCTTCGACCAGCGTCTCGAAGCCGGCCTTGATCAACTCGACCGTGCCGCCGCACAGCACGGCCTGCTCGCCGAACAGGTCAGTCTCGGTCTCTTCGCGGAAGTTGGTTTCGATGATGCCTGCCTTGCCGCCGCCGTTGGCCACGGCGTACGACAACGCCAGGTCGCGCGCCTTGCCGCTCTTGTCGGCGTGCACCGCGATCAGGTGCGGAACGCCGCCGCCCTGGGTGTAGGTGTTGCGCACGGTGTGGCCGGGGGCCTTGGGTGCGACCATCCAAACGTCCAGGTCTTCGCGCGGCACGACCTGCCCGTAATGCACGTTGAACCCGTGCGCGAACGCGAGCGATGCGCCCTGCCTGATGTTCGGCGCAATGTCATTGGCATAGACCGCCGCGATCTGCTCGTCGGGCAGCAGCACCATCACCACGTCGGCGCTCTTCACCGCGTCGGCGACCTCGGCCACCTTCAGGCCGGCCTTCTCGACCTTGGCCCAGGAAACACCGCCGCGGCGCAGGCCGACTGTCACCTTGACGCCGCTGTCGTTCAGGTTTTGCGCATGCGCATGGCCCTGTGAGCCGTAGCCGATGATGGCCACCTGCTTGCCCTTGATGAGGCTGAGGTCGGCGTCTTTGTCGTAGTAAACCTTCATGCTATTTGCTCCGTAAAAAAGTTTCCAGGACCCGCCGGGGCCCGCTCTACACCCTAAGAATCCGCTCGCCGCGGCCGATGCCGCTGGCGCCGGTGCGCACGGTTTCCAGGATCGCGGCACGGTCGATGGCCACCAGGAAGGCGTCGAGCTTGGCGCCGTCGCCCGTCAGTTCGATGGTGTAGCTCTTGTCAGTCACGTCGATGACGCGGCCGCGGAAGATATCGGCCATGCGGGTCATCTCGTCGCGCTCCTTGCCGACCGCCCGCACCTTCACCAGCATCAACTCGCGCTCGGTGAAACTGCCTTCGGTGAGGTCAACCACCTTGACCACCTCGATCAGCCGGTTCAGGTGCTTGGTGATCTGCTCGATCACGTCATCGCTGCCGGTGGTGACGATCGTCATGCGCGACAGCGACGCGTCCTCGGTCGGTGCCACGGTCAGGCTCTCGATGTTGTAGCCGCGGGCAGAGAACAGTGCCACCACGCGCGACAGGGCGCCGGGCTCGTTCTCGAGCAGCAGCGCAATGATGTGTTTCATGTCGTTCGTCCTTGCGCGCTCTTCACGGCCGCCGACGGTGATCGGCATCGCTTGGCCACGCGGTTCGATGGCAAAGAAGAATGATTCCGGGCTGGAAGGCGGCTGCGGCGCGAGCCCCCTGCAGCGCGGTAACGCCGCCTGGAGCCCGGGCCTGGACACGCCCTACAGGTCCTCGGAGCCCAGCAGCATCTCCGTGATGCCCTGTCCGGCCTTGACCATCGGCCAGACGTTCTCGGTCGGATCGGTGCGGATATCGAGGAACACCGTGCGGTCCTTCAGCCTTATGGCTTCGCGCAGCGCCGGCTCCACGTCGGCGGGCTTCTCGACCAGGATGCCGACATGGCCGTACGCTTCCGCCAGCTTGACGAAGTCAGGCAGTGCGTCCATGTAGCTGTGCGAGTAACGGCCGCCGTAATCGAGTTGCTGCCACTGCCGCACCATGCCGAGGTAGCGGTTGTTGAGCGAAACGATTTTCACCGGGGTCTTGTACTGCTGGCAGGTCGAGAGTTCCTGAATGCACATCTGGATCGAGCCCTCGCCGGTGATACAGAACACATCCGACTCGGGCTTGGCCAGCTTGATGCCCATTGCGTAGGGCAGGCCCACCCCCATCGTGCCCAGGCCGCCGGAGTTGATCCAGCGCCGTGGCTGCTCGAAGCGGTAGTACTGCGCCGCCCACATCTGGTGCTGGCCCACGTCACTGGTGATGTAGGTGTCGCGGTCCTTGGTCAGTTGCCAAAGCTTGTCGACGACCATCTGCGGCTTGATGACCTCGCTGCTGGTCTTGTAGTGCAGGCAATCGCGCTTGCGCCATTCGTTGACCTGCGCCCACCAGGCGTTCAACGCCGCCTTATCGGGCTTGACCTGGGCTTGCGTGACCAGGGCGATCAGCTCCTGCAGGACATCCTTGACGTCGCCGACGATCGGGATGTCGACCTTCACACGCTTGGAGATACTCGACGGGTCGATGTCGACGTGGATGATCTTGCGCTCGACCGAGGCGAAGTGCTTCGGGTTGCCGATCACGCGGTCGTCAAAGCGCGCGCCGACCGCCAGCAGCACATCGCAGTGCTGCATCGTCATGTTGGCCTCAAAGGTGCCATGCATGCCGAGCATGCCAAGGAACTGCGGGTCGCTGGCGGCGATCGCGCCCAGCCCCATCAGCGTGTTGGTGCACGGTGCGCCGAGCAGATGCACCAGTTCGCGCAACTCGGCAGACGCGTTGCCGAGGATGACGCCACCGCCGGTATAGATGTAGGGCCGCTTGGCCGACAGCAGCAACTGCACCGCCTTGCGGATCTGGCCGCCGTGGCCTTTCTTCACCGGGTTGTACGAGCGCATCTCGATGCGCTCGGGGTAGTGGAACGGCGCCGTCTTCAGCGACACGTCCTTGGGCACGTCGACCACCACTGGGCCGGGCCGGCCTGTTCGGGCGATGTGGAATGCCTTCTTGATCGTCAGCGCCAGGTCGCGCACGTCCTTGACCAGGAAGTTGTGCTTGACGATCGGGCGTGTGATGCCGACCGTGTCGCATTCCTGGAAGGCGTCCAACCCGATCGCGGGCGTCGGCACCTGGCCGGTGATGATCACCATCGGGATCGAGTCCATGTAGGCGGTGGCGATGCCGGTCACGGCATTGGTCACGCCCGGACCCGAGGTCACCAACGCCACGCCGACCTCGCCGGTCGCACGCGCATAGCCGTCGGCGGCATGCACGGCCGCCTGCTCGTGGCGCACCAGCACATGCTCGATCGATTCCTGCTTGTACAGGGCGTCATAGATGTAGAGCACCGCGCCGCCGGGGTAGCCCCAAAGGTACTTGACACCTTCGGCCTGCAGGCAGCGAACCAGGATTTCCGAGCCATTGGGCTCAGGAACTGGGAGTTGGGGCGAAGAAGGCTGTGCCGATGCGGCACGCTTGACTTCCGCGGCAGACATATCCATGTTGAACCTCTGTGAATTTCTCTAACGAAAATCCATCGGTGTTCCTTCTCGCGCCCTCGTGAGGCGGATGCGGAACCTGCCCGGGCAACGATTGGGGGCCCGGATCGGGCGCCCAACTGAGACCCAGAAAATGCGTTGTGCGAAGTAGCATTATGGCATTCGCCATGGCCCACAGCGCCGGAGTGAAGCACCTCTGCGGTGCGATGACATAATCCGCCGCGCTCCCAAGCCGGGGGCCCCGCGCGCTGCGCCCCTGCCGCCTTGGCCACCGACAAAGAACTCTCAGACTTCCTCAAGAGCGTCGAGAAACGCGCCTTCAAGCGCACCGCATACACGGTGCGCAATGACGACGCTGCGCTGGACATCGTGCAGGACTCCATGATCCGGCTGGCTGAAAAGTACGCTGATCGTCCGCCGGCGGAGTTGCCGTTGATCTTCCAGCGCATCTTGTCCAACGCCACGATGGACTGGTTTCGCCGCCAAAAGGTGCGCAATGCACTGTTTGTCAACCTGTCGGACTTCGAGGGCGCTGATGACAGCGGCGGCGACTTCGACCTGCTGGAGTTGCTCGACACCTCGGACGGCCGCACCAGCACCGAAAACGCCGCCGATTCGGTCGGCCGCGCACAGATCCTGCAACTCATCGACGCCCAGGTGTGTCAGTTGCCCACGCGTCAACGGGAAGCATTCTTGCTTCGTTACTGGGAGGAACTCGATGTTGCAGAGACCGCGTCGGTCATGGGGTGCTCCGAAGGCAGCGTGAAAACGCACTGTTCGCGGGCGGTTCACGCACTGGCCAAGGCTCTGCGCGCCAAGGGAATCACGCTATGAACGAAAAATTGCCATCCATGCTTGCCCAGCGCAGCGCCGAAGCGGCGCAAGCGCGCTTTGCCCTGCGCCTGACCGCGGCATTGACCGAACACCAGTCGCTCGGCACCGACCCCGACATCGACGCGCGATTGCGCTTCGCCCACGATCAGGCGCTGGCCGCGGCACGCCAGGCGCGCGGGAGCGTGGCCGCGGCGCCGGCCGTCGTCGGCCATGCCGGCGGCGCCGCCGTGCTTGGCGGTCGACCCCATATGACGCCGTGGTGGTTGCGCCTGGGCTCGCTGCTGCCGCTGGCTGTGCTGCTGGCTGGTCTTGTGCTGATCGACAGCCACTACACCCGCTCGCAGATCGAGGCTGCAGCCGAGGTCGACGCCGCGATCCTTGCCGACGACCTGCCGCCCGAGGCCTATCGCGACCAGGGCTTCGTCGAATTCCTCAAGACGGCACGGCCGTGACCACCGGCGCCGCTGATACCCGCTCCACGTTTGTGCACCGGCTGTGCGCGTCGCTGCTGCTTGCCTGCCTGACCGTCATCGGCGCCGCGCACGCGCAATCGCTGCCGGGCACGGGCCCGGTCGCCTGGAACAAACTGAGCGCCGCACAGCGCAGCGTCCTGACCCCGCTGGAGCGCGACTGGAGCACCATTTCCCCGTCGCAGCAGCAAAAGTGGGCCGAGTTGGCCATCCGCTTCCCGGCCTTGCCCGCCGATGAGCGCGGCCGCGTGCAGCAGCGCATCGCCGAATGGTCGCGGCTGACGCCGCAGGAACGCGCATCGGCGCGGCTGAATTTCCAGGAAGCCCGCCAGCTCAGCCCGCAGGAACGCCAGCAGCAGTGGGACACCTACCGTGCCTTGCCCGCCGATCAGCGCCGTGCGCTCGCCGAGCGCGCCGACCGGCCGCGGCCGGTCGCCCCCGCGCTCGCCCCGCGCAACGGCGATGCCAGTGTCAAGTCGAGCGTCGTGCGCGCACCGGCTCCGGCCCCGGCCCAGCCGGTCGGCCCCACAGTCGTGCGGCGCGGGTCCGGCGCCACGACCAACCTGGTCTCCAAGCCGGCCACTCCGCCCTTGCACCAGCAGGCCGGCCTGCCCAAGGTGGCCGCCACGCCGGGCTTCGTCGACAGCGCAACCTTGTTGCCGCAACGCGGCGCGCAAGGCGCCGCCGCGCGGGCGCCAGCGGCCGAGAACGACAAAACCAAGGCGCGATGACGGCTGCGCCCGCGCAGCTCGCCGATTCCCACGTCACGCCCGGCCTGGCCCGGCGACTGGCCGCCTTCATTTACGAGGGCGTGCTCCTTTTCGGCGTGGTCATGATCGCCGGCTACCTGTATTCCTCGCTGACGCAGCAGCGACATGCGCTTCAGGGCCAGGCCGGTCTGCAAGCCTTCCTGTTCGTGGTGCTCGCGATCTATTTCGTCTGGTTCTGGAGCCATGGCGGGCAGACCGTGGCCATGCGCGCCTGGCACCTGCGCCTGGTCACCCAGGAGGGCCGGCCGGTGAGCCAGGGTCGCGCGCTGCTGCGCTACCTGGCCTGCTGGTTCTGGTTCGTGCCGGCCTTGGTCGCGGCCTGGCTGGCCGGCTTGCACAGCGCGGCCCAGATCTTCGGCGTGATGGCTGCAGGCGTGATCGCCTATGCCCTGCTCGCATTGGCCCATCCGCAGCGCCAGTTCTGGCACGACGCGCTGTGTGGCACGCGCCTCATCACCTGGCGGCCGGCAGCGCCGCGGGCACAATCCGGCGATAGCCCGCCGGGCCGCCCCAAGGGCGATTTCCGAAGGGCGAAGCCCGAAGGTTTCCTGATGACCAACGAGTTCAAGGGCCGCACCGGCATCGACCGCATCGTTCGCGCCGCCGGCCACTCGGCCAGCGGATTGCGATTGGCCTATGTCGGCGAGAGTGCGTTTCGACAGGAGGTCTGGCTGGCCGCCGTGCTGCTGCCTGCGGCGTTCTGGCTCGGCCAGGGCTGGGTGCAGGTGGCGCTGTTGGCCGGCTCGGTGCTGCTCGTAATAATCGTCGAGCTGCTCAACTCAGGGATCGAAGCGGTGGTCGACCGCGTGTCCTACGATTGGCACGAGCTTTCCAAACGCGCCAAGGACTTCGGCAGCGCGGCGGTGATGCTGTCGCTGCTGCTTTGCGCTGGCATCTGGGCTGCCGCTGTGGCGCAGCGCTTTTTCGTGGTCTGATCGATGAACTTGTCGGTGGCGGTGTATTGCGGTTCGCGGTTCGGCGACGCGCCAGCATTCGCCCATGCGGCGCGCGCCCTCGGGCGCTTGATTGCAGAGCGCGGCGACAGCGTCGTCTATGGCGGCGGTCGCGTCGGATTGATGGGTGCGGTGGCCGATGCCGCGCTGGCCGCGGGCGGCCGCGTGGTCGGCGTGATTCCGCAGGCCTTGATGGACCGCGAAGTGGGCCACGCCGGCCTGACGGAGTTGCATGTCGTGCAGACGATGCACGAGCGCAAGCAGTTGATGGCCGAGCGCGCCGACGCCTTCATCGCGCTGCCTGGCGGCATCGGCACACTCGAGGAGTTGTACGAAGTCTGGTCCTGGCAGCAACTGGGTTACCACGACAAGCCGGTGGCGCTGCTCAACGTCGCGGGCTACTACGACGCGCTGCTGGCGTTCATGCGCGTCAGCCACGAGCAAGGCTTCGTCTCGGCGCCGCAGTACCACGCCCTGCTGGTCGACGACGACACGGCTCGATTGCTCGAGCGCATACGCCAAGCGGCCGCCAAGGCGACCGCGCGCGACGACTACACCCGGATCTAGACAGCCGCCTCGTCCCAGGCGATCAGACCGCCGCTTCGTCGGTCTCGCCGGTGCGGATGCGCACCACCTGCTCGACGGGCATGACGAAAATCTTGCCGTCGCCGATCTTGCCGGTCTTGGCCGCCTTGACGATGGCCTCGATGCAGCGCTCGACGTCGTCGTCCTTGACCACCACCTCGATCTTGACCTTCGGCAGGAAGTCGACCACATACTCTGCGCCGCGGTACAACTCCGTGTGGCCCTTCTGGCGGCCAAATCCTTTGACCTCGGTGACGGTCAGGCCCGACACGCCGACGTCGGCCAGCGCCTCGCGCACCTCCTCGAGCTTGAACGGCTTGACGATGGCGGTGATCTGTTTCATGGCGCGTGCTCCGATTCAGCGATCCTGGTTCGTTGATTGAATTTAAGCACGGAACTTGGACGTGATGGGGTATCGCCAGTCGCGGCCGAAAGCGCGGTGCGTGATCCGGATGCCCACCGGCGCCTGGCGCCGCTTGTACTCATTGGTCTTGATCAGCCGCGTCACGCGCTCCACGGTGGTGCGCTCGAAGCCGGCGGCGACGATGTCGTCGACGCTGCGGTCGTCTTCCATGTACAGCGCCAGGATCGCGTCGAGCACCTCGTAGGGCGGCAGGCTGTCCTGGTCGGTCTGGTTGGGCCGCAGTTCGGCCGAGGGGGCGCGCGTCAGAATGCGCTCGGGAATCACCGGCCCGACCGTGCCCTCTGGACCATCAGCTCGTCGCGTCGGCTGACGGTTCTTCCACTCGCACAAACGGTAGACCAGGGTCTTGGCCACGTCCTTGATGACCGCGAAGCCGCCGGCCATGTCGCCGTACAGCGTGCAGTAGCCGGTGGCCATCTCGCTCTTGTTGCCGGTGGTCAGCACGATGGCACCGGTCTTGTTCGACAGCGCCATCAGCAAGTTGCCGCGGATGCGGGCCTGGATGTTCTCCTCGGTGGTGTCTTCGGGCAGGCCTGCGAACTGTGCCGCCAGGCTCGCGCGAAAGGCATCGAACATCGGCGCGATGGCGATTTCGTCGTAGCGCACGCCCAGGCGTTTTGCCATTTCGCGGGCGTCGATCCATGAAATGTCGGCGGTGTAGGGTGACGGCATCATCACTGCGCGCACCCGCTCGGCACCGAGTGCGTCGACCGCCAGCGCCAGCACGAGAGCCGAGTCGACACCCCCAGACAGGCCGATGATCGCGCCCGGAAAACCGTTCTTGCCCAGGTAGTCGCGCACGCCCGTCACCAGCGCTGACCAGACCTGCGACTCCGGCGACGGCACCGCATGGACCACGCCGCGCAACGTCGCGCCGTCGATCTCGACGAACGTCAGCGCCTCTTCGAAACTCGGCGCGCGCATCTGCACGCGGCCCTCGGCGTCGAGCGCGAACGACGCGCCGTCGAACACGACCTCGTCCTGGCCACCCACCAGGTGGGCGTACAGCAGTGGCAGGCACACCGCACGCGCACGCTCGGCCATGCGCTGTTCGCGCTCGCCGGCCTTGTCCAGGTGGAACGGCGAGGCATTGATGACGGCCAGCACTTGCGCGCCACTGGCTTTGGCCGCCAGCGCCGGTTCGTCGAACCAGGCGTCTTCGCAGATCAGCACGCCGACCTTGACGCCACCGACGTCGAACACCAGCGGCCCGTGGCCGGCATCACGGCCCGAGGCGAAATAGCGCCGCTCGTCGAAGACCTGGTAGTTCGGCAGCTCGCGCTTGCAGTAGGTGCCGACGATGCGTCCCCCCGCCAGCAGCGAGGCCGCGTTGAAACGCAGCGGCTGCGCGGTCGACTTGGTCCTAACATCGCCGCGATCGCCAAACTGATGCGGATGCCCGACCACCACATGCAAGCCTTCGCACGACGCCAACTCAGCCGCCATGCCGGCGAGCGCTTCGGCGCAGCCTTGCATGAACGCCGGCCGCAGCAGGAGGTCTTCTGGCGGGTAGCCACACAGCGCCAGTTCGGGCGCCAGCAACAGTTGCGCACCCGCGGCATGCGCGCGCCGGGCCGCGTCGACAATGCGCTGAGCATTGCCGGCCAGGTCGCCGACGGTGGCGTTGATCTGAGCCAGCGCAACCTTGATCACGTCGGAGCCTGCTGAGTGATAACCGATGCGAAGAATTATGTCATTCAGGCCCACGATGACCCTGCCGCCATCGACGCCACGGCGTGGAACGCGCTGCTCCAAGCGCAGGACGCACCGACCCCGTTCCTGCGCCACGAATACCTGAGTGCGCTGCACCGCTCGCGCAGCGCCGTGGCCGATACCGGCTGGGCGCCGGCCTGGCTCAGCGTCGAACACCAGGGCACGCTGCTCGCCGCTTGTGCGCTGTACCTCAAAGCGCATTCCTACGGCGAGTACGTGTTCGACTGGGCCTGGGCCGACGCCTACCAGCGCCACGGCCTGGCCTACTACCCCAAGCTGCTCGGCGCGGTGCCTTTCACGCCGGTGCCGGGAACGCGGCTGCTGGCGGTCGACGACGCCGCGCGTGACCTGCTGCTGCAGGCGGTACTGGCCCTCGCGCGCCAACAGGGGCTGTCATCGGCACACCTGTTGTTCCTGTCCGACGCCGACCGCGCGGCCTGCGAGCGGGCCGGCTGGATGCTGCGCGAAGGGGTCCAGTTTCACTGGCAGAACCACGAGCCCGAGCCCTACGCCGACTTCGACGAGTTCACGCGAAGCCTGCAGCGCGAGAAGCGCAAAAAGATCGTGCAGGAGCGCCGCCGCGTGGCCGAGGCCGGTATCGGCTACGAGCTGCTCGAGGGCGCGCAGATCGACGGCCCGGCCTGGGATTTCTTCTACCGCTGCTACACCCTCACCTACCGCGCGCACCACTCGACGCCCTACCTCACGCGCGCGTTCTTCGCCGACATGGCGCGCACGATGCCGGCGCATTGGCTGATGGTGTTGGCGCGGCGCGCTGGCGAGCGCATCGCGGCCTCGTTGATCGCACTCGACCCGGCGCAGCGCGTCGCCTACGGCCGCTACTGGGGTGCCACCGAACATGTGCCCTGCCTGCACTTCGATGCCTGCTACTACCGGCCGCTGGCCTGGTGCATCGATCAGGGCTACCGGCGCTTCGAAGGCGGCGCGCAGGGCGAGCACAAGATGGCACGCGGACTGTTGCCGGTGAAGACCAGCTCGGCACATTGGCTCGCCGACCCCCGCTTCGCCTCCGCCGTGGCTGACTTCCTGCAACGCGAAGGCGCCGGGGTCGGTGCCTATGTCGACGAGTTGAACGAGCGCAATCCGTTCAAGGCAGCAACCCCTTGAGCGTCAATTCTCGGCAGCCGCCCACGCGGCCATGCCGCTGATTATTTCCTGCTTCGCCGCATCGGGGCCTTCCCAGCCCACCACCTTGACCCACTTGTTCGGTTCGAGATCCTTGTAGTGCTCGAAGAAGTGCTGGATCGCGTTCAGGCGCATGGGGTTGACGTCGCCGGGCTTGTGCCAGTGGTCGTACATCGGCAGGATCTTGCTCGTCGGCACCGCCAGCACCTTGGCATCACCGCCGGCCTCGTCGGTCATCTTCAGCACGCCGATCGGCCGGCAGGTCACGACCACGCCCGGCGTCAGCGCAAACGGCGTGATCACCAGCACGTCGACCGGGTCACCGTCGTCCGACAGCGTCTGCGGCACGTAGCCGTAGTTGCAAGGGTAGTGCATGGCTGTGGTCATGAAGCGGTCGACGAACATCGCGCCGCTGACCTTGTCGACCTCGTACTTGATCGGGTCGGCGTTCATCGGGATCTCGATGATCACGTTGAACTCGTCGGGCGCCTTGGCGCCCGGCGTCACGTTGTGCAGGCTCATGCGGTTGCGGCTTTCACAGTCAGCGGTAACCCGAATTCTACGGGCCCGCCTTGCGCTGCACTGACTGCCCGGCCCAGGCCGCGCGCGAGCACGGGAAAAACACGGCAAGCCGCGTCATCGGCATCGCGTAGCATCGAAGGTTGAGCCGGCAACCCCTGTTGCCGGGGCAGATATTCGTTCATACCGACCCCTCCACGGGCCTGAAACAAAAGAGGAGCCTCCTTCATGTCGACCTCCATGGCGCTTTATGTCGCGCTTGCCTGCGGCCTGGCTGCAGTGTTGTACGGCTTCGTCCAGCGCAACTGGATTCTGAAGCAGGACGCGGGCAATGCCCGCATGCAGGAAATTGCCGGCGCGATCCAGCAGGGGGCTGCGGCCTACCTGGCGCGGCAGTACAAGACCATCGCCATCGTCGGCGTGGTGCTGGCGATCCTGATCGGCGTCTTCCTCGACGGCGTCACCGCCTCGGGCTTCGTGCTCGGCGCCGTGCTCTCGGGGGCCTGCGGCTTCATCGGCATGAACGTGTCGGTGCGCGCCAACGTGCGCACCGCGCAAGCCGCGACCAAGGGCATCGGCCCGGCACTCGATGTCGCCTTCAAGGGCGGCGCGATCACCGGCATGCTGGTCGTCGGCCTGGGCCTGTTGGGCGTGGGCATCTTCTTCTGGTTCACGACCATGAACGGCCAGTGGACGCCCGACAAGAGCCTGGCCACGGTGTTGAAGCCGATGCTCGGCTTTGCCTTCGGAGCCTCGCTGATCTCGATCTTCGCGCGCCTGGGCGGTGGCATCTTCACCAAGGGCGCCGACGTCGGTGCTGACCTGGTGGGCAAGGTCGAGGCCGGCATCCCCGAAGACGACCCACGCAACCCGGCAGTGATCGCCGACAACGTGGGCGACAACGTCGGTGACTGCGCCGGCATGGCCGCCGACCTGTTCGAGACCTACGCCGTCACGCTGATCGCCACGATGGCGCTCGGCGCCCTGGTCGTGCCTGCAGCGGCGATTCAGGCGGTGATGTACCCGTTGGTGCTCGGCGGCGTGTCGATCATCGCTTCGATCATCGGCTGCGGCTTCGTCAAGGCCAGCCCGGGCATGAAGAACGTGATGCCGGCGCTGTACAAGGGCTTGGCGGTGGCCGGCGTGCTGTCGCTCGCCGCCTTCTACTTCGTCACCGTGGCCGTGATGCCGGACGATGCGCTCGGCGCCGGCACGCACATGAAGCTGTTCGGCGCCTGCGCCGTCGGCCTGGTGCTGACCGCGGCGATGGTCTGGATCACCGAGTACTACACCGGCACGCAGTTCAAGCCGGTGCAGCACATCGCTGCGGCGTCCACCACCGGGCACGGCACCAACATCATCGCCGGCCTGGGCGTGTCGATGCGCTCGACCGCCTGGCCGGTGCTCTTCGTCTGCGCCGCGATCCTGGTCGCCTACAACCTGGCCGGTCTGTACGGCATCGCGGTGGCCGCCACCTCGATGCTGAGCATGGCCGGCATCGTCGTCGCGCTCGACGCCTACGGCCCGATCACCGACAACGCCGGTGGCATCGCCGAAATGGCGGACATGCCCAAGAGCGTGCGCGACGTGACCGACCCGCTGGATGCGGTGGGCAATACGACGAAGGCCGTGACCAAGGGCTACGCCATCGGTTCGGCCGGCCTGGCCGCGCTGGTGCTGTTTGCCGACTACACCCATTCGCTCGAAGGCCGGGGCCTCTCGGTGAGTTTCGATCTGAGCGACCCGAAGGTCATCGTCGGCCTGTTCATCGGGGGACTGATTCCCTACCTCTTCGGCGCGATGGCGATGGAAGCCGTCGGCCGCGCCGCCGGCGCGGTGGTGGTCGAAGTGCGACGCCAGTTCCGCGACATCAAGGGCATCATGGAAGGCACGGCCAAACCCGAGTACGGCCGAGCGGTCGACATGCTGACCACGGCGGCGATCAAGGAGATGATCATCCCGTCGCTGCTGCCGGTGGTGGTACCGATCGTGGTCGGCCTGCTGCTGGGGCCGGCCGCGCTCGGTGGCCTGTTGATGGGCACCATCGTCACCGGTCTGTTCGTCGCCATCTCGATGTGCACCGGCGGCGGCGCCTGGGACAACGCCAAAAAGTACATCGAAGACGGGCACCACGGCGGCAAGGGCAGCGAAGCGCACAAGGCCGCCGTCACCGGCGATACCGTGGGTGACCCCTACAAGGACACCGCCGGCCCGGCGATCAACCCGCTGATCAAGATCATCAACATCGTGGCCCTGCTGATCGTGCCGCTGCTGCCGGCGGGCACCACCAGCAAGGCCGCAACGTCGTACGCCGCCCCGGTGGCCGTGACGACCCCCGCAGCCGCCAGCGCCAGCCCCGCGACGGCAATGCCGGCGGCGCCGGCGATGGCCACGGCACCGTCAGCACCGCCAGCGCCGGCCTCTGCCGCCTCCAAGTGAGGCGCTGAGGCGCAGCACTTCGCAAGGCCCGGGGCTCGCGCCGCCGGGCCTTGTTGTTTGTGCACGATCGAAAGGCACTCGTCATGACCCGCACCCGACTCAACCCGCTCGACGCATCGTGGCTGTACACCGAATCGCGCGCGACGCCGATGCATGTCGGCGCGCTGCTGCCGTTTGCCCTGCCCAAGGGGGCGCCGAAGGACTACGGCCGCCGCCTGATGGCCGAGTTGCGCCAGCACCAGCGCTTTGCGCCGCCGTGGAACCGGCGCCTGAAGTCGAGCCTGCTCAAGATGCCGGTGCACTATTGGGTCGACGACGACGACATCGACCTCGAAGCCCACCTGCGCCACGCCGCGCTGCCCCATCCCGGCGGCGAACGCGAACTGGGCGAGTTGATCGCGCGCTTGCACAGCCAGCCGCTGGACCTGTCGCGCCCGCCCTGGGAGTGCACCCTGATCGAAGGTCTGGACGGCGGCCGCTTCGCCTTCTACGTCAAGATGCACCACTCGCTGATCGACGGCGTCAGCGGCATGAAGCTGTTGCAACGGGCGATGCCCGACAACGCCGAGAAAAGCCTCACTGTGCCGCCGTTCTGGGCTGTCGGCCTGACGCCCGAAGGCAAGAACGCGAAACCGCGGCCGGAGCGTGACACCAGCGCGGCGACCTTCGCCAACGCCGCGGCCAGCGCGATCCAGGCGCTGCGCGGCCAGATCAGCACCGCGCCGCATTTGCTGCTGGCCTTCGGCAAGCTGCTGCGCACCAGCGGCCCACCCGACCCCGCGCTGCAAATGCCTTTCGGCGCGCCGTCTTGCGTGCTCAACGGCCGCGTGCGAGCCACGCGACGCTTTGCCACCCAGCAGATCGCCATCGAGCGCATGAAGACCGTGGCGGCGGCCGCCGGCTGCACGCTCAATGACATCGTGCTCGCCACCTGCGGCGGAGCGCTCCGGCGCTTTCTCGAAGACGGCGGCGAGTTGCCTGCGACGTCGCTCACGGCGGGCATCCCGGTCTCGGTGCGGCCCAAGGACGACGACAGCGCGGGCAACGCGATCACCTTCATCATCGCCACGTTGGGCACCGACCTCGACGATCCACTCGAACGGCTGGCTGCCGTGCACGCTTCAGTGCAAAGCGCCAAGGCCCATGTGCAGAGCCTGCCGCGCCAGGCGATGACGCAGTACACGATCGCGCTGATGGCACCGACGCTGCTGACCCTGCTGACCGGACTGGGCGGGCGCACGCGGCCGATGTTCAACATCACCATCTCCAACGTGCCCGGGCCCGACAAGCCGCTGTACTTTCGCGGCGCCGAGTTGCTGGGCACCTTTCCGGCGTCGATCATCACCCATGGCCAGGCGCTCAACATCACCTGCCAGAGCTACGCCGGCACGATGGACTTCGGCTTCACCGGCTGCCACGCCAACCTGCCGCACATGCAGCGCATCGCGGTCTACACCGGCCAGGCCTTCGACGAGCTCGAACGCCTGATCCTCGCGCCGCCGAAGAAGCCGCGCGCGCGGCGCAAAGCCGCGACTCGAGCTGCTCTCAGGCGGCGGCCGGCAAGCGTGTCCCGCCGCCCTGCTCGAGCGCGCTGCGGATGAAGGTGTCGAGCGCGGCCAGGTTGGGGATCGTCAGGTCGCGACGGCCTTTCTCATCGAACCGAATCACGCCGCATTGAGCCAGGCGGCGCAGTGCGCGGCTCACCGTTTCGAGCGTCATGCCCAGGTAGTTGCCGATCTCTGCACGCGTCATGTGCAGCGTGATCTGGTCGGTACGCAGGCCGCGCGAGGCGAGCGACTGGGCCCAGTCCTTGATGAAATCGGCCACCCGCGCGTCCGCCGGCAGCGTGCCCAGCGACAGCAGGCAGTCGCTGCCGCGCCCGATCTGGCGGCTCATTGCGGCGTGCATCAGGCGCATCAACTCGGGCGTGGTCGTACTGGCCTCCAGCAGGTCGGCGTAGCGCACGCTCCAGACCTCACCGGTATCGAGCGCGATCGCGTCGCAACCATAGTGCCCTTCGGCGATGCCGTCGAAGCCCAGCCAGTCGCCGCGGAAATGCAGCCCCACCACCTGGCCGCGACCGTCGGCGGTGAAGTTCACCGTCTTGAACTGGCCCGAGTTGATGAGGTGCAGGTGAGCGAAGGGCGCGCCCCCTTCGTAGATCGAATCGCCGGCGTGGACCATGCGGCGCGTGAACGGAAGCAGTTTCTGCACCAGGGACAGGTTCTCGCGCCAGGCCTGGCTGAACGTGTCATCGTGGGCGGGGGCTGACGCGAGGGTGGCGATGGCGGGCATGGCGTGGGCTCCTTGGGGATTTCAAAATGGGTTGCGCAATGTCAAGGAGCGTAGGCGGCGGCTGCAAATGCTTGATGCATCGCAAGGCCGGCTCGGCAACGGTGTGTGAACGCTTGGTAAATGCAGCCGCCCTGAGGCGCCATTTGAAGACCACGGCCTGGTGGCCGTTGAGCAGACGGCACCCTCGTGACAAAAAAGTCCTTGCTGATGCAATCTGGCCGACAGGTTGCAAGCGACACGACCGAGTCAATCGATGCAGCCAAGGGCGTGGCCAAAGACCCTGCTCAAGCGAAAGAAGTAGCCAGTCAGTCGAGGCGATCTGGATCGAACACGTGTCGATCCGGCTCTGCGCCCGGCGGCTTCATGAATGGCGGGTGGCCCTTGTCTCGCCAGTAGTTTCGGTCACGATCTTCCGCTGTCGTGCGCTGTCCGTAGGACTCGTCCAGGTTGGACGCTTGCCTACGCGCGTCACCGCCCCACCGATCGCAGCGCCGATGACGGCCCCGATGGTCATCATCACCAATCTGAGCCCCCAGTCGCCATTCAAGGCCGCGATCAACCCAATAGCTGTACCGGCTGCGATGAATCCCGAGAAGATAACCTTTCGCATTTGGCAGCCGCTCCCGTTGGAAAGCCTACTCATCAGCCGCACATTTGCAACCCCTTCTACACTGACGCCAACCGAAAGGCCGCAGCCATGGCGTCTCGCTTCCGGGTCGGCACCCCAACGTGTGCAGCGATCGTTCGCCACTGACGCACGAACGTCAGGCAGGTGTCGATGATCGCGTCGGCATCGCGAGCGGATACGCGGAAGTACGGTGCCACGGCGCGAGCGAGATCAAGGTCCATCGCGTTGTCGGTCTGGCTGATGTTCAGCTTTAGCCCATGGGCGTTCGGGACCGGATTCATGTCGAAGGCGGGCGACA
>JANMSR010000062.1:0-1838 GCA_031389565.1 Burkholderiales bacterium
CGTGTCGCGCCACCTCGCCATGCTGATGCAGCACGGCCTGGTGGTGCGCGAAAGCCGAGGCACCAGCGTTTACTACCGCATCGCCGACGCCTCGGTCTATGCGCTGTGCGACCTGGTGTGCGGCAACATCGCGCGCAAGCTGGCACGCTCGGCGAGCGGCAGCGCAGCGTTCGCCCTCACGCCGGCGCGTGCCAAGGCGGCGAGGAAGCGACCGGTCTCGCGCTGAACGACCGGCATCCCGCGCGTCGGCGGCGCGCAGCCAGCCAATGCGGTCGCTGCGCTGCGCTGCAGTTCATGGTCGGTGCTGCGGGGCATCGGTTGGCCTGTCGAATCAGCGTCACTTCGCTTTCTCGACCTTGCTGTCCTCTTGCTTGGCCGCGGCCAGCGCTTCCGGCTCGAGCTCCTCGGCGCCGAGGTTCAAGCGGATGAACACGCCCCACGCGGCGAGCAGGGCTGCGGCCATCAGGCCGATCGCCGCTGCGTAGGGCAACTGCGACGGGTCATCGCGACTGAAACGGAACACCGCCACCAGCGCCTCGATCGACAGCGCCACGACCAGCACGACCAGAAAGCGCGACAGAAACCGGCGCACGCGGGACGGCGAGCTCATGTGCGACGCCCGCTGGATCTCTTCCTCGACGATCGTCTGCCCGAGTTCGAGCGAGGCCACGGCAATGGTCAGCAGTGCGATGCTGTTGAGCAGGCTGTCGATTCGCGCGGACACGCCCCGACCGCCGAGCGGCACGACGGCCTGCACCAGCTCGTAGCCCGCAAACACCAGCAGCGCGAACGCGCTGACGATGAACATCACGCTGATCACGAGATGCCCGGCGGGAAACAGTTTCAGCAGCAGTTTCATGATCGCTCAGGCTTGGATGATCACTTTCAAGGCCCGCGTCTCGGCCGCCTTGGCGAAGGTGTCGTAGGCCTGAAGGATGTCGGCCAGCTTGAAGCGGTGCGTGATCAGTTGCCTGGCATCGATGCGCTGCGACTGCACGGTCTGGAGCAACAGCGGAATCGACACCGTGTCGACCAGCCGGGTGGTGATCGTCACGTTGTGCGACCACAGCCGTTCGAGGTGTAGGTCGACCTTGCTGCCGTGCACACCGACGTTGGCGATCGTGCCGCCCGCGGCGACGACGTCCTCGCACAGCGTGAAGGTGGCCGGGATGCCGACCGCCTCGATGGCAGTGTCGACGCCGCGCCCGCCGGTCAGCGCCATCACCTGCTGTGCCGCGTCGCCACCCGCACTGTTGACCGTGGCCGTGGCACCAAAGCGCTTGGCCACCGCGAGCCGGTTCTCGTCGAGGTCGACCACGATGATCTGCGACGGCGAATAGAGCTGCGCCGTGAGCAAGGCCGCCAGCCCGATCGGGCCCGAGCCAACGATGGCCACGCTGCTGCCCGGCTGGACCTTGCCGTTCAACACCCCGCACTCGAAGCCGGTGGGCAGGATGTCGCTGAGCATCACCAGGGCCTCTTCGTCGGCCCCCGCGGGGATCGGGTGCAGGCTGGTGTCGGCATGCGGGATGCGCACGAACTCGGCCTGGGTGCCGTCGATCTTGTGGCCGAGGATCCAGCCGCCTACCGCGCAGTGCGAGGTCATGCCCTTGCGGCACGGCACGCAGCGGCCGCAGGCGCTGATGCAGGAGATCAACACGCGGTCGCCGGGCTTGAAAGTGGTCACGCCCGTGCCGACGGCATCGACCACGCCGACGCCTTCGTGGCCCAGGATGGTGCCGGGTTTGCAGCTCGGGACATCGCCTTTGAGGATGTGCAGGTCGGTGCCGCAGATCGTCGTGCGCGTGATCCTGACGATGGCGTCGGTGGGCTGCGCG
>JANMSR010000106.1:0-6216 GCA_031389565.1 Burkholderiales bacterium
TGTGCATCGGCCACCCTTGGGAGTGGTTCGCACTGGCCAAGGCGATGCAGGAAACGAATCTGCTGCCCGACTTCATCGTCGTCGACGGCGGCGAGGGCGGCACCGGCGCCGCGCCGCTGGAATTCACCGACCATGTCGGCGCGCCGTTGCAGGAAGGGCTGCTGCTGGTGCACAACACCCTGGTCGGCCTGAACCTTCGCGACCGGGTGCGCGTCGGTTGCGCCGGCAAGGTCATCAGCGCCTTCGACATCGCGCGCATGATGGCGCTCGGCGCCGACTGGTGCAACGCGGCGCGCGGCTTCATGTTCGCACTCGGCTGCCTGCAGGCGCAGACCTGCCACACCGGCCGCTGCCCGACGGGCGTGACCACGCAGGACCCGCAGCGCCAGCAAGCCCTGGTGGTGCCCGACAAGGCCGAGCGCGTCTGGCGCTTCCACCAGAACACGCTCGCCGCGCTGAAGGAGCTGGTGCAGGCCGCAGGCCTGACGCACCCGCGCGAGATCTCGGCCCGGCACATCGTGCGTCGCACCGCCGAGCAGGAGGTCAAGCTGCTGGCCAACCTGCTGCCGTTTTTGAAGCCTGGCGCGCTGCTGGCCGCCGCCCGCGGCGAGGCCGACTGGCCGCACAACGTCTACCGCTTCTACTGGCCCCTGGCGCGCAGCGACAGCTTTGCCGTGGCCCAGGGCGATTCACATGTCAACACACCCTAGGCCGGCGGCAGCGTGTCGATGAAGCTTGGGCGCTGCGCCAGCTTGTCGGCCAGCCGCGCCAGGTTCGGATGCGGCGTGCGCCAGTCGATTTGCGGGAAGCGGAAATCGAGGTAGCCGAGCGCGCAGCCGACGGCGATGTCGGCCAGCGAGAAATAAATGCCGGCCGCGAACGGCTTGTCGCCCACGCCCTGCGCCATCGCGATGATCGCGGCGTTGATCTTGGTCATCTGGCGATCGACCCAGGCCGGGCTGCGCTGGCCGTCGGCACGGCCGCTCCAGGTCTGCTCGAGGCGGGCCAGGATGCAGGCGTCGACGACGCCGTCGGCCAGGGCTTCCCAGGTGCGCACCTCGGCGCGCTCGCGGCCGCTGGCGGGGATCAGCCGGCCCACCGGCGACAACGTGTCGACGTACTCGACGATCACGCGCGAATCGAACACCGCCTCGCCGCCCTCCATCACCAGGCACGGCACCTTGCCCAGCGGGTTGGCTTTGAGGATCGCGTCGCTGGCCCACACGTCTTCCAGTGCGAGCTGGTAGTCGAGCTTTTTTTCCGCCATCACGATGCGCACCTTGCGCACGTAGGGACTGGTGAGCGAGCCGAGGAGTTTCATGGTCTTGTTGCCGGGGTCCCTGTGCGAGCCATTCTAGGGGGCGGCGCTACTTGGTGCCGAAGATGCGATCGCCCGCATCCCCCAGGCCGGGGAGGATGTAGCCGTGGTCGTTCAGGCAGCGGTCGATGGCGCAGGTGGTGATCGGCACGTCGGGGTGCAGGCGGTGGAAGTGTGCCAGCCCTTCGGGTGCGGCCAGCAGGCAGGCGAAGCGAATCGAGCGCGGCCGCACGGCCTTCAGGCGCGTGACCGCCGCCGCGGCCGAGTGGCCGGTGGCCAGCATCGGGTCGAGCACGATGGCGTCGCGCTCGTCCATGTGCTCGGGCACCTTGAAGTAGTACTCCACCGCGGCCAGCGTCTTCGGGTCGCGGTACAGGCCGATGTGGCCGACCCGCGCGCCGGGCACCACTTCGAGCATGCCGTCCAGCAGGCCCGCGCCGGCACGCATGATGACCACGAACACCGTCTTCCTGCCGTCGATCTGGGTGCCGGTGGTCTTCTCCAGCGGGGTTTCGATCTCGACGGGCTGGGTCGGCATGTCGCGCGTCAGCTCGTAGGCCATCAGCAGGGCGGTCTCGTGCAGCAGGCGGCGAAAGCCGCTGGTGCTGCGGTCCTTTTCGCGCATCAGCGTCAGCTTGTGCTGGATCAGCGGGTGGGTCAGGTGGTGGACGACGCCTGGTCCGTTCATGCCGGCCTCCGTGGTGCAGGGCGGCGACGAGGATACGCGCGACGCGCCACCTACAATTCGAGCCTCATGAATTTGTCCGCGCTCACCGCCCTCTCGCCGCTGGACGGCCGCTATGCCGCCAAGGTCGCGCCGCTGCGCGCGCTGCTGTCGGAGTTCGGGCTGATGCACCGCCGCGTGCAGGTCGAGGTCGAGTGGTTCATCGCCTTGTCGGACGCCGGTTTTGCCGAACTCGAGCCGCTGTCGGAAGCCGCGCGCGGCCTGCTGCGCGGCCTGGTGCTGCGCTTTTCGGAAACCGACGCCCAGGCCATCAAGGACATCGAAAAGACCACCCACCATGATGTCAAGGCGGTCGAGTACTGGCTCAAGTCGCGCTTGGGCAGCCACGCCGAGTTGCGTGCTTCGGCTGAGTTCGTGCACTTCGCCTGCACCAGCGAGGACATCAACAACGTCAGCCATGCGCTGATGTTGAAAGCCGCTCGCGAGCAGGTGCTGTTGCCCGCACTCGACGGTCTGGTCGCAACGCTGGGCTCGATGGCCGGCGAGTTCGCGGCCGTGCCGATGCTCGCGCGCACCCACGGCCAGACCGCGAGCCCGACCACGGTCGGCAAGGAAATCGCCAACGTGGCGGCGCGCCTGACCACCGCGCGCGCGCGCATCGCTGCGGTGCAGCCGCTGGCCAAGATGAACGGCGCGGTGGGCAACTACAACGCGCACCTGGCGGCCTACCCGGGCTTCGATTGGGAAGGCTTCGCGCGCCGCGTGGTCGAGGCTCGCCTGGGCCTGGCGTTCAACCCGTACACGATCCAGATCGAGCCGCACGACTGGATCGCCGAACTGTTCGACGCGGTGGCGCGCGCCAACACCATCCTCATCGACTGGTCGCGCGACGCGTGGGGCTACATCTCGCTGGGCTACTTCAAGCAGCGCACCCAGGACGGCGAGATCGGCAGCTCGACCATGCCGCACAAGGTCAACCCGATCGACTTCGAAAACGCCGAGGGCAACCTTGGCCTGGCCAACGCGGTGCTCACGCACATGTCGCACAAGCTGCCGGTGAGCCGCTGGCAGCGCGACCTGACCGACTCGACCGTGCTGCGCAACATGGGCGTGGCCCTGGGCTACACCCTGCTCGGCTGCGACAGCCTGGCGCGCGGGCTGGCCAGGCTCGAGGTCGACCCGGCCGCGCTGGCGGCCGACCTCGACGCCGCGTGGGAGGTGTTGGCCGAGCCGATCCAGACCGTGATGCGCCGCTATGGCGCAGCCAACCCGTATGAGCGGCTGAAGGAGCTGACGCGCGGCAAGGCCATTACGCGCGAGGGGCTGGCGGCCTTCATCGACACGCTCACCGAAGTGCCGGCCGCCGAGCGCGAGCGCTTGAAGCGCTTGACGCCGGCCGGCTATACCGGGATGGCGGCCGCCCTGGCCGCGCGTTTGCCCGCCGGCCCGCAGGGCTGAGCGATGGCCTTCCTCGCGCAACTGCTGCAAGCCCAACAGCGGCGCGATTCGCTGCTCTGCGTCGGCCTGGATCCGGAGCCCGAACGCTTCCCCGAACCGTGGCGCGGCGACGCGGCGCGGATCTTCGATTTCTGCTCGGCCATCGTCGACGCCACCCAGGACCTGGTCTGCGCCTACAAGCCGCAGATCGCGTACTTCGCCGCGCATCGCGCCGAAGACCAGCTCGAGCGCCTGATCGGCTACATCCGTCGCGTCGCGCCCGACGTGCCGGTGATCCTGGACGCCAAGCGCGGCGACATCGGCGCCACCGCCGAGCAGTACGCCCGCGAGGCCTTCGTGCGCTACCAGGCCGACGCGGTGACGCTGTCGCCCTTCATGGGTTTCGATTCGATCGAGCCGTACCTGGCCTACGACGGCCGCGGCCTGATCCTGCTGTGCCGCACGTCCAACGCCGGCGGCAGTGACCTGCAGGCGCAGCGGCTGGCTTCGGGGGATCGGCTGTACGAACACATTGCGCGGCTGGCCGCCGGGCCCTGGAACAAGAGCGGCCGGCTCGGCCTGGTGGTCGGCGCCACGTTTGCCACCGAGCTGGCGCGGGTGCGTGAACTGGCGCCGCACATGCTGCTGTTGATCCCGGGCGTCGGCGCACAGGGCGGTGACGCCCGTGCCACCGTCGCGGCCGGTTGGCGGCCCGAGGGGCCGATCGTCGTCAACTCGTCGCGCGCGGTGCTGTATGCCGGCAGTGGCGATGGCTTTGCGGCCGCCGCGCGCGACGCGGCCCGGTCCACGCGCGACCTGTTGGCAGCCGCACGCGCCGCTCGTGCCTGAGCGCGCAGTCGCCGCCATGCCGCAAAGCAGCTTCGCGACGACGCCGGCCTGGGAGTCGGCCGACGACGACGCCTTCATCGAGAACCTGTCGCGCCGTTTCCTCGCCGCAGTGGCGGCAGTCAGCGGTATCGCCGCGCTGCTCTACGGCCTGATCCCGGCGTTGTTGCCCGCCGGGCAGCGCATCGGGATCAGCGCCACCTGCGCCCTGGTGGCGCTGATCAGCGGCCTGCTGTACCGCAACCGGCTCGGCCTGCTCCGCCGCACGACAGTGCTGATCGCGGCCGTTGGCGCTGTCGTCGTCGTGGCGGCCAGCGCCATCGGCCTCGGGCTGGGCGTGCATTCGGGTGGCTTCGGCTTCCTGGCGCTGCTGGTGTGTATCGTGGCCGTGCTGGTCAGCGTGGACTGCGCCTTGTGGCTGACGGCCGCTTGCGCGCTGCTGGTGGTGGCCATTGCCGCGGCCCAGGTCGGCGGCTGGCTGCCTATCGCGCCGCTTCAGATCGGCGCTGCGCCGGTGCCGGTGCGCGCGGTGACCCAGTTGCTGGCGCTGTTGCTGGCCGGCGCGGCGGTTGGCCTGATCATGGCGCGTGCCATCGACCGTGCCAGCCTGCGCGTGCGGCTGCGCGAGAGGCGATTCGCCGGCCTGCTCGCGGTGGCGGCCGACTGGTACTGGGAGATGGACGCGCAGTTTCGTTTCACGCACCTGTCGGAGCAAGTCGGCGAAGGCTCGGGCTTGCGGGCGGCGCGCCGGTTGGGCAATGCGCCGTGGGAGATCGAAGGTTTCGGCCTCGACGCGCTGGCGATGGACGCGCACCGCGCCGACCTCGAGTCACACCAGCCGTTTGCCGGCCTGTTGCTGCAGCGCCGCGACGCCAATGGCCAGTCGCATTGGTATGCGGTCAGCGGCCGGCCGCGCTTCGACGAACGTGGCGTTTTCCTCGGCTATTGGGGTGTCGGCCGCGACATCACGGCCGAGAAGCAGGCCGAGCTGGCCCGAGTCGCCACCGAGGCGCGCTACCGCGAGCTGTTTGCGCGCTCGCCGTCGCCCCTGGTGTTGCACCGCGACGCCCACGTGCTCGATGCCAATGCCGCCGCACTGGCGCTGTTCGGCATGACCGACGCGGCCGCATTGGTCGGGCGCAGCCTGCTCGACTTCTACGACCAAGCCGACGGGTCGCGCCAGCTTGCCGCCGAGCGTTCACAAACCCTGCGCGACCTGCCGATCGGCGAGTCGATGCCGGCGCACCAGTTCGTGCTGCGCGCCGCGCGCGGCCGGCGCATCGTGGCCCAGGTCACCAGCGTCACGGTCGACACCGGCGGCGGGCCGGCGATCCTGTCGATCTACCACGACGACACCGAGCGCCTGCACTCCGAGGCGGCGCGCGTGCGCTCCGAGGCGCTGATGACGCACCTGGTGGCGACCAGCCCCGACTCGATCACGCTGACCGACCTGGCCACCGGGCGCTATGTGATGGTCAATGACGCTTTCGTGAAGGTCTGCGGCTGGGCGCGCGATGAAATCATCGGCAAGACGGCGCTGGAGCTCGGCGTCTGGCCGACCGCCGAAGCCCGCGCGCGTTTCGTGCGCGAGGTCCGCACGCTCGGCGAGGTGCGCGACGAGGCCCTGGACTTCATCGACCGCAGCGGCCGCGGCTATTCGTTGCTGGTGTCGGCAGCCTGCTTCACCCTCGAGGGTCGCGACTACCTGGTGACCAACGGCCGCGATGTCACCGCCATCGAGCGTGAGCGGCTCGAACGCGAGGCGATCTTGAAGAACGCATCGATCGGTATCGCCATGACGCGCGAGCGTGTGTTCCAGTTGGCCAACCCGAAGTTCGAGCAGATGTTCGGCTGGCCGGCCGGGGCCCTGCTCGGCCAGCCCGGCGTGGTGGTCTGGCCCGACGTTTCGGCCTACGAAGCGATCGGCCGC
>JANMSR010000124.1:0-13179 GCA_031389565.1 Burkholderiales bacterium
GCCTTGGGCACCGGCATCGGCAAGGGCATGGGCGGCGACGACTTCAACCCCGACAAGCTGCGCTACCACCGCATCATCATCATGACCGATGCGGATGTCGACGGCGCGCACATCCGCACCTTGCTGCTGACCTTCTTCTACCGGCAGATGCCCGACCTGGTCGAGCGCGGCCACATCTACATCGCCCAGCCGCCGCTGTACAAGGTCAAGCATGGCAAGGCCGAGCAGTACCTGAAGGACGGCCACGAGCTCGACGCCTACCTGATGCGCGTGGCGCTGGACGGCGCAGCCGTGCAGCCGGGGCAGGGCAAGCCGGCGATCGCCGGTTCCGCGCTCGAAGAACTGGCGCGCCAGTACGTGCTGGCCAACAACGTGATCGTGCGGCTGGCCAACTGGATGGACATCGCAGCCCTGCGCGCGATCTCCGATGGTCTGGTGCTCGACCTCGACAGCCTGGCCGGTGCCCAAGCCAGCGCGGCAGCCCTGAAAGTGGCGCTGCACGACGCCGAAGTCGACGCCGCCTACGATGCCCGAACCGACCGGCATGTGCTGCGCATCGGCCGTCGTCACCATGGCAACGTCAAGACCAGCGTGATCACTCCCGACTTCGTGCACGGCGCGGACTACGAGGCGCTGTCGCGCGCCGGCCTGACCTTCAAGGGCCTGCTCGGCGACGACGCGATCGTGCGCCGCGGCGAGGGCGAGCGGCAAAAGGAGTTGAAGGTGGCCGACTTCCGCGCCGCGATGGCCTGGCTGATGAGCCAGGCCGAGGCGGCGGTGGCCCGCCAGCGCTACAAGGGCCTGGGTGAGATGAACCCCGCGCAGTTGTGGGAGACGACGATGGATCCGACCGTGCGCCGCTTGCTGCGGGTGCAAATCGACGACGCCATTGAAGCCGACCGCGTGTTCACCATGCTGATGGGCGACGAGGTCGAGCCGCGGCGCGATTTCATCGAGAGCAACGCGTTGCGAGCGGCGAACATCGACGCCTGATTCAGCGGGCGTCGGCGCCGAAGAAATGGCGGAACAAGTCCGGCTCGACGATCTCGCGGGCCTCGAGCCCGTCCAGCGCCGTCTCGCGCAGTGGCTGCGAAGGCATCAGCGGGTCGAGCGCGGCGGGTTTGGTTTCGACCCATACCGCAGCGAACGAGGGCTCGCTGCGCAGCCGCGAGCGCGCCTCGGCCACCAGCTTGGCGGCCAGCGTGTACGAGCCGTTGGGTAGATGCCGGCGCAGCACGACGCCGGCCAGCAAAGGCAGTTCTTCCCATTCGAAGGGCTCAGCCGGATTGCGGTTGGCGTCGTGGTCAGCGCAGGAGCAGGCGTAGGCAGTCAGGGCGACGGCGCGTTCATTCAAAGTGATGCAGAGACTATCGGCGGGTGCCGCGGGGCATGAAGCCGATAAGCCGGGCATGGGACCGCCAGTTCGCATGCCGTTGCGTGGCGCCTGACTGCTGCCGCGCAGTTCGCCGCACGGTGGTCTTGACGCCTGCGCGGCAACGCCGTCGACAGCGAAGGGGCCAGGAACAGGCCGCAAGTAGGGGCATTCGCGCCTCGCAGAGCGGCCCATACGTAACCCAACTTTACAGGCACCTGCCGCAAACGCGGATAGACCGGACGCGGCAAGCTGACCGATAGTCACGCGATGTGGATTCGACGACAGCCGTTGGCGCAAGCACGCATGCCCTCGATGCGCCCGCACCCGCTCAACCCGCGGCCTCCTCCTTTACCGATCGCACCGACCGCGCCGTTCACACCCGCCCCAGTGGTCGCACCTTCACTGCGCGCCGCAGCCCACCCGCCCGTGGCCCAAGCCGCACCCGCGGGGGCGCTGCGCGCAGCCGTCGGGCAGGTCGACGCTTTACCGCCGGGCCGCGACGACGACAGCGCGGCAGAACGGGCCGCGCGTGCAGCCGGCTTTCACGAGTCGAGCTACGAGCTGCAACATGGTTTGCAGGTCAGCGAGTCCGAGTGGCCGGCTGACTTGCCCGTGCCCGACCGGCTCGGCGAGCGCTGAACTAGAGGGCGGCGGCCAGGCGCGTGCCCTGGTCGATCGCGCGCTTGGCGTCGAGGTCACCGGCCTCGAACGCGCCGCCGATCAGTTGCACCCGGATGCCCGCGGCGGCCAGCGGCGCCTGCAGCTCGCGCAGCGGCTCCTGGCCGGCACACAACACGACGTTGTCGCAGGCGATCACCGTGCCCTCACGGTGCTGCTCGCCGAACGTGACGAACACGCCGAGTGCGCCGTCGTGCGGGCCGATGCGCTCGTAGTTGACGCCCGCCACCATCTCGACGTTCTTCATCTTCAATGCGCTGCGGTGGATCCAGCCGGTCGTCTTGCCGAGCCCGGCCCCGAGCTTGCCGGCCTTGCGCTGCATCAGCGTGACCTGCCGTGCGGCGCCAGACGGCTGCGCGCGCACCACGCCGCCGCGCACCGCAGCCGGGTCGGCCACGCCCCACTCGCGCTGCCACGCCGCCAGGTCGAGCGCGGGGGAGGGGTGCGTGCTGTCATGGACCAGGAATTCGGCGACATCGAAGCCGATGCCGCCCGCGCCGACGACGGCCACGCGCGGACCCACCGGCTGGCGCTGCAGGATCGCGTCGAGGTAGCCGATCACGCCGGGGGTGTCCTGGCCGGGAATGCGCGGGTTGCGCGGGGTTACGCCGGTGGCCAGCCAGACCTCGTCGAAGCCTTCGGCGATCAGGCGCGCAGCGCCGGCGCGCGTGTTCAAGTGCAGCCTCACGCCGGTGCGTTCGATGCGCCGCGCGAAGTAGCGCAGCGTCTCGTGGAACTCCTCCTTGCCCGGGATGCGCTTGGCCAGGTTGAACTGACCGCCGATTTCGGCCGCCGACTCGAAAAGGTGGACCTCGTGGCCGCGCCCGGCCAGGGTGGTGGACGCGGCCAGGCCGGCGGGCCCGGCGCCGACCACGGCCACGCGCTTGGCCTGCATCGCGGCGCGGATCAGCAGCGTCGTTTCGTGGCCGGCGCGCGGGTTGACCAGGCAACTGGCGAGTTGGTTCTTGAAGGTGTGGTCGAGGCAGGCCTGGTTGCAGGCGATGCAGGTGTTGATCTCGTCGGCGCGGCCCGCGGCGGCCTTGGCGACGAACTCGGGGTCGGCCAGGAACGGCCGCGCCAGGCTGACCATGTCGGCGTTGCCGCCCGCCAGCACCTGTTCGGCGACCCCGGGCGTGTTGATGCGGTTGCTGGTGACGAGGGGGATCGTCAGGCCTGCGGCGCGAAGCTCGTCGCGCAGCTTCTTCGTGACCCAAGCGAACGCGGCCCGTGGCACCGAGGTGGCGATCGTCGGCACGCGGGCCTCGTGCCAGCCGATGCCGGTGTTCAGGATCGTCGTGCCGGCCGCAGTCACCGCCTTGGCCAGTTGAACCACCTCGGCCCAACTGCTGCCGTCGGGGATCAGGTCGATCAGGCTGATGCGGTAGATCAGGATGAAATCCGGCCCCACCGCCTCGCGCACTCGGCGCACGATCTCGATCGCCAGCCGCATGCGGTTTTCGTACGCGCCGCCCCAGCGGTCGCTGCGGTGGTTGGTGCGCGTGACCAGGAACTGGTTGATGAAATAACCTTCGCTGCCCATCAGCTCGACGCCGTCGTAGCCGGCCTCGCGGGCCAGCGCAGCGCAGCGCACGAACGCGCGGATCTGGCGCTCGATGCCGCGCTCCGAGAGCTCGCGCGGCCTGAAGGGCGAGATCGGGCTCTGGATGCGCGACGGCGCCACGCACAGCGGCGAGTAGCCGTAGCGGCCGGTGTGCAGGATCTGCAACGCGATCTTGCCGCCCTCGGCGTGCACCGCGTCGGTGATCTCGCGGTGCCGCCGTGCCGCCGCATGCGTGGCCAGCGTGCCGGCAAACGGCTTGGCCCAGCCTTCGATGTTGGGCGCAAAGCCTCCGGTGACCATCAGGCCGACGCCGCCACGCGCCCGCTCGGCATAAAACGCGGCCATCGCGGGGAAGTGCTTGCGGCTGTCTTCGAGGCCGGTGTGCATCGAGCCCATCAGCACGCGGTTGGCCAGCGTGGTGAAGCCGAGGTCGAGCGGGGCGAGCAGGTGCGGGTAGGCAACGGGCACGGAGAGGCTTTCGGCAGGCGCGTGTTGGTAAGTGCAGACGCCAGTCTAGGGGTGCTCGCCCCCCGAAATTCCCCCTTTGGGGTGATTGAGCTGGGCGGCCGCCCCGCCGAAGATGACATCCATGCCCATCCACAAGCCCACCACCATGCTCAACCTGATTCTCAACAGCCTGACCCGCCTGCTGCCGCAAACCAGCGCAGCGCAGGCCCCGCAGCCGTGGATCTTCGAAGACAGCAACTGGCACAGCTCGAGCTTCGAGCTGGCGCGCGGCCTCGAGGTGATCGAGCACCGCGGCGCACCGGCCACGGTGTTTGCCGACACGATGCCCGCGTTCCATCCGCCCAGGGCATGATCGGGCACAGCATCGACAACCCGGTGAGGCGAACATGGTCAAGGCAGTCTGGAAGGGCACGGTCATCGCTGACAGCGAGGACACGGTGGTCGTCGAGGGCAACCACTATTTCCCCGAAGCCAGCCTGAAGCGCGAGTACCTGAGCTTCAGCAACCACCGCACGAGCTGCCCCTGGAAGGTCCAGGCGCATTACTACAGCCTGTTCGTCAATGGCGAGATGAATCCCGACGCCGTGTGGTACTACCCCGAGCCGAGCGAGGCCGCGGCCCAGATCAAGGGCCGCGTCGCGTTCTGGAAGGGCGTGCAGGTCGGTTGAGCCCAGCCCAGCGCCGGGCCCGCCCCCAAGCCTGTCCTGAGCCCAGTCGAAGGGTGGCCGGCGCCCCTTGGGGGGACGCCGCCGCAGGCGTCAAGGGGCCGTCAGTCGGCCAGCGCGGAAGTCTTCGACGGCCTGGAAGATTTCCTGCTGCGTGTTCATCACGAACGGGCCGTACTGTGCGATCGGTTCGTTGAGCGGCCGGCCCGCGATCAGCAGCAGGCGCGCGCCAGCGGCCCCGGCCGTCACGCGCACTCCGTCACCGCGGTTGGCCAGGATGGCCATGCGCTGTTGCGGCACCGCCTGCGCACCGATCTCCAATGCACCGCGGTAGACGTAAACGAAGGCGTTGTGCCCGGCCGGCAGCGGCTGCTCGAACACCGCGCCGGCGGCAAGGTGGATGTCGAGGTACAGCGCCGCAGTGCCGTCGCGCTGCACGGCGCCGGCCACGCCGTGGCTGGCGCCGGCGAGCACGCGCACCGTCACCCCACCGGCATGCCATTCGGGCAGCTCGGCGCTCTGGATGTCGCGATACCACGGCGGCTGCATCTTGTCCTTGGCCGGCAGGTTGAGCCAGAGCTGAAAGCCTTCCATCAGGCCTTCGGACTGCTCGGGCAGTTCGCTGTGGATCACGCCGCGGCCGGCGGTCATCCATTGCACGCCGCCGCTCTGCAACAGGCCTTCGTGGCCGGCCGAGTCGCGGTGCCGCATGCGGCCGGCGAGCATGTAGGTCACGGTCTCGAAGCCGCGGTGCGGGTGGTCCGGGAATCCGGCGATGTAGTCATCGGCCGAGTCGCTGCCGAAGGCGTCGAGCATCAGGAAGGGGTCCAGGCGGCGCTGCAGCTCCTGCGTCAGCACGCGGGTGAGCTTCACGCCGGCGCCGTCACTGGTCGGCCGGCCGGTGATCAGGCGTTCGACACTGCGGGGCTCGGTGACGAGGCAAGTGGAGGTGTCCATGCCGACACTTTAGGCCCCGGCCGCGAGTTGTGCATTGCAGCGCATTGCATGGGTCCGACAAAGCCTTTCGCTGGCCTTCGAGTGCGGCGTGATGATCGCGCGCGGGCCGTGATGGGCCGAGCCGGCTCGGCGACCCCACCGACAATCCGCCCGGCCCAGCCTGCGGCGTTCGCGGCGCCAGCGCACAATCCTGCCCTTGACTAGCCATGGCGCGACCCGCGCCCGTCCCGGAGCGACACCATGCACCGATTCAAGCGTCTCGGCCTGGCCGCCGTGCTGGCCCTGGCCACAGCCTTCCCGCTGGCGGGTGCGGCCGCGCCCAGCCTGCCCTCGAACAATGTGGCGTGGCTGCCGGCGGCAACCGACGCCGACATCGAACGCGCCTTCACCCAGGCCCGGGCCGAGCGCAAACCGCTGCTGCTGTACTGGGGCGCGAGTTGGTGCCCGCCGTGCAACCAGTTGAAGGCGACGCTGTTCAATCGGCAGGACTTCGCTGCGCAGAGCAAGGCCTTCGTCGCGGTGCATATCGACGGCGACCGGCCGGCGGCGCAAAAGCTCGGCGCGCGGTTCAAGGTCAGCGGCTACCCGACGCTGGTCCTGTTCACGCCCGCTGGCGCCGAGATCACGCGCCTGCCCGGCGAGGCCGACGCGCCGCAGGTGATGGGCCTGCTGCAGGCCGGCCTGGCCGGCGGCCGGCCGATCGCCGCGGTGCTGGCCGATGCCCGCGCGGGCAAGCCGGTGACTGCCAATGAGTGGCGCATGCTGGCCTTCCATTCGTGGGAAACCGATGAGAGTGGCCTGGTCGACAAGGGCGACCGCCCGGCGGTGCTGGCCGAACTGGCGGGCAAGAGCCAGAGCCAGGGGCAGGGCGACAGCGAAACCAGCACCCGCCTGTGGCTCAAGGCACTTGCCGCCAGCGACGACGGCAAGGGCGTCAAGCCCGATGCCGCGCTGCGCCTGCGCGTGCAGCGCGTGCTCGCCGATGCAGCGCAGTCGCGCACCCACATGGACGTGCTCAGCAACGGCGCCGCCGACATCGTCAAGGTGTTGACCAGCGACGACGCTGCCGACCGCGCGCCGCTGGTGGCGCAGTTCGATGCCGCGCTGACGCGGCTGCAGGCCGACGCAACGTTGTCGCGCGGTGACCGTGTCACGGCACTGACCAGCCGCGTCGATCTGGCCCGGCTGGGCCAGCCCAAGGACGCGACCCAGCCCAAGCTGCCCGCCGCCCTGGTGCAGGAAGTGCGCGAGATGGCGACGCGAATGGACCGCGAGATCAGCGACGGCTACGAGCGCCAGGCGGTCATCACCGCGGTGGGCTACCTGCAAGGCCAGGCCGGCCTGTGGACCGACAGCGATGCGCTGCTCAAGTCCAACCTGGCCAAGAGCCACTCGCCCTACTATCTGATGAGTCAGCTCGGCGGCAACGCCAGAAAGCTGGGCAAGAAGGATGAAGCGCTGCGCTGGTACCAGCAGGCCTTCGACCAGAGCGAGGGCCCGGCCACGCGGCTGCAATGGGGCGCCAGCTACGTCAACGCGCTGGTCGACCTGGCGCCCGCGGATGCGCGGCGTATCGAGAAAGCGGTGTCGCAACTGTTCGCCGAAGCTGCGCAGGACAAAGGCGCGTTCCACGAACGCAGCGCTCGCTCGCTGCAGCGCGTGGGCAAGAAGCTCGCAAGCTGGAACGCCGACGGCAAGCATGCGGCCAGCGTGAAGCGCCTGCACGCACAGCTCGTCGGCGTGTGCGCCAAGGTCGATGCGGCCGACGGCCAGCGGGCGACTTGCACGGCAGTGCTGCCGCGCAAGTCGTGACGGCGTGACGGCGGGCTTGCCGGTCATGGCGCGTGCGGTTCTCGGCGAAGAGCAGATCCACCCCGCGATCCGGGCACGTATCGCCGGGCACCATGCCGACACCGTGCAGGAGGTTCAGCGTGCGCTGGCCGCGCATCCGGTGGTGGTGGTCGGCATGGGCCAGAACCCGTTTGCGCGCCGCGCCCGCCGCGCGCTCGACGCCGCCGGCATCGCCCACCATGACCTCGACTATGGCAACTACCTGGGCGGCTGGCGAAAGCGCAACGCGCTCAAGCTGTGGACCGGCTGGCCGACGCTTCCGATGGTCTTCGTGCGCGGCACGCTGGTGGGTGGGGCCGACGACCTGGCCCGGTTGATCGCCAGCGGCGAGTTGAAGCGCCTGCTCGCCTGAGCCGCCATTCGCCGCCGCCGTCGGCGATTGACGCCGCCGGGCCGGCCTTTCCTCGCGCAAGGGGCGGCGCGGCATGACGGCGCGTTGACAATGCGCGCCATGCAAAACCCCCTATCGAGCGGACGCGCTGTGTGGGCGCTGGTACTGGTCGCTGCGTGCGCCAGTCAACCCACGGTTGCGGTGGCCGCCAACGCCGAGCCCACGCCGTGTCGCCTGCGCGGCCTCGAACACGAGGCGCTGTGCGGCAGCGTGCAGCGGCCGCTCGACCCCGCGCGCCCGCAGGCGACCCAGATCACAGTGCATTACGCCGTGCTGCCGGCGCTGGCGCGCAACAAGCGGGCCGACCCGGTGTTCTACTTCGCCGGCGGCCCGGGGCAGAGCGCGATCGAGATCGCGCCCCAGGTGGCCGCGATGCTGACGCGGTTTGCCAACCGGCGCGATATCGTGCTCGTCGATCAGCGCGGCACCGGCCGCAGCGCGCCGCTGATGTGCGACACCGACGACCCGGCACTGCCGCTGGCCGAGCTGTTTGCCATCGACCGGCAGCGCGAGCGTCTGGCCTCATGCCTGACCCAGCTCAAGGTGCTGCCCTACGGCGACCTGCGCTTTTTCACCACCACGCTGGCGATGCAGGATGTCGACGCCGTGCGCGCGGCGCTCGGCGCCGAGCGCATCAACCTCATCGGCGGCTCCTACGGCACGCGTGCCGCGCTCGAATACCAGCGGCAGTTTCCGGGGCGCGTGCGGCGCGTGGTGATCGACGGCGTGGCCCCGCCCGACATGGCGCTGCCGGCGTCGTACTCGACCGACAACCAGGCCGCACTCGATGCGCTGTTCACTGCCTGCGAGGCCGACAAGGCCTGCGCCGGGCGCGAGCCGCTCTTGCGCCAGCGTTGGCGCGCGCTGCTGGCCTCGCTGCCGCGCACGGTGGAGTTGCGTCATCCGCTGACCGACCGCAGCGAGCGCCTGTCATTGACGCGTGACGTGCTGCTCGGCCTAGTGCGCGGGCCGCTGTACGTGCCGGCGTTCACGGCCGCACTGCCGGCCGCCATCGGCCAGGCCACGCGCGGCCGCTTCGATGCGCTGGCGGGCCTGGCGCAAACGCTCGGCGGCCGGCGCGGCCCGCAGATCGCCGCAGGCATGCACTTCTCTGTCGTCTGCGCGGAAGACTTTCCGCGCCTGGCTGCGGCCACCGACACGCCCGGTGCCGATTTCGGCGACAGCTTCTCGTCGCTGTACCGCGAAGTCTGCGCCGGCTGGCCGCGCGGCGCCGTGCCGCCGGCCTTCTACACGCTGGTGCCGGCGCCTGCAGCCACGCTGGTGCTGTCGGGCGGCATCGACCCGGTGACGCCGGCCCGGCACGGCGCGCGGGTGGCCCAGGCGCTCGGCGCCAAGGCACGCCACGTGGTGGTGCCCAACGCCGGCCACGGCGTGATGGCCATGGGCTGCATGCGCGATGCCCTGTTCCGCTTTGTCGATGCGGCTGGCGACGACGACGCGTTGAAGGTCGACACCGCGTGCGCGACCGGCATACCGCGGCCACCGATGTTTGCCTTGCCCGGAGCCGCGAAATGATCGAAGTGCAGCAACTGGCCAAGCGTTTCACGCAGGGCCGCGGCAAGAAGCTGCACACGGTGCAGGCCGTCGATGGTGTGAGTTTCCGGGCGGCCGACGGCCGCATCACCGGCCTGCTCGGCCCCAATGGTGCCGGCAAGACCACCACCCTGCGCATGGTGGCCGCGCTGTTGGCGCCCGACGCCGGGCGAATCGACGTCGATGGCATCGACGTGCAAGCCGCGCCCCAGGCCGCGCTGGCCCGCATGGGCGTGCTCAGCGACGCGCGCGGCCTGTACCCGCGCCTGACCGCGCGCGAGAACATCGTGTACTACGGCCGGCTGCACGGCATGAGCGACCAGGCCGCGTCGCTGCGCGCCGATGCCCTGGCGCACCTCCTGGACATGACGCCGCTGCTCGCGCGCCGCACCGAAGGCTTCAGCCAGGGCGAGCGCATGAAGACCGCGCTGGCGCGCGCGTTGGTGCACAACCCGCCGAACATCATCCTGGACGAGCCGACCAACGGCCTTGATGTGCTGGCCACGCGCGCACTTCGCGAGGCGCTGCGCCGGCTGCGCGACGACGAAGGCAAGTGCATCGTTTTCTCGACCCACATCATGCAGGAGGTCGAGCGGCTGTGCGACCAGGTGATCGTCGTCGCGCATGGCCGCACAGTTGCCGAGGGCACGGTGGCCGCGCTCAACGCGCAGTGCGGCGAGCGCGACTTCGAAGAAAGCTTCGTCAAGCTGGCGTTCAGCGCCGAGGAAGGGGCGCACGCATGAACGCCTGGGTGGTCTTTCACAAGGAGCTGATCGATGCACTGCGCGACCGGCGAACGCTGTTGGTGGTGTTGCTGTCGTCGGTGGCGATCGGACCGCTGGTGCTGATCGCGTTGTCGGCCCTGGTGGCCGGCATCGAAAAGCGCGCCGTGGAGCGCGCCGTGGTCGTGACTGGCATCGAGCACGCGCCGACCTTGCGCAATTACCTCGAACGCCAGACCTATCGCATCGACAACGCGCCGGCCGACTACGAAGCACGGCTGAAAAACCAGTCGCTCGCCGACCCGGTGCTGCTCATCGGCAAGGACTTCGAGGCCGAACTCGCGCGCGGCGAGGCACCCCTGCTGGAGATCGTGTCCAGCAGTGGCAACCAGCGCGCGGGCACGGGCGTCAACCGGTTGACGAGGCTGCTGCGGGGCTTTTCGACCGAACAGGCCACCCTGCGTCTGGCCCTGCGCGGCGTGGCACCGGCGACGCTGGAGGTGCTCGACGTGCAGGAGCGCGACCTGGCCAACCCGCAGTCGCGCGCGGCCCAGCTCACCGGCATGCTGCCGTTCTTCGTGCTGATGGCCGTGCTTTACGGCGCGCTCAACGCCGCGCTCGATACGACCGCAGGCGAGCGCGAGCGCGGCTCGCTCGAGCCACTGCTGATGAACCCGGCCTCGCGGCTGTCGCTGGTGATCGGCAAGTGGGGCGCGGTGGCCGCCGTGGGCATGCTGATCGCGTTGCTGAGCTGCTTTTCATTCTTGCCGGCGCAATGGCTGTTGCGCAGCGAAACCCTGGCCGCGATGTTCCAGTTCGGCCTGCGCGAGGCGGCGCTGTTCCTGGCCCTGCTGGCACCCCTGGCCGCCGCGCTGGCGGCGGTGATGATGGCCATTGCCATCCGCTGCAAAACCTTCAAGGAAGCGCAGGCCAACAACACCGTGGTCATCCTGGGCGTGTCGCTGCTGCCCCTGGTGACGGTGTTCAACCAGAGCGGCGAAGCGCCCTGGCACCTGCTGGTGCCGGCGCTCGGTCAGGTGGCGCTGATGAACCGCGTATTGCGGGGCGAGGCAGTCGGCGTGCTCGACATGGCGTTGCCGCTGGCGGTGTGCGCGGTGATCGCCGCGGCCTGCCTGACCTACATCTCGCGCCAGCTGCGCACCGCCGCGTTGAAGTGAGCTGAGCCGGCCTCAATCGTTCAAGTGCCTCAGTACGCGCTGCACCTCGCCCTGCCACGGCAGGCCGTAAACGATCTGGCTCAGGTGGCGGGCGGATTCCCAGGCGGTCAGCACCTCGCCCTGCACCCCGAGCAGGCGCAGGTTGCTGACCACGCACATCGGGTCGGCCATCGCCACCACGTCGCGGGAAACCATCACCCAATCCCAGGCCACCCCCACCTCGCCATCGGCGGCCGAGCCGCGCCACACGGTCTGCCCGCTGAGGGGCGCTTCGTCATCCGAAGCCGGGAAGACTTGCGTATCGAGGTGGTCGAAGCGCAAGTGCGAGGCGCCTGCTGCCTGCCACAATAGTGGCGGCCAGGCGCGAACGCTCCAAGAGGTGTTCCGGGTATTCATGCGCAACTCCTTGCTGTTGGGAGACGGAGCCGAGGGGCTCCGGTGGCATGGAGTGTGGACAATACGGGCACGTGGCGATAGCTGTAAAGGTTGCCGGGGTGCATGGGGCAAATCGTTAACAAATGCTGCAAGGCGACTATCAATCGGTGCTCGAAGCGACGAACCAAGACCAGTTCAGGTCGGTGGTGATTCGGTTTGCCCAGCGTTTGGGTTTCGACAAGGTGTCGGCAATGGTGGCGGTGGACCATGTGGGTGCACAGCCAGAGTTCATTGCCGTGCACAACGCGCCGTTGGCCTACTTGCAGACATACGACGACCTCAGCGTCAGCAAGCGCGATCCGATCGCCCAGCACTGCAAGCGCAATACAGTGCCCATCATGTGGGGCCAGCACACCTACCTAAAGAGCAACGCCGGCGAGCAGTGGGAGCACCAAGCCCAATTTGGCTACCGCAGCGGCATTGCTATGGCCTTGCATCTGCCAGAAGGCCGGCATTTCCTGATTGGGGTTGATCGGGATCAGGACTTGCCGACTGACGGGGTCGAGCTGACGCGGATCGTCGCGGACTTGCAGCTCTTTGCCGTTCACGCGCAGGACACCGCCATGCGGGTGCTGGTGTCCGAGGCCGCCCGCCCCGAATTGCCCGCGCTGACGCCGCGCGAGCTCGAAATCTTGCGGCTGACGATGGACGGCAAAGTGACCCATGAGATCAGCACCCTGTTGGGCATTGGCGACCGCACGACGGTTTTCCACATTCAGAACGCCATGGTGAAGCTGAATTGCAATTCGAAACACGTTGCCGTGGTGAAAGCGCTGCGATTGGGCCTGATTCAATGAACACCCTGTAAAGGTTGACAGTTACGCGCGTGCCCTTCGGGTGCTGGAATCGGGTTTCGATTTCGCAACCCGTGCAAACAAGGAGCGCGCATGAAGCTAGTCCAGAAAACCATCGGCCGTTGGGTTCAGCGTCTCGCGGGCAAGAGCTGCACTGAAACGCCATTGCAGCCTGCTCGACAGGTCGCGTCGCTGGATCCGCAATCTTTGCGGCAGGTCAGCGGCGGCACTGGGGCGTCCGCCCAGACGCCCACCAAGGGTTGGTAAACATCTTCCGCCGCGAGGCGCTGGAATCCCAGCAGACCTCGTGGATCGGTGAGATCCAGCTTGTCCGCCCGCCGTCGTTGGCGCTGCTGACCGGCGGCGTTGCGCTGGCCGTACTGGCCGTGGGCGCCTTCCTGGCGCTCGGCGAGTACACGCGCAAGGTGCACGTCAGCGGGGTGCTGGTGCCCGACCGCGGTGTGATCCGGCTGCTGCCGCCGCAGGATGCCGTGGTGCTGGAGCGGCGCGTCGCCGAGGGCGCGAGCGTGCGCGCGGGCGACGTGTTGTT
>JANMSR010000158.1:0-7828 GCA_031389565.1 Burkholderiales bacterium
CCGAAGCCATCGGCCTGGCCGACTACGCCGAACGCGCCTACCTCGAGTACGCCTTGAGCGTCGTCAAGGGCCGTGCCTTGCCCGATGTCTGCGACGGCCAGAAGCCGGTGCAGCGCCGCATCCTCTATGCGATGGAACGCATGGGCCTGGCGTTCACCACCGCCGCCGGCCCGAAGCCGGTCAAGAGCGCGCGGGTGGTCGGCGACGTGCTCGGCCGCTACCACCCGCACAGCGACCAGGCGGCGTACGACGCGATGGTGCGCATGGCGCAGGACTTCGCGCTGCGCTACCCGCTGGTCGACGGCCAGGGCAACTTCGGTTCGCGCGACGGCGATGGCGCAGCGGCGATGCGCTACACCGAGGCCCGGTTGTCGCCCATTGCCCGGCTGCTGCTCGACGAGATCGACGAAGGCACGGTCGACTTCATCCCCAACTACGACGGCAGCACCGAGGAGCCGAAGCTGTTGCCGGCGCGGCTGCCCTTCGTGCTGCTCAATGGCGCCTCGGGCATCGCGGTCGGGCTGGCCACCGAAGTGCCGAGCCACAACCTGCGTGAAGTCACGGCGGCTGCCGTGGCGCTGCTGAAGAACGACCAGCTCACCGACGACGAGCTGCACGCGCTGCTGCCCGGCCCCGATTACCCGGGTGGCGGCCAGATCATCAGTGCCGAGGCCGACATCCGCGACGCTTACCGCACGGGCCGCGGCAGCCTGAAGGTGCGCGCGCGCTGGAGCATCGAAGACCTGGCGCGCGGCCAGTGGCAACTGGTGGTGCACGAGCTGCCGCCGGGCACCAGCACGCAGAAGGTGCTCGAGGAGATCGAGGAGCTGACCAACCCGAAGGTGAAGGCCGGCAAGAAGGCTTTGACCGCCGAGCAGGCGCTGCTCAAAGCCAGCGTGTTGGCGCTGCTCGATACGGTGCGCGACGAGTCGAGCAAGGACGCCGCCGTGCGCCTGGTGTTCGAGCCGAAGACGCGCACGGTCGAGCAGGCCGACCTGATCCATGCGCTGCTGGCGCACACCAGCCTGGAAACCAGCGCGCCAGTCAACCTGACGATGGTCGGCCGTGATGGCCGGCCGACGCAAAAGAGCCTGCGCCAGATGCTCGCCGAGTGGCTCGACTTCCGCCGGGCCACGCTGCAGCGGCGCACGCAGCACCGGCTGGCGAAGGTGCTGGAGCGCAGCCACGTGCTCGAGGGCCGGCAACTGGTGCTGCTCAATATCGACGAGGTGATCCGCATCATCCGCGCCGCCGATGAGCCCAAGCCGGCGCTGATCGCGCGCTTCAAGTTGAGCGACCGGCAGGCCGAAGACATCCTCGAAATCCGCCTGCGCCAATTGGCGCGCCTGGAGGCCATTCGGATCGAGCAGGAGCTGAAGACACTGCGCGACGAGCAGGCCAAGCTCGAAGACATCCTCGGCGGCGCGGCGGCGTTGAAGCGCGTGGTGGTGCGGGAGATCGAGGCCGACGCCAAGGCGCATGGCGATGCGCGCCGCACTGTGCTGCAGGCCGACAAGCGCGCGGTGGCCGAAATGAAGATCGTCGACGAGCCGGTGACGGTGGTGGTCAGCCTGAAGGGCTGGGTCCGGGCACTGAAGGGCCACGAGGTCGAGGTCGCCACACTCGCGTTCAAGGCCGGCGATGCGCTGTACGGCGCCTTCCCCTGCCGCAGTGTCGATACGCTGGTGGTCATCGGCAGCAACGGCCGCGTCTACAGCGTGGCCGCGGCCACCTTGCCGGGCGGGCGCGGCGACGGCGCCCCGGTGACGTCACTGATCGATCTGGAAGCGGGCACACAGGCAGCGCACTACTTCGCCGGCGCGGCCGACGCGCTGCTGCTGCTGGCCCACACCGGGGGCTTCGGGCTGCTGGCCAACGCCAGCGACCTGGTCAGCCGCCAGCGTGGCGGCAAGACGTTTCTCACGCTCGAAGCCGGCGAGCATGTACTGCCGCCTTGTGGGGTGGCCGCAGCGCATGCGCGCGTGGCCTGCCTTGCGCTGAGCGGTCGGCTGCTGGTGTTCCCGTTGGCCGATCTGAAGCGCCAGGCCAACGGCGGCCGCGGGCTGACGCTGATGGATGTGGACGCCAAGGACCCGCTGCTGTCGGTGGCCTCTTGCGCCGACGTGCTCACCGTGCACGGCCAGGGCCGCGGCGGCAAGGCCAGGGACGAACTGCTCCGGGGCGAAAAGCTGGCGGCGCACATCGGCAAGCGCGCGCGCAAAGGCCACAAGGTTGACGGCCTGGTGAAGGTGTTGCGGGTGGTGGCCTGAGGCACACTGCCCAGGCAGCGCTGGAACGAGCAGGTGATCTTGCACAAACTGAGCTTCCGTTGATTTAGCGCACGATCGGGGCGGCCGGTACTGGCAAGCCCTGTACGCAACGCCAGGCGTCGGCCCTAGACTGCGGGCATGCAGAGGCCGCCCCCGGCCCGCGGCAGGAGACAGCAGTCGTGCAGCCCACCAACGTGGCCGATCCGGCCTACTTCCACAAGGTCGTGGACTGCCAGTGGGCCTGCCCTGCACACACCCCCGTGCCGGAGTACATCCGCCTGATCGGGCAGGGCCGCTACAGCGACGCCTACATGGTCAACTGGGTGTCCAACGTGTTCCCGGGCATTCTCGGTCGCACCTGTGATCGGCCTTGCGAGCCGGCCTGCCGGCGCGGGCGGGTCGAAGAGGAGAACACCGCGAAGCCGGAGCCGGTGGCGATCTGCCGCTTGAAGCGTGTGGCGGCCGACCACAAGGACGACATCACCGCGCGGCTGCCCAAGGCGCGGGCCAGTAACGGCAAGCGCATTGCCTGCATCGGCGCCGGTCCGGCGTCGTTGACGGTCGCGCGCGACCTGGCGCCGCTGGGCTACCAGGTCACGGTGTTCGACGCCGAGGCCAAGGCCGGTGGCTTCATGCGCACCCAGGTGCCGCGCTTTCGCCTGCCCGAGAGCGTGATCGACGAGGAGTGCGGCTACATCCTGCGTGACAACGTGAACTTTCGCAGCGGCCAGCGCGTCGAGTCGATGAACGCGCTGCTGGCCGAAGGCTGGGACGCCGTGTTCGTCGGCTGCGGCGCGCCGCGCGGGCGCAACCTCGAGCTGCCGGGGCGCGCCGAGGCGGCCGCGCACATCAAGCTCGGCATCGATTGGCTGGCCTCGGTATCGTTCGGCCATGTCAGCGCAGTCAAGCCGCGCGTGATCGTGCTCGGCGGCGGCAACACTGCGATGGACTGCTGCCGGTCGGCGCGCCGGCTCGGCGCCCACGACGTGAAGGTCATCGTGCGCAGCGGCTTCGAAGAGATGAAAGCCTCGCCGTGGGAGAAGGAAGATGCGATGCACGAAGGCATCCCGATCGTCAACTTCCACGTGCCCAAGGCCTTTGTGCATGAAGGCGGGGTATTGAAGGGCATGCGCTTCGAGATCGTCGAGGCGGTCTATGACGACAAGGGCCGGCGCAGCCTGAAACCCACCGCTCAGCCCGACGCGTTCTTCGAGTGCGACGAGGTGCTGATCGCGGTGGGGCAGGAGAACGCCTTCCCGTGGATCGAGCGCGTCAGCGGCGTCGAGTTCGACCACCGGGGTCTGCCGGTCTTGAACGACAAGACCATGCAGTCGACCCACCCGCGGGTGTTCTTCGGCGGCGACGCCGCGTTCGGGCCGAAGAACATCATCTGGGCGGTTGCCCATGGCCACGAGGCCGCGGTGTCGATCGACCGCCTGCTGAGCGGTGAAGACATGGCGCTGCGGCCGGCGCCCCAGGTCAGCCTGCTGTCGCAGAAGATGGGCATCCACGAGTGGAGCTACGACAACGCGGTCAGCAACGACCTGCGCTTCAAGGTGCCGTGGACCAAGGCCGAGATCGCGCTGGCCAGCATCAAGGTCGAGGTCGAGCTCGGCTTCGACGCCGCCACCGCGTTCAAGGAAACCCAGCGCTGCCTGAACTGCGACGTGCAGACGGTGTTTGCCGACAAGCTGTGCATCGAGTGCGACGCCTGCGTCGACATCTGCCCGATGGACTGCATCAGCTTCACCGACAACGGCGACGAGGCTGAATTGCGCACGCGGCTCGAGGCGCCGGCCACCCATGCCACGCAGGACCTCTACGTCAGCCCGCCGCTCAAAACCGCGCGCGTGATGGTCAAGGACGAAGACGTCTGCCTGCACTGCGGCCTGTGCGCCGAGCGCTGCCCGACGGGGGCCTGGGACATGCAGAAATTCCTGCTCGAGATGGCGCACGCCGGGCCGGCGTGCCGCGGGCAGCCGAAGTCGGCGTTGATTGCGATGGAGGTCGCCCAATGAAGCGTCTGGAGGCCGTCAACGACTTTGTCGTCAAGTTCGCCAACGTCAACGGCTCGGGCTCGGCCTCGGCCAACGAGTTGTTCGCCAAGGCCATCCTGCGCATGGGCGTGCCGGTCAGCCCGCGCAACATCTTCCCGAGCAACATCCAGGGCCTGCCCACCTGGTACGAAGTGCGCGTGTCCGAGCGCGGCTGGCTCGGCCGGCGCGGCGGCATCGACATGATGGTGGCGATGAACCCGCAGACCTGGGACGCCGACGTGCGCGAGCTCGAGCCCGGCGGCTACCTGTTCTACGACAGCACCCGGCCGCTGCCGGCGAGCGCGTTCCGCAGCGACATCAACATCCTCGGCATGCCGATGACCGAGATTTGCAACGCCACCTACAGCGACCCCCGTCAGCGGCAACTGTTCAAGAACATCCTGTACGTCGGCGCGCTGGCCCAACTGCTGGGCATCGAGCCGGCCGTCATCGAGACCCTGTTTTCAGAGCAGTACAAGGGCAAGGAAAAGCTGCTCGCGTCCAACGTGCAGGCCCTGCGCCTGGGGCTGGATTTCGCGCGCGAGCATCTGGCCGCGCAGCCGGTGGGCCTGCAGGTGCTGCGCCGCGACCGCGTGGGCAACCGCATCTTCATCGACGGCAATGCGGCGGCGGCGCTGGGCTGTGTGTACGGCGGCGCGACGGTGTGTGCCTGGTACCCGATCACACCGAGTTCATCGGTGGCCGAGGCCTTCCAGGGCTACTGCAAGAAGTTCCGCCATGACCCGGCCACCGGCGCCGCCAACTACGCCATCGTCCAGGCTGAGGACGAGATCGCCTCGATCGGCATCGTCACGGGGGCGGGCTGGAACGGCGCGCGCGCCTTCACCGCCACCTCGGGGCCGGGCGTGAGCCTGATGACCGAGTTCATCGGCCTGGCCTACTTCGCCGAGATCCCGGTCACCATCATCGACGTGCAGCGCGGCGGGCCCTCGACCGGCATGCCCACGCGCACCCAGCAGGCCGACCTGCTGAGTTGCGCCTACGCCTCGCACGGTGACACCAAGCATGTGCTGCTGCTGCCCGAGGACCCGAAGGAATGCTTCGACCACGCAGCGGCCGCGCTCGACCTGGCCGACCGCCTGCAAACGCCGGTCTTCGTGCTGACCGATCTGGACATCGGCATGAACCAGCGCCTGTGCGAGCCCTTCGAGTGGGACGACGCGCGGCGGCTCGACCGCGGCAAGGTGCTGAGCGCGGCCGACCTCGACGCCGGCCGCGAGTTCGCGCGCTACAAGGATGTCGACGGCGACGGCATCGCCTGGCGCACGCTGCCCGGCACGCACCAGAGCAAGGGTGCTTACTTCACGCGCGGCACCACGCGCGACGAGTACGCACGCTATTCGGAGTCCGGGCCGCACTACGTCTACAACGTCAAGCGCCTGTTGCAGAAGTTCGACACCGCAACGAGCCTGGTGCCGCCACCCGTGATCAGAAAGGCCAGCCGCAAGACGCGCCTGGGCGTGATCTATTTCGGCTCGACCAGCCCGGCGATGGACGAAGCGCTGGAGCTGCTGGCCAACGGCGGCATTCCGCTCGACGCGCTGCGCCTGCGCGCCTTTCCGTTCCCCGACAGCGTGGCCAAGTTCATCGCCGCGCACGATGCAGTGTTTGTGGTCGAACAGAACCGCGACGCGCAGATGCGCACCTTATTGATGAGCGAACTCAACGCCAAACCGTCGCGCCTGGTGCCGGTGCTGCATTTCGACGGTACGCCGATCACCGCACGCTTCATCGCGGCGGCGATCACGCGCCATGTGCATGCCGAGATCGTCGAGCCGAAGGCGAACAAGAAAGCCGAGGAGCGGGCATGACCTACCTTGCCAAACCCAGACTGCACCACCCGACGCTCGAGGCCAACAAGGTCGGCTACACACGGCGCGACTACGAAGGCAAGGTCAGCACGCTGTGCGCTGGTTGCGGCCACGACTCGATCTCGGCGGCGATCGTGCAGGCCTGCTGGCAGCTCGACATCGAGCCGCACCGCGTGGCCAAGCTCTCGGGCATCGGTTGCTCGAGCAAGACGCCGGATTACTTTCTCGGCGCCAGCCACGGCTTCAACACCGTGCACGGCCGCATGCCCAGCGTGCTCACCGGTGCCAACCTGGCCAACCGCGAGCTGCTCTACCTGGGTGTGTCGGGCGACGGCGATTCGGCCTCGATCGGCCTGGGCCAGTTCGCGCACGCGATGCGGCGCGGCGTGAACATGGTCTACATCGTCGAGAACAACGGCGTCTACGGCCTGACCAAGGGCCAGTTCTCGGCCACCGCCGACCGCGGCAGCAAGAGCAAGAAGGGCGTGGCCAATGCCGAGAACCCGATCGACCTGGCGGCGCTCGCCCTGCAACTCGGCGCCACCTACGTTGCGCGCGGGTTTTCCGGCGACAAGGCGCAACTGGTGCCGCTGATCGAGGGCGCCATGCGCCACCAGGGTGCCGCCTTCATCGATGTGGTCAGCCCCTGCGTGGCCTTCAACAACCACGCCGGCAGCACCAAGAGCTACGACTACGTGCGCGCGCACAACGAAGCGGTGGCGCGGATCGACTTCATCGACCTGGCCAAGGAAGTGAACGCCTCGCCGGCGCCTGGCGAAGCGATCGACCTGCCACAGGCCGACGGCAGTGTGATGCGGCTGCGCAAGCTGTGCGCCGATTTCGACCCCACCGACCGCCTCGCCGCCTTGAGCCTGGTGCAAAGCCTGGGCGCGAAGGGCGAGGTGGCAACCGGGTTGTTCTACGTCGAATCCGGCGCAGCCGATCTGCATGCCGCGCTCAACACCTGCGCCACGCCGCTGAACCGCCTGGCCGAGCCCGAGCTGTGCCCCGGCGCTGGCGCGCTGGAGAAAATCAACGCGGGGTTGCGTTGAAGCGGTCGCGCAGCAGCCACCAGACCGCAACCGCTTCGATGCCAACGAACAGCGCCAGGCTCCAGAACGCGTAGGGTACGCCGAGCAGGTCGACCGCAGCGTCGGCGCAGGTTGCCCGGGCCTGGAAGACTTCGGGCAGCAACGCATCGAGCCCACTGCCCGAGAGGATGCGGTCGGCCAGGGTCAGGTTGCACGACGCACTGGCGGCCGCGACGAAATGCTGCCACAGCGCGGCTGCGATGCCGACGCTGCAAAGCGCCATCAAGGCGAATGCGATGGCACGGCGACCGCTGGCCGAGCGCCAGGCCAGCCCGGCCACCGCCACCAGCGCGATCGCCACGAAGATCAGCCGCTGCAACACGCACCACGGGCAGGGCTGCATGTCGAAAACATGCTGCGAGACCAGTGCCGCCGCCACCGAGGCCAGCGCGACCCCAGCGATCCCCGCCAGCACCGAGCGGGCGGAAACGCTCATCAGGCAACCTGCGCGCTGCGCGCTGCGGTTTCGCGCTTGGGGCGGCCCGGCGCGCTCATAAGGCAACCTGCGCGCTGCGCGCTTCGGTATTCGCCTTGGGGACGGCCCGGCGGCTCATCAGGCAACCTCCCGGCATTGGAGAGGCATCGAGTCACCGCGGTGC
>JANMSR010000190.1:0-3789 GCA_031389565.1 Burkholderiales bacterium
CACCGACTGGCGGCAGTTGAGCCACGCGCTGGCATTGCAATCGGTCGATATTCCGCTCGCCGACCCGCACTTCTGGACCATGGCGGGCAGCGTGCGCGTGGCCCAGACCTGCCGCGACTGGGGCCTGACCTGGGGCTCGCATTCGAACAACCACTTCGACGTCTCGCTGGCGATGTTCACCCAGGTCGGCGCCGCGGCGCCCGGCAAGGTGACGGCGATCGACACGCACTGGATCTGGCAGGACGGCCAGCGCCTGACCAAGGAGCCGCTGCAGATCGTCGGTGGCCATGTGCAGGTGCCGAAACAACCGGGCCTGGGCATCGAGCTCGACATGGCCGAGGTCGAGAAAGCACACCAACTCTACCTGCAGCACGGCCTGGGCGCCCGCGATGACGCGGTCGCGATGCAGGCCCTGATCCCGAACTGGCAGTTCGACCCCAAGCGGCCCTGCATGGTCCGCTGACCCAAGGAGCACCTCGATGCGAGAAAACCGCCTGCGCACACTGTGGAAGCAAGGCCAGACCGCCGTCAACGGCTGGCTCGCCATCCCGAACAGCTTTTCGGCCGAAGTCATGGCCCACCAGGGCTGGGACACGCTGACCATCGACTTGCAGCATGGCGTGATCGACTACGCCGCGATGGTCACGATGCTGCAGTCGATCTCGACCACGCCCACGGTGCCCGTCGTGCGCGTGCCCTGGCTCGAGCCCGGCATTATCATGAAGAGCCTGGACGCTGGCGCCTACGCCCTGATCTGCCCAATGGTGAACACGCGCGAAGACGCGCAGAAGTTCGTCGCCTGGACGAACTACGCGCCCAAGGGCACGCGCAGCTTCGGCCCGGTGCGGGCCACGCTGTACGGCGGCGCCGACTATGCGCAGCACGCCAACGACACCGTCGTGCGCTTCGCGATGATAGAAACCGCGCAGGCCCTGGACAACCTCGACGCGATCCTTTCCGTCGAGGGGCTGGACGCGATCTATATCGGCCCGTCGGATTTGTCGCTCGCGCTCGGCTGCACGCCGGCTTTCGACGATGTCGACCCGCCCGTCGCGCAGGCCATCGACTACATCCTGGAACGCGCCACCGCGCATGGCGTGGTGGCCGGCGTGCACAACGGCCGGCCCGACGTGGCCCGCGCGCGCAGTGCCAAGGGCTTTCGCTTCGTCACCCTCAGCTCCGACGCGCGCCTGCTCGCCGCCGGTTCGCAGCAAATGCTCAGCGCGATGCGCGCCTGAGCAACCCCTTCAGGAGCACTCCTATGAAACTCGGATTCATCGGTCTCGGCATCATGGGCGCACCGATGGCCGGCCACCTGCGCGCTGCCGGCCACGAACTGTTCGTCGCCACGCGCAGCAAGGTGCCGCAGGCGCTGGCCGACGCCGGCGCGGTGGCCTGCGCCAATGCGGCCGAGGTGGCGCGCCGCGCCGACATCATTCTCACGATGGTGCCCGACACGCCCGACGTGGAAACCGTGCTGTTCGGCGAGAACGGCGTCTGCGACGGCTTGTCGGCGGGCAAGACCGTCGTCGACATGAGCAGCATCTCTCCGATCGAGACCAAAGCCTTCGCTAAGCGCATCAACGAACTCGGCTGCGACTACCTCGACGCGCCGGTTTCGGGCGGCGAAGTCGGGGCCAAGGCCGCCAGCCTGACGATCATGGTCGGCGGGTCGCAGGCCGCGTTCGACCGCGTGCTGCCGCTGTTCCAGTTGATGGGCAAGAACATCACCCTGATCGGCGGCAACGGCGACGGCCAGACCTGCAAGGTCGCCAACCAGATCATCGTCGCGCTGAACATCGCCGCCGTGAGCGAGGCCCTGGTCTTCGCCAGCAAGGCGGGCGCGGACCCGGCCAAGGTGCGCCAGGCGCTGATGGGCGGCTTTGCGGCGTCGCGCATTCTCGAAGTCCACGGCGAACGAATGATCAAGCGCAGCTTCAACCCCGGCTTTCGCATCGCGCTGCACCAGAAGGACCTGGCACTGGCACTGGCCGGCGCGCGCTCGATCGGCGTCGCTCTGCCGCAGACGGCCGGCGCAGCGCAACTGATGCAGGTCTGCGCAGCCAACGGCATGGCCGAGCTCGACCACTCGGCGCTGGTCAAGGCGCTCGAGTTGATGGCCCACCACTCGGTGGCTGCAGACTAAACAGGCCCGGCAGGCAGGGCGCGATCGACCGGCCGCTGCTGCGTGGCCAGTATCGAGCCCAGTGCCAGCACCGCGGCCGAGACGACGAAGCCGCGCGCCAGCCCGCCCGGCCCGTCGGCGACCCAGCCCACGAGGCTGGGTCCGACGATCTGGCCGGCCGCAAACACGACCGTGAACGCGGCGATGCCGCCCGGCCACGCCGACGGCGGCAGGTTGTGCCGCACCAGCGCCGTGGTCGACGCCACCAGCGACAGGAACACGCTGCCGAACAGCGCGCCCGACGTGAACACCACCAGCGGCTGCGCGCTCAGCACGGGCATCAGCGTGGCCAGCGCGAGCAGGCCGTTGAGCAGGGCCAGCGGCAAGCCGCCGCGGTGGCGCTGCAGCAAACCCGCCCACAGCCACGACGACGCGATCACGCCGACACCGAGCAGCACATAGAAGGCCACGATCTGCGCCGCCGCAAGCTGCTGCTCGCGCAAGAGTGTGATCACAAAGGTCATGTAGCCGATGTAGCCGAGGCCGAACAACAGGTACGCGGCCAGGCCGAAGCCGAACGGTCGCCAGTCGAACGCGCCGCGCGCGCCGGGCGCGGCGGCGGTGGCGCTGAGCGACCGGGTGGCGCGCGCGGCCACGCCCGTGGCCAGCAGCGCGACCGCGGCCAGTGCCGCCCAGGCCCAGCGCCAGCCGGCGACGCCCAGCAGCGCGCTGGCCGGCAGGTCGGTCAGCGGCGGCACCAACAGCGCCGACGCGACGATGCCCACTCCCGTGCCACCGTAGTACAGACCGAGCACCAGCCCGGCCGGCGCCGACGGCGCGCTGCACAGCCGCGCGGCCAGCAGGCCGCCGCCGACGAATGTGGCTGCGCTGGCCAACCCCGTCAGCCCGCGCAGCGCATACAGCGCCGCGTCACCGCGGGCCAGGCCGTGGGCGGCCAGCAGCAATGCGGCGGCCACCATGCCGGCCAGCATCAGCGCGCGGGCATCGTGGCGGGCCAGCCAGCGTGGCGCCAGCAAGGCACCCACCAGGTAGCCGGCGGCGTTGACGGTGTTCATCGCCCCGGCGGTCAGGTAGCTCCAGTCGAGGTCGGCGCGCATCGGCGGCAGCAGCAGCGCATACGAAAACCGCGCCAGGCCGAGTGATACCGCGGCCCCGAGCGCCAGCGCCGCGGCGGTCAGCAGCGGCGAGCGCGGACCGGTCATACCGGCGCGCGGGCCGCGATCAGCGCGCGCGCCACCTCGGCAAAACCCTCGCCACGCTCGCCGCGGGTCAGGTACGCCGGCCAGTCGTCGAGCTGGGCAGCAAAGTGCATCAGGTTGGCCACGCCGACCGAGAGCGCAAAGTGGCGGAACATCGCCTGGTCGTTGGGCGAGTCGCCGACGCAGACCCAGCGTTCGCGCTCGGCGTCGAGGTCGCGGCCGAACAGGCGCTGCAGCATCCAGCGCGCACCCGACAGCTTGGTGTGCGCGCCGTACCAGCCGTTGATGTGGATCGAACTGACGGTCGCGGTCATGCCTTCGCGCTGCATCAGGGCCATGAATGTGCGCGCTCGAGCTGATTGCTGGTCACGCCGTGTGAAGCGCGGGGTCAATTAGCTTGGCGCGGGTGTCAGCTTCGTTGTAGCCGTGACTGGGCATGGTGCG
>JANMSR010000177.1:0-15426 GCA_031389565.1 Burkholderiales bacterium
GGGGGGTACCCCCCCCGCGGGCGGGCGCCGCGGCCCCCCCCCCCCCCCCGACTCGGGCGTGGACTCGCCTGCCGGGCTGCACCCCGGCAGGGCGGCACGTCAGCCGAGGTATCTGGATTCGAGGTGGGCCCTGAAGTGCGCCGGATTCAAGACCTCGCCACTGGCGCGCACTGCCAGCTCGTCGGTCGACCAACGCGACGCCTGCGACCAGATGTTGTCGCGCAGCCAATCGAACATCAGGTCCCAGTCACCGGTCGAGATGCGCGCGTCGATGTCAGGCAGTGCCCGCCGCATGGCCGCAAACCACTGCGCCGCATACATCGCGCCGAGCGAGTAGCACGGGAAATAGCCGAAGAGGGACTCGGGCCAGTGCACGTCCTGCATCGGCCCGTTCTGGAAGTTGCCGCGCGTGTCCAGCCCGAGCAGCTCGGTCATCTTCGCGTCCCACAGCGCCGGCACATCTTCGGGCTCGATCTGGCCCTCGATCAGGGGCCGCTCTATCTCGTAGCGCAGGATCACGTGCGCCGGGTAGGTGAGCTCGTCGGCGTCGACGCGGATCAGCCCGCGGTGCACGCGCGTGAGCAGCCGGTGCAGGTTGCCGGGCTCGAACGCAGGCTGCCCGCCGAAGGCGTCGGCCAGCATCGGCGACAGCACCTCGGCGAATCCGGCGTGACCGCCAAGCTGCATCTCGAAGGCGAGCGACTGGCTTTCGTGGATGGCCATCGAGCGCGCCTCGCTGACCGGCTGGCCGAGCCAGGCGCGCGGCCGGTTCTGCTCATAGCGGCCATGGCCGGTTTCGTGCACCGTGCCCATCAGCGCCGGCAGGAACTGGTCTTCGTGGTAGCGCGTGGTCATGCGCACGTCTTCTGGCACGCCGCCGGAGAACGGGTGCGTGCTGGTGTCCAGGCGGCCGGCCTCGAAATCAAAGCCCAGGCGGCGCACCATGCGCTGGCACAGCGCACGCTGAGCGTCGAGCGCAAACGGGCCCGCCGGCTCGATCACCGCCTGGCGCGACTGGCGCGCGATCACGCGCTCGATCAAGCCCGGCAGCCACTGCCGCAGCTCGCCGAACACGCGGTCGACCGTGGCGCAGGTCATGCCCGGCTCGTACCGGTCCATCAACGCGTCGTATTTGCCGAGACCGGTTTGCTGCGACAGCAACCCAGCCTCTTCGCGCGCGATCGCCAGCACCGGCCGCCAGTGTTCGACAAAGCCCTTCCAGTCGTTGGCCGGGCGCAGACTGCGCCAGGCATGCTCGCAGCGCGAGGTGGCGAGCTGGCGGCGCTGCACCAGCCCGGTCGGCAGCGCATTCGCATTGCGCCAATCACGCCGGATCTCGCGCAGGTTGGCGCGCTGGTGGTCCGACAGCGGCTCCTGCTCGGCCCGCAACAGGCGCTCGGACAGCGTGGCGTCGGTGCGCATGCGGTGCATCAGCGCGGCCAGCTCGGACAGCGCCGCGGCGCGCGACTCGTTGCCCTTGGGCGGCATGTTGGCCGCCTGGTCCCACCAGGCGATCGAGGCCAGGTGCTGGAAGTGGTGCAGGCGCGTGTAGTGGGTGGCGAGGTCGTCGTAGGTTGGCGTCTTCATCGAATCTCCTCGGCGGCAATCCCTGTGTTTCTTTCAGGCCGCGATGGGTTCCAATTCCGCCAACGCAGGCCCGAGCGCGCGGGCCGTTTCTTCGAGGTCGTAGCTGGCCTGTAGATTCATCCAAAACTCGGCCGACGTACCGAATGCGCGCGCCAGGCGCAGCGCCGTATCGGCCGTGACGGCGCGCTTGCCGAGCACGATCTCATTGATGCGCCGCGGCGGCACGCTTGTGGCGCGGGCCAGTGCATTCTGGCTCAGGCCCATCGGCCGCAGGAACTCCTGATCGAGCACCTCCCCGGGGTGGACATTGGGCAGGGTCTTCGGGTTTCTCATACACACCTCAGTGATAGTCGACGATGGTCACCTCGCTGGCCTGGCCGCTTTGCCAGCGAAAACACAGGCGCCATTGCTCGTTGACGCGGATGCTGTACTGCCCCTTGCGGTCGCCGGCCAGGGCTTCGAGCCGGTTCGCCGGCGGGATGCGCAGGTCGTCGAGGCGAACCGCCGCATGCAGCATGCGCAACTTCAATCTCGCCTTGGCCTGAATCGACGCCGGCAAGCGCCGCGACACAAGGCCCTGCCATACGCGCTCGGTCTCCTTGTCCGCGAAGCTCGCGATCATGAGCCAGCATAACGTGTCGCGTTATAGGCCGTCAAGACCGACTGACCGACCGACTCAGACTGACCGCACCAGGTCGATCTGTCCTCCCCCGGCGCAAGCACGGTCGTCTGTGTCGACTCCACGCAGGATCAGCGAGATGCTCTGCGCGTCTTGGGGCGACTGGCTCCGCGCAGGGCATGGCCCAGGACTGCCGATCGCTTGACCGTCGCAAGGTACTCGTCGATGAACGCATGGACATCGACGCCGAGCACGGCGGTCCAGACCAGGAACTCCGGAACGGCCAGCCGACGCTCCCCGCGCTCGACCTTCGATACCGTCGATTGCGGGCATCCCAGCCGCGCCGCCAGCTCCGCCTGCGTCACGCCCCGGCTCACGCGCGCATCGGTCAACTGGGACCGAAGCGCCGTGTAGGCGGTCGCGTGCATGGAAAAGATCACGCGGTGAGTGTTTGATCCTCGTTTGGGTTATCCCAACTTGGGTTTGCGTTCGGATACCATCGCCGGGTCCGAAGTCCATCAAAGAGGAACCCGCCATGTCACTCGTGAGGAATACAAAGGCCGCTCTGCTATCGCTGGCGGCCGCAGGCACGCTGGCCGCATGCGGTGGCGGGGGTGACGGCGGCGGCCCCGCCGCTACTCCATTTGCGGTCCAGGGCGGATGGGAAGGCACCGCCAGCACGGGCGAAGTCGTTCAGGCCGTCGTGCTCGAAGATGGAACACTCTGGGCCATTGCGGGACCCTCGAGCGGCAGTTCGTTCTACCCGACGGATCTCTTTCAAGGCACCCTCCAAGCGTCGAACGGCGCTCTGAGTTCCAGCAACCTGCGCGGTTATGACTTCGCTACAGGGGCCTCGATTTCGGGTTCGATTGCCGGGGCCTATGTGGCGGGCACAAGCATGACCATGACCGCAACGCCCGCGGGCTCGAGTGCCGGGATCGGCGTGAACTTGAGCGCGGCCTCGACCGCCAACTACGACTACGACCAGACCGCCCTATTGACCGCCATTACCGGCTCCTGGCCGGGATTCTTCTCGTCATCGGAAAGCGGGACCGTCAACATTCAAGGCAACGGCGCCTTCAGTACCACCACATCTCTGGGCTGTCAGATCACCGGTACGGCCACGGCACGCGCGTCGGGCAAGAACGTCTTCAACGTCAGCCTGACATTCGGTGCGGCCCCTTGCAACCTGCCCGGCGCAACCGGATCGGGCATAGCCGTGATAACGCGCAGCGGGACGACGTCGCAACTGGCCATCGCGGTGACAACGCCCGATCGCGCTTTCGGCGGCGCGTTCTTCGGCCGCCGCTGACCCGCCGGCGCCATCCAGCGCCGGGCCGCAACGCGCCCGGCGCGGTCGGCGATTCACCCCGTGAACTGCCCCGGAAACACCCACAGCAGCGCCACCGTCATCGTCAGGTAGCGCGCGAACTTGCCCACCGCCATGTAGGCCACGCAGGGCCAGAACGGCAGCCTGAGCCAGCCCGCCACGGCGCACAGCGGATCGCCCACCACCGGCAACCACGACAGCAGGCAGCCCTTGGCACCGAAGCGCTGCAGCCACTGCAGGGCACGCACTTCGTGCGGCGTGCGGTGCTTCACGCGTTCGTAGGCGCGCTCCGCCCCGTAACCCATCCACCAGGTGATCGCGCCGCCCACGGTATTGCCGGCCGTGGCCACCAGCACCGCCGGCCAGAACAGCTCGGGGTTCAACTTCACCAGCCCGAACACCGCCGGCTCGCTGCCCATCGGCAGCAGCGTGGCCGAAACCAGGGCAATCACGAACACCGACGACAGGCCGAACTTGGGCAGCGCGAGTGCGGTGAGCAGCGGGGCGATCCAGGCATCCATGCAGGGCCCGATTATCGGCAGCGCCGGGCCCGCGCGCTCGACGCAAAGGCGGGCGCCGCGGTGGCTATACTTGCGCCTCTTTTTTCTGCACCCTCCCCCCCCCCGGTCCCCCATGAAAATCGGAGCGCTCGAGCTGCCGAACAACCTGTTCGTCGCGCCGATGGCGGGCGTGACCGACCGGCCGTTCCGCCAGTTGTGCCGGCGCCTGGGTGCGGGCTACGCGGTCAGCGAGATGGTCACGTCCCGGCGCGAGCTGTGGTCCTCGCTGAAAACCTCGCGCCGTGCCGACCATGCCGGCGAGCCGGGGCCGATCGCGGTGCAGATCGCCGGCGTCGACCCGCAGGAGATGGCCGACGCGGCGCGCTACAACATCGACCGCGGTGCGCAGATCATCGACATCAACATGGGTTGCCCGGCCAAGAAGGTGTGCAACGTCTGGGCCGGCTCGGCGCTGATGAGCCACTTGCCGCTGGCCGCGCGCATCGTCGATGCGGTGGTCGCGGCCTGCGCGACGCTCGGCGTGCCGGTGACGCTGAAAATGCGCAGCGGCCGCTGCGACAGCGAGAAGAACGCGCTCGCGCTGGCTCGCCTGGCGCAAAGCGCCGGCGTGGCGATGATCACGGTGCACGGCCGCACCCGCGAGCAGGGCTTCAAGGGCCTGGCCGAGTACGACACCATCGCGGCGGTGAAGGCCGCGCTGGCGATTCCGGTGGTGGCCAATGGCGACATCGACTCGCCCGAGAAAGCGCGCGATGTGCTGGCGTACACGAAGGCCGACGCGCTGATGATCGGCCGCGCCGCGCAAGGCCGGCCGTGGATCTTTCGCGAGACCCTGCATTTCCTGGCCACTGGCGTTCAGCTCGCACCGCCGAGCACTGCCGAGGCGTCGTGCTGGCTCACCGAGCACCTGCACGACCACTACGGCCTGTACGGAGAATCGAGTGGCGTGCGCAGCGCACGCAAGCACATCGGCTGGGCGCTGCGCGAGCTGCCCGGCGGTGAAGCCTTTCGCGCCGAGATGAACCGCATCGACGACTGCGCGGCGCAACTGGCGGCCGTGAGCGAATGGTTCGCACAACTGGCCCAAGCCCATGAACGGCTGCCGCGTGTCACACCGGGCGCGGCCAACGACGACCTGATCGAGCTGAGTGCATGACCAAGAAACACATCGACGCCTGCGTGCGTGACAGCCTCGAACAGTATTTCAAGGATCTGCGCGGCGCCGAGCCGCATTCGCTGCACGACATGGTCATCGCGGCGGTCGAGAAGCCGCTGCTCGACGTGGTGATGAAGCAGGTCGACGGCAACCAGAGCAAGGCCGCCGAATGGCTGGGCCTGAACCGCAACACGCTGCGGCGCAAATTGATCGACCACAAATTGCTCAAGTAGCCCCACCGCCGTTCGGGCTGAGCCTGTCCAAGCCTGCGCTGCGGCCCTGCGACAGGCTCCGGGCGAACGGCACGCCCCTGGAATTCCCGATGCCCACCCTGACTGCGCTGATCTCCGTGTCCGACAAGAGCGGCATCGTCGAGTTCGCGCGCGCGCTGCATGCCAGCGGCGTGAAGCTGTTGTCCACCGGCGGCACGGCCAGGCTGCTGGCGCAGAGTGGCCTGCCCGTGACCCAGGTGGCCGAGGTCACCGGGTTCCCGGAGATGCTCGACGGCCGCGTCAAGACGCTGCACCCACGCATCCACAGCGGCCTGTTGGCGCGCCGCGACGATCCCGAGCACATGGCCGCGCTCGCGGCTCATGGCATAGGCACGATCGACCTGCTGGTGGTCAACCTGTACCCGTTTGCCGAGGCCACGGCCCAGGCCGACTGCACGCTCGACGATGCGATCGAGAACATCGACATCGGCGGCCCGGCGATGCTGCGCGCCGCGGCGAAGAACTGGCAGGACGTGGCCGTGGTCATCGACCCGGCGGACTACCCGCGCGTGCTGGCGGAGATGGCATCCGGCGGCGTGCAACGAGAGACCAAGTTCATGCTGGCCAAGAAGGTGTTCGCGCACACCGCCGCCTACGACGGCGTGATCACCAACTACCTCACCGCCCTCGAGGCCGGCGCCGAAAACGCTGGCCACAAGGTGCCGGCGCGCGCCCAGTACCCGGCGGTGTTGACGCTGCAGCTCAGCAAGACACAGGACATGCGCTACGGCGAGAACCCGCACCAGAGCGCCGCGTTCTACCGCGACGCGCAACCCGCACGCGGCCTGCTGTCGGACTGGACGCAACTGCAGGGCAAGGAACTCAGCTACAACAATATCGCCGATGCCGACGCGGCCTGGGAATGCGTCAAGACCTTCACCGACAGCCCCGCCTGCGTGATCGTCAAGCACGCCAACCCCTGCGGCGTTGCGGTGGCAGCCACGGTCGGCGAGGCCTACGCCAAGGCGCTGAAGACCGACCCGAGCTCGGCCTTCGGCGGCATCATCGCCTTCAATGCGCCGCTCGACGGCGCGACGGCCGAGCAGGTGGCCAAGCAGTTCGTCGAAGTCCTCATCGCGCCCGACATCTCGCCCGAAGCGCGCGCGGTGTTCGCCGCCAAGGCCAATGTGCGCCTGCTCGAAGTGCCGCTCGCGCGCAACACCAACGCGCTGGACTGCAAGCGCATCGGGGGCGGCCTGCTGCTGCAATCGACCGACGCGAAGAACGTTGCGCGCAGCGAGTTGCGCGTGGTGACGAAGAAGGTCCCCACCGCGGCCCAACTCGACGACCTGCTATTCGCCTGGAAGGTGGCCAAGTTCGTCAAGAGCAATGCCATCGTCTTCTGCGCCGGGGGCATGACCTTGGGCGTCGGCGCCGGCCAGATGAGCCGCATCGACAGTGCGCGCATGGCTTCGATCAAGGCCGGCAACGCCGGCCTCTCACTGTCCGGCTCGGCGGTGGCCAGCGACGCCTTCTTCCCGTTCCGCGACGGCCTGGATGTCGTCGTCGATGCCGGTGCGTCTTGCGTGATCCAGCCGGGCGGCTCGATGCGCGACGCCGAAGTGATCGCCGCCGCCGACGAGCGCGGCATCGCGATGGTGCTCACCGGCGTGCGCCACTTCCGGCATTGAATTTGAAGGCCGCGCTGCGGCTCGCGGCGAACGGACCGATCACGGCCTTCGTGGTCATGCATCGGGTCATGCAAGAGCTCTGTGTGCGGCTCGTCTGCATTCGCGGGCAAGGTCCTTGGGCCGGCGCCTGCGCCCACCATGCCACACGAGCTGCCGTGACGAAGCGCACGCAAGGCACGCGTGCAGGCGCCGGCCTTACCGATGATTACGCGCGATCGCCCGGTGCTTCGCTAGGCTCTGGGCGTGAACATCGATGCAAAGCTCTCACCGCCGGCGCGATCGCGTGCGCCCGCCGCGACCGTTCTCGTCGCGGTCTTGATTGCGTGCGGCAGTGGGGGCAGTGACGCCGCGCCGACCGCGGCGGCTGCGTCACCTGCTGCACGCGCGCCGAGCCCGAGCAGAGGCAGCAGTGGCTCGAGCGCGACCGGAACCTGCAACCTGCCCAACTTCGACGCCGCTGTGGTGGCCCGCGTCAACCAGTACCGCGCTACCGGCGCGAGCTGCGGCAGCCATGGCGCGTTCGCACCCGCATCGAGGCTCGCGTGGAACCGGGCGCTGACCCGAGCGGCCGACAGTCACTCGCGCGACATGGTCGCAAGCAACTTCTTCAGCCACACCGGCGCGACGGGCAGCAGCGCCGGCCAGCGCATCACGGCAGCCGGCTACAACTGGAACACCTACGCCGAGAACATCGCCGCCGGCTCGACCGGCGTCAACGAGGTGATCGACGGCTGGATGGCCAGCGACGGTCACTGCGCGAACATCATGAATGCGGCCTTTGTCGACATCGGCGTGGTCTGCGTACCGGGCAACGCGTCCGCGACGTACCGCAGCTACTGGACGATGAACCTCGGCAAGTCGCGCTGAAGGCGCGAGCGGGCCGGTGCCGTGCTTGTCCTGCCCGCTGCGCTCGCTTCGCGTGCGATGCAACCGTTGGCGACGTTGGCGATGAACGCGTGGCCGCGCGCGTTCATGATTTGCGTGGGCTGCCCGCGCCGAACACCACCCGTGCCTGGCGCTGGTAGGTCCAGTAGGCCCAGGCCCAGTTGGTGAGCACGACCAGGCGGTTGCGAAAACCGATCAGGAAGAACACGTGCGCGGCGAGCCAGAACCACCAGGCCACGAGGCCCGAGAAGCGCAGGCCGCGCAAGTCCACCACGGCGGCCATGCGGCCGATGGTGGCGAGGTTGCCGTAGTCGCGGTAGACGAAGGGCGTGGTGGCACGGCCGGCGATGCGGGCCTCGATCGTCGCGGCCACATGCGCGCCCATCTGCTTGGCCGCCGGCGCGGTGCCGGGCACCGCTTGGCCGTTGGCCTGCGTCAGCGCGGCCAGGTCGCCGGCCACGAACACGCCGGCGTGGCCAGGCACGCTGAGATCAGGTTCCACCTGCACGCGGCCCGCGCGGTCGAGCGGCGCACCGAGCAGGCCGCCCAGCGCTGACGCGGCCACACCGGCGGCCCAGAGCACGGTGCGCGCTGCCGTGCGCACGCCGCCGCGCTGGTAGCCCTGGCCATCGATGGCCTCGACCGGCATGCCGGTGAGCAGCTCCACGCCGAGGCGGCGCAACTGCGCCGCGGCGCGTTCCGACAGCTCGGGCGGAAACGACGCCAGCACCCGCGGCCCGGCCTCGATCAGTTGCACCTTGGCACGCGCCGGGTCGATGCGGCGGAACTCCCCCGCCAGCGTGTGGCGCGCAATCTCGGCCAGGGTGCCGGCCAGCTCGACGCCGGTGGGCCCGCCGCCGACCACCGCGAAGGTCAGCCAGGCGTCGCGCTCGGCATCGCTGTCCGCCACCTCGGCGTGCTCGAAAGCCAGCAGGATGCGCCGGCGCAGCTCGAGCGCGTCGTCGAGGGTTTTCAATCCGGGCGCAAACGCGGCCCATTCGTCGTGGCCGAAGTAGGCATGCGTAGCCCCACTGGCAACGACCAGGAAGTCGCAGTCGATCGCCACCCCGTCGTCGGTGTGCACCCGGTGCGCGGCGGCGTCGATGGCCGTGACGTTGGCCATGCGCACGGCCACATTGGCCTGGTCGCGCAGGATGTGGCGCAGCGGCGCGGCGATGTCGCCAGCCGACAGGCCCGCGGTCGCCACCTGGTACAGCAGCGGCTGAAACAGGTGGTGGTTGGCGCGGTCGATGAGCGTGATGTCGACCGCCGCCTTGGCCAGCGCGCGCGTGGCCCACAGCCCGGCGAAGCCGCCGCCGATGACGACGACGCGGGGGCGCCGGCGCACCGCGCTGTCTGCTGCCTTGTCCATCACCGCCAGTGTGCCGCAGCTTCACCCCGTAAGCCCCGATGCGGGCCACCGCGCGCGCCGGCTACGATCGCCCGCATGTCCCTTGCCGACCTGATGGGCCTGCTGCTCGCCTTCATTGCACGCCTGATCACCGGGGCCCAAGGCCATTGGAAGGGCTGCCCGCCCACCGCGGAGCAGCGCATCTACTTCGCCAACCACCAGAGCCACCTCGACTGGGTGCTGATCTGGGCCGCGCTGCCCCAAGACCTGCGCAGCAAGACACGGCCGATCGCCGCCAAGGACTACTGGACCGCGACGCCGTTCAAGCATTGGCTGACGCGCGAGGTGTTCAACGCGGTGTACGTGGCCCGCGCGCGACCACAGGGAGCCTCCGGCTCCGGCAGCGATGACCAGGATCCGCTGGAGCCGCTGAGCGACGCACTCACGCAAGGCGACTCGCTGGTGATATTCCCCGAGGGCACGCGCAGCAACCAGGGCGAGCCGATGCCCTTCAAGAGCGGCCTGTACCACCTGGCCGGGCAATTCCCGCAGGTGCAACTGATTCCGGCCTGGATCGACAACGTGCAGCGCGTGATGCCCAAGGGCGAAGTGGTGCCGGTGCCGATCCTGTGCACCGTGACCTTTGGCGCGCCGATGCAACTGGGGGTGGAGGAAGACAAGCGCGCCTTTCTCGAGCGCACCCGCAATGCCGTCGTCGCCTTGAGGCCGCGCAGCACATGAGCCGCAGGGCCGTTCCCAAGGCGAATACCGCAGTGCGCAGCACGGAGGTTGCCTGATGAGCCGCAGGGCCGTTCCCAAGGCGAATACCGCAGTGCGCAGCACGCAGGTTGCCTGATGAGCTTCGGGGCCCTGCGCAACCTCGGCGTCGACGAGCAGGTCGCCCTGCTGTTCGCGGCCCTGTTCGGCCTGCTGGTGTTGGCCTCGTTGGGCACGCTGCTGTTTTCCTTGCGCGACACCCCCGCCGCACACAGCGACGCGGCGCGGCGCTTCCAGCGCGACCTGCGCGCGGTCTGGGTCGGCAGCCTGCTGTTCTGGCTGGCCTGGGTGTCGGGGCCGGTTGGTGCCACGCTGTTCTTCGGCCTGTTCTCCTTCCTCGCGCTGCGCGAGTTCATCACCCTGCAGCACACCCGGCGCAGTGACCACCGCAGCCTGATCCTGGCATTCTTCTTCGTGCTGCCGGTGCAGTACGCCATCGTCGCCACGCGCCACTTCGACCTGTTCACGGTCTTCATCCCGGTGTATGTGTTCTTCGCCATTCCGGTGGTCAGCGCGATGGCCGGCGACCCGCACCGCTTCCTCGAACGCAACGCCAAGATCCAGTGGGGCATCGTGGTCTGCGTCTATGGCCTGTCGCACGCGCCGGCCCTGCTGCTACTCGACTTCAAGGGCTACGAGGGCCGCGGCGCCTTCCTGCTGTTCTTCCTGGTCATCGTCGCCGGCGTGGCCCAGGTGGTGCAGGAACTGGCCAGCCGCTGGCTGCGCCACCGGCCGGTGGCGCGCCAGATCAGCCGCAGTTTTTCCTGGCGGGCCTGGTTCCTCGGCGCCTTCGTGGCCGCGTTGGTGGGCGCGCTGCTGTACTGGATCACCCCCTTCAAGGCCGGCCAGGCGCTGGTGATGGCGCTCATCGCCGCGGGCTGCGGCACGCTCGGCGAGTTCGTGATGAAGGCCTTGAAGCGCGATGCCGGCGTGCACCATTGGGGCAACCGTAGCGGCGTCACCGGCGCAGTGGGTTTGCTCGACCGCGTGGCCCCGCTGTGCTTTGCCGCGCCGGTGTTCTTCCATTCGGTGCGTTGGTATTTCAAGCTGAGCCTCTGACAATCGCCCATGCGCATCCTCGGCATCGATCCCGGTTTGCAGACCACAGGCTTCGGCGTCATCGACGCCGACGGCCCGCGCCTGCACTACGTCGCCAGCGGCACGATCAAGACCGCCAGCGTCGCCCGCGGTGATTTGCCGGCGCGGCTGAAGATCATTTTCGAGGGCGTTTGCGAAGTGGCGGCGCGCTATGAGGTGCAATGCGCGGCGGTCGAGATCGTCTTCGTCAACGTCAACCCGCAGAGCACTCTGCTCTTGGGACAGGCGCGCGGCGCGGCGCTGGCGGCCCTGGTGTCGCGCTCGCTGGACGTGTCGGAGTACACCGCGCTGCAGATGAAGAAAGCCATCGTCGGCAGCGGCCACGCGCACAAGACCCAGGTGCAGGCGATGGTGACGCGGCTACTGTCACTGAGTGCCGCGCCCGGCCCCGATGCCGCCGATGCACTGGGCATCGCGATCACCCATGCGCATGCCGGTGCCTCGCTGGCCGCGCTGGCCGAGGCCTCACCGCTGGCGCGCCGGCAGCACGCGCAGTACCGGCGCGGGCGGGCTTACTGAGCGGCCACGGGGTCAATGCCGGCTTCAGGCACGGCGTGTTCGCCTCAGACCAGAGTCCTCAGCGAAAAATGAACCGCCACAGGGCCACCACCACGTGGCCCCAGATGCCGATGTTGAAACCGAGCAGGCCGAACAGCTTGGCCCAGTTGAAGAGTGCGCTCGCGCGCTGCAGGCAACCGTCTTCGCCGGTCGCGGCGTAGAGCACGATAAAGAAAACAGACGGCACGAAGGTGCCCACCGTCAGCACACCCATGACCCAGTAGAAGATTGTCATAGGCTCAGAGCATTGGCCTCAGGTGTTCGAACAGGATCACGGCGGCGAAGCCGGCCACGGCGATCAGCGTCCACTTCACGATCAGCATGCCGCGCTGGCGCCACACTGGCTGGCCGGTGGCCACGAAGACCGCGAAGCACAGCACGCCCGACAGCATCAACAGGCCGATGACGAGGCGAAAGGCGAGCATGGCGCAAGGCGTGCCGTCACCAGGCCGGCGCCAGCTCGGCAAAGCCGGCCGGGGCCGTCGACGCATCGTCGAAGGTGACGATCTCATAGGCACTCGGCTCGGCCAGCAGCGCGCGCAGCAGCTTGTTGTTCAGCGCGTGGCCGCTCTTGAAGGCGGTGTAGTGCGCCAGCATCGGGTGGCCGGCGATGTGCAGGTCGCCGATGGCGTCGAGAATCTTGTGCTTGACGAACTCGTCGTCGTAGCGCAGGCCGCCGGCATTGAGCACCCGCGTGTCGTCGACCACGATCACGTTGTCCATGCTGCCGCCCAGGCCCAGGCCGCGCGCGCGCATGGCTTCCACGTCCTTTGAAAAACCGAAGGTGCGGGCGCGCGCGATGTCGCGCTTGTAGCGGCCCGAACCCATGTCGAAGCTGACGCGCTGGCCGGTGGCGTTTACCGCCGGGTGCTTGAACTCGATCTCGAAGGTCAGCACGTAGCCGTGGTGCGGTTCGAGCCTGGCCCATTTCAACTGCGCACCTTCACCCTCGCGCACCTCCACTGGCTTCAACACGCGGATGAAGCGCTTGGGCGCGTTCTGCAACTCGATGCCCGCGCTCTGCAACAGGAACACGAAGCTGGCGGCCGAGCCGTCGAGCACCGGCACCTCGTCGGCGGTGATGTCGATGGCCACGTTGTCCAGGCCCAGCCCCGCGCAGGCCGACAGCAGGTGCTCGACGGTCTGCACCTTCGGCGCCCCGGGGTCACCACCAACGCTGATCGTCGAGGCCATGCGCGTGTCGGACACGGCCTGCGGGTTGACGGCGATCGACACCGGCTGCGGCAGGTCGGTGCGACGAAAGACGATGCCGCTGTCGGGCGGCGCTGGCTTGAGCGTCAGTTCGACCTTCTGGCCGCTGTGCACGCCCACGCCGACGGCGCGGGTGAGGGATTTCAGGGTGCGCTGTTGCAGCATGGGGGTGATTGTCCCGCAGGGGCGAAGCCCTTCGACAAGCTCAGGGCGAACGGTGCCGTTTCAGAGCGAACGGTGCCGTTCGGGCTGAGCCTGTATGTCCGGCTGTCCTGAGCGTGTCGAAGGAAGCCCTGTAGCTCAATCCGCCTGCTTTCTCAGAAAGGCCGGGATCTCGATCTCGTCCATGCCATTGCTGGCCAGGGCATCGACCTTGGCCGCGGCCTGGGTGCGGCCGTGGCGCCAGACGCTGGGCGTGCTGAGGTGGCTGTAGTCCTGCTGCGGCGCCGTCGGTGTGGTGCCCGCCGTACCCTGCATCGTGTTCAGGATCGGCAGGTTGTCGGTGCCGGTGCGCTGCGCGCTGTGCACCACGCTCATCGGCGTGCTCTGCTGGATGCGCTTGGCCGGCGACAGGCCGGTGGCGATCACGGTCACGCGCAACTGGTCACCCAGGCCTTCGTCGTAGGCCGTGCCGTAGATCACATGGGCGTCCTCGGCGGCGTAGCGGCGGATCGTGTTCATCGCGTTGCGCGACTCGCTCAACTTGAAGTTCGCCTTGCTGGCCGCAATCAGCACCAGCACGCCGCGCGCGCCACTGAGGTCGATGCCCTCGAGCAGCGGGCAGGCCACCGCCAGGTCGGCCGCCTTCTTGGCGCGGTCGGGGCCGCTGGCCTGCGCCGTGCCCATCATCGCCTTGCCCGGCTCGCTCATCACGGTTTTCACGTCTTCGAAGTCGACGTTGACCAGGCCCGGCACATGGATGATGTCGCTGATGCCGCCGACCGCGTTGCGCAGCACGTCGTTGGCATGCGCGAAGGCCTGCTCCTGCGTCACGTCCTCGCCCAAGACCTCGAGCAGCTTCTCGTTCAGGATCACGATCAGCGAATCGACATTCGCTTCCAGTTCCGACACGCCGATGTCGGCGGCCTTCATGCGCCGGTTGCCTTCGAACTCGAACGGCTTGGTGACCACACCCACCGTCAGGATGCCCATCTCCTTGGCGATGCGCGCGATCACCGGCGCCGCCCCCGTGCCGGTGCCACCGCCCATGCCGGCGGTGATGAACAGCATGTGCGCGCCCTCGATGGCCTGGCGGATGCGCTCGGCCGCTTCGTCGGCGGCGGCCTTGCCTGCTTCAGGTTTCGCGCCGGCGCCCAGACCGGTACTGCCGAGCTGCAGGATCTGGCCCGCATTGCTGCGGTTCAGGGCCTGTGCGTCGGTGTTGGCGCAGAGGAACTCGACGCCTTGCACGTCGTTGGCGATCATGTGCTCGACGGCATTACCGCCGCCACCACCGACCCCGATGACCTTGATGCGTGTGCCTTGGTCGAACTCTTCGATCATTTCAATCGCCATGATGTGTGCTCCTTCGTGAGAGTGCAGTTGCCGTCAAGAAAAGTAGTTGCCAAAAATCCGAGCCTCGCCGAGCCCTTGGTCTGTCGTCTCTAAAAATTGCCCAGGAACCAATCCTTGGCGCGGCCGATCACGGTTTTCACCGAACCGGCCTGCGCCGCCACCTTGTGCCCGCGGACGCGCGCCAGCCGCGCCTCTTCCAGCAAACCCATCACGGTGGCCGAGCGCGGGTTGGCCACCATGTCGAACAGCGCGCCGCCATACAGCGGGTTGCCGCGCCGCACGGGCTTCAAGAAGATGTCTTCACCCAACTCGACCATGCCCGGCATCACCGCCGAGCCGCCGCAGATGACGATGCCCGAGGACAGCAGCTCCTCGTAGCCCGAGTCGCGGATCACCTGGTGCACGAGCGAGAAGATCTCCTCGATGCGCGGCTCGATCACGCCCGACAGTGCCTGGCGGCTCAACAGGCGCGGTGCGCGGTCACCCAGCCCGGGCACTTCGAGGTTCCCGCTCGGGTCGGCGAGCAATTGCTTGGCCACGCCGTACTCGACCTTGATCTCCTCGGCGTCCTTGGTCGGCGTGCGCAGCGCCATCGCGATGTCGCTGGTGATCAGGTCGCCGGCGATCGGGATCACCGCGGTGTGGCGCACCGAGCCGCCGGTGAAGATCTGCACGTCGGTGGTACCGGCGCCGATGTCGACCATCGCCACGCCGAGTTCCTTCTCGTCATGGGTCAGCACCGCGAGGCTCGACGCGCTCGGGTTGAGAACCAACTGGTCGACCTCGAGGCCGCAGCGGCGCACGCACTTGACGATGTTCTCGGCCGCGCTCTGCGCGCCGGTGACGATGTGCACTTTGACTTCGAGGCGACCGCCGCTCATGCCGATCGGCTCCTTGACCTCGTGGCCGTCGAT
>JANMSR010000201.1:0-11101 GCA_031389565.1 Burkholderiales bacterium
CATAAAGCGCACGCCGGCCACCACCAGGGTTTGCGCTGCATGATCGCGGCCGAAACGCGCCATCTCCAGCGAATCGGCGACGCAGCCGCCGGTCTCCAGGGCCAGGTCCTGCAGGTCGCCATCGACGTAGTAGTGCGCGACAAGCACGGCGTTGTGCTGCTTGAGCAGTGCGGCCGCTCGCGCCTTGAGCGGTGCCCGCTCGGCCGGCGGCGGTGCCAAGGGCACGCGGGCCCAGGCCTGCGCGGTGCGGCTGGCGCCGCTGGCGTCCTGGCGGGTGTAGTCAAAAAGTACTTGTGTCATGGCGCAAGCGGCACGCCGCATCGGAATCGAGCGCCAATGTTAGACCGCAGTGGTCAAGCTCTCGGCGCCGTGCCGGGCCGCTCCCAAGCGGCCGCCGAACGCCCGCGGGCTCCACAGGGGCCGTGCCGGTCCCTGGGGGCGACGCCGCGAGGCGTCTTGGGGCCGTCTTCACCCCAGGTTGCGTTCGGCCTCGGCGAGCTTGAACTTGAGCAGGGCCAGGTTGGCGTGCGAGCGGTCGATGCGGGCGAACAGGAACTGGTTCGGCCGCCGCTGCAGCGGCCGCATCAGGTGGCAAACGCTGCCGTTGACCACCGCGATCTCGTCCAGCGATCCCGGCAAGGCCATCGCATTGCTGGCCTGCTGGTGCGCCCGCAGCACAGGCGCCAGTGCAGCGGCGGCACGTGCCAAGTCGGTGCCGGCGTCACGCGATTCACCGGCCAGCAGGTCGCCGTCGGTGGCATCGGCCAGGGCGCAGCCGAGCACGCCGTCGGTGTGCATCAGCGCGCGCAACTGGCGCGCCACCGCACGCGCTTCGAGTGCGGCCGGGTCGGCCGGTGGTTCGGCCGGGCCATGCTGGCGATCCCACGCCGCGAGCAGGGCGTTCCACACCGACGAAGTGCCGATCAGCGGCTCGTCGAGCACTTCGACCTGCAGCGTGCGCGGCCAGTCGAGCCCGGCGATCTTGCTGGCAACCCAGGCGCCATTGGGCGGCAGCAGGAACAGCAGGGACTCGCATTGCCAGCTCGGCTCGCGCACCGCGGCGTGCAGGGCCAGCAACATGGCCTCGATCTCGGGCGCCAGCATCGGACCGACGATCACGGCGGCCATCTGGCTGCGCTCCATCAGCACGAACGGCACGCGCAGGCTCTCGCCCTCGGGCACGCGCAGGTCGGCGTGGTAGATCTTCAACGTGGCCTCGCCGCGGCGCGGAACCACGGTGCGCTCGAGCGTGGCCAGGATGCGCAGCGTGGCCTGCTCGCGCAGGTGCAGCCGCTCCACCGGCTGGCCGGTGGCGTCGGACAGCGCCTTGATCACACCCGGCGCCCACAGCCGCGATGGATCGAGCAGGGTGATCGTGCGCACGTCATTGGTGGCATGCACCTTGGCCAGGTGCTCGCGCATGGCCTGCGCCGGCGAGCCGGTGACGAACAGGTCCTGCTGGTGGCGGTCGACCATGCGGCCGTCGTCGGCCAGATGGGTGTCGGTGCTCTCGAGCACCGCGGTGGCGGCGAATGCCGGCATCGGACTGCCGGGCTTGATCGGCGTGGCCGTCAGTTCGCCGAATAGAGACTTCAACATGGTCTGATCTCCTGGACTGCCGAGGTCAGCCCCAGCCTAGCGCCGCGGCCCGGTGAATCGTGCCCACACGCAACGGTTGGAGCCCACGTGGTGCGTTTCGTAACGCGCCTCACATTCACTCACACTGCGACAGGGTTCGGCGGCCTCGCTACCATCCCCCCATGAGACACGCCGGGCCGCCCCAAGTGCGAAACCGCAGCGCGCAGCGCGGAGTTTGCCTGATGAGCACGCCGGGCCGCCCCAAGTGCGAAAGCGCAGCGCGCAGCGCGGAGCGTGCCTGATGAGCACCGACGCCTCCGACACCGTAGACCGGGCCGTTCGCGGCCGCGACCTGCGGACCATGTCCCTGGTCGGGCTGGCGCATGGCACATCGCACTTCTTTCACATGCTGTTGCCGCCGCTGTTTCCGGTGTTCAAGGAGGCGTTCGGCCTCAGCTATGCCGAACTCGGGCTGCTGGTGACCCTGTTTTTCGCCATCTCGGGCATCGGCCAGGCCTTGGCCGGCTTCCTGGTCGACCGCATCGGCGCGCGCCCGGTGTTGTTTGCGGCACTCGCCTGCTTTGTTGCCGCGGCGACGAGCGGCGCGCTGGCCCAGGGCTATGGCGGGCTGTTGTTGGCCGCGGCGCTGGCCGGGCTGGGCAACGCGCCCTTCCACCCGGTGGACTTCACGATCCTCAACCACCGCGTGTCGCAGCAGCGACTGGGCCATGCGTTCGCGCTGCACGGCATCAGCGGCAATCTCGGCTGGGCCATCGCCCCGATGGTCCTGCTCGGCGTGAGTGGAGCGACGGGCTCCTGGCGCTGGGCGCTGGCGGCGTGCGCACTGTGGGCACTGGCCGTGCTGGCGCTGATGCTGTGGCAGCGCGATGCGGTCGATGACCGTGCCACCCTGCGCGGATCGGCCGGCCGCAATGCCGCCGCGGGCGAGCCGGCGCTGGCGTTTCTGCGCCTGCCCTCGGTCTGGCTGTGCTTCTCGTTCTTCTTTTTCTCGACCTGCGCACTGACGGCGATCCTGACCTTTGCCGGCCCGGCGCTGCAGAGGATGTATGCCTTGCCGCTGGCCAGCACCTCGTTCGTCGTCACCGGCTACATGCTGTGCGGCATCGCGGGCCTGTTGCTCGGCGGCTTTCTGGCCGCGCGTGCCGTGCGCCTGGAGCGCCTGATCGGCGCCTGCCTGGCCGGATCGGCGCTGCTGTTGGCCTGGGTGGGCAGCGGATGGCTGCCGGGCGGACTGGCCATCGGCGTCGCCGCGCTGGCCGGCCTGGGCACCGGGCTGGCCGGCCCCTCGCGCGACATGCTGATCAAGCGTGCCTCGCCGCCGGGCGCCACAGGCCGCGTGTATGGCACCGTGTACTCGGGCCTGGATCTCGGCTTTGCGCTGGCCGCGCCGGTGTTCGGCGCCGTGCTCGACGGCGGCAACCCGGGCGGCGTTTTCTTCGGCGCCGCGCTGGCCTTGGCACTGGGCGTGTTGTGCGCCTCGATGATCGGCCTGCGTGTGGCGATGACGCGCTCGGTGGCCGCATGAGACATCCGGTGTCAACCTGTTCTTCACGGGCCGCCGCGCCGGGCCGCCCCAAGCAAGGCCCGACCCTCTCGGAGGGTCCCTCGCCGTACTCGGCGAGCGGGGTGCAGTCATGAGCGCGACGCGACTGGCGGGCCACGCGCTGGTCGAGGCGCTGATCGCGCAGGGCATCGATACGGCGTTCGGCGTGCCCGGCGAGAGCTACCTGGCCGTGCTCGACGGTTTTCACGAGCACCGCGACCGCATCCGCTTCATCGCCTGCCGCCACGAGGGCGGCGCAGCGTTCATGGCCGACGCGCAGGGCAAGCTGTCCGGCTGGCCGGGGGTGTGTTTGGTCACCCGCGGTCCGGGCGCGAGCAACGCTGCGATCGGGCTGCACACCGCGTTCCAGGATTCGACGCCGATGGTGTTGTTCATCGGCCAGGTGGCTGGCGACCAACGCGACCGCGAGGCCTTTCAGGAGCTCGACTATCGCCAGGTCTTCGGCCCCGGCACGCTCGGCATGGCCAAATGGGTGGCCGAGGTGCAGCACGCCGACCGCCTGCCCGAGTACGTGGCCCGAGCCTTCCACACCGCGATGCAGGGCCGGCCCGGTCCGGTGGTGTTGGTGCTGCCCGAGGACATGCTGAGCACGCCGACGGCGGCGCCGGTGCTGCCGCGTGCCGTGCCGGCCCAGGCCTGGCCGGCGCCAGGCGCACTGGGCGAACTGCGGGCCATGCTGGTGCGGGCCGAGCGGCCGCTGGCCATCGTCGGTGGTTCGGGCTGGACGGCCGAGAGCGTGCGCGCATTGCAGCGCTTTGCCGAAGCCTGGCAGTTGCCGGTCGGCTGCGGTTTCCGCTTCCAGGACACCTTCGACAACCGCCACGCGCTGTACGTCGGCGATGTCGGCATCGGCATCAATCCGAAGCTGGCTGCGCGGGTGCGCGAGGCCGATTTGATCCTGGCCCTGGGCGTGCGCCTGGGCGAGATGACGACGGGCGGCTACAGCCACCTGGCGGTGCCGCGGCCGCTACAAAAACTGGTCCACCTTCATGCCGGTGCCGAGGAGCTCGGCCGCGTCTACGCCGCGGACCTGCTGCTGCAGTGCTCGCTCGCGGCGGCGGGCCAGGCGCTGGCGACGCTGGAGCCGCCGACCGGCCCCGCGCGCTGGGCCGATTGGGCGGCCGCGGCGCACGGCGACTACGAGGCCAACCACGACGCGCCGGTTGTCACGCCGCTCGACATGGCCCAGGTGATCAAGACCGTGCAGCGGCTGGCACCCGCCGACACCGTCTACACCAACGGCGCGGGAAACTTCAGCGCCTGGCTGCACCGCTACACGCGCTACCCTGGCCTGCAGCACCACGGCCGCACGCAACTGGCGCCGACCTCGGGCGCAATGGGCTACGGCGTACCGGCGGCGGTGGCGGCGTCATTGCTGTACCCCGAGCGAACGGTGGTCAACATCGCCGGTGACGGCGACTTTCTGATGACCGGGCAGGAGCTGGCCACGGCGCGCGCGCATGGCGCCGGCAGCGGCAAGGCAACGGGCGGCAAGCTCGTCAGCATCGTCGTCGACAACGGCAGCTTCGGCACGATCCGCATGCACCAGGAGCGCGAGTACCCAGGGCGCGTGAGCGGCAGCGACTTGCGCGCCAACCCCGACTTTCCGGCGCTGGCGCGGGCCTATGGCTGGCATGCGGCGCGTGTGGCGGCCACCGCTGAGTTCGAGCCCGCGTTCGCCGCAGCGCTTGCGGCCGACGGCCCGACGCTGATCTGCCTGTCGCTCGACTCGGACGTCAGCACCCCGCGCACGACGCTCACGGCCTTGCGCGCCGCGGCGTTCAAAAGCCGCTGATCAACGGCAGTCGGCGGCAATGACGCCGCGGGCGCGTTGCATTTCGTCGGCGCGGGCTGTGTCGTCGAGCACTTCGCGCTCGCCCTGAGCGTTGCTGCGCGTCATGCGGATTCCATCGCCGAGCGCGGCAAGGTGCTTGCGGGCACGGTGGCAATTGTCAGCGCGGACCGCGGCGTCGCGCTCCTGCTGCTGACGCTGCAGGACCGACGGGTCTTGCGCAGCACGTTGGCGCTGCATCTCGAGCTCAGGATCCGTCCGCGGTGCGCCGATCGGCAGTGCCGCGGCGGCGGACGCTGCCGATGCCGCGTTCGCCGCAGCACGGCGTTGCAGCGGTGGGCGCTCGAGGATGTCTTTGTCAGGGACCGAGAGCGGCGGCGGCAGGTCGCTGAACTGCACTTGGCCGCTCGAGTCGATCCACTTCCACACGGGCGGCATCGGCGCGGTCTACGCGGCAGCCAGGCCGCCGAGCAAGGCGATCGACAAGGCGGCAAGGGCAGAGAGTGGGTGCATGGTGCTGGCGGGGGCGTCGATGATCCAGGGATCTCGACTCCCGGTGACGCTTCAGTTTGCTGCCGCCGAGGCGTGCGCGATGTCGGACGCGACGCTGGCTCGCCAGCCGGTGGTGTCGGGGTCGGTCAGCGGCACTCGGTGGCGACGATCGAGCGCGCGCGCTGCAATTCCTCGGCGATCGCCTTGTCATCGAGGAACTCGCGCTCGCCCTGCGCGTTGGCGCGCACGATGCGCCCGCCATCGCTCAGCGCGCCCACGTTCGCACGGGCGCGGCTGCAGTTCTCGGCGCGCACCGCGGCTTCGCGCTCCTGCTGTTGCCGCTGCTGTGTCGACTGCTCATTGGCGGCGCGCTTGCGTCGGGCCTCGAGCTCGGGATCGACGCCCGACGGCGCAGACGCGCCGGCTGCGCCGAGCGTTGCCGATGCGGCGGGCGCGGCGCGCGACGGATTGGGGCGCAGCCGAGGATCGGTCGGACGCTCGAGGACGTCGCGATCGGGTACGGTGCTCGGCGGTGGCAAGTCGCTGGCGTTGATGCGGCCGGCGGCGTCGCGCCACTTCCATTGCGCGGAGGCCGTGCCGCAGGTGAGCGCAAGGAGGAGGGTGGCGATGACGGCGATGGCGTGACGCATGATCTGCACAGAGCGACGGTTGCGGACTGCAGTGTAGGGCGCCAGTGTAGGGCGCCGGTGCCGCGTGGGCAGCGGTGCAATGTCACGCTCTCTATAATCGACTTTTGCGTCTGGAGCCTTTTCCCATGCGCCTGATCGGCAAAGCGCTGACCTTCGACGATGTGTTGCTGGTCCCAGCCTACTCCCAGGTCCTGCCGCGCGACACGAGTTTGGCCACCCGCCTGTCGCGCAACATCAGGCTGAACCTGCCCCTGGTGTCGGCGGCGATGGACACCGTCACCGAGGCCCGCCTGGCGATTGCCATCGCGCAGGAGGGTGGCATCGGTATCGTGCACAAAAACCTCACGCCCAAGCAGCAGGCGGCCGAGGTGGCGCGCGTCAAGCGCTACGAGTCGGGTGTGCTGCGCGACCCGATCACGATTACCCCGAACACCACGGTGCGCGAAGTGACGGCGCTGGCGCACCAGCACGGCATTTCGGGCTTCCCGGTGCTCGAAGGCAAGCGGGTGGTGGGCATCGTCACCAACCGCGACCTGCGCTTCGAAACGCGCATGGACATCCCCGTGCGCGAGATCATGACCCCGCGCGAACGCCTGGTCACGGTGCTCGACGGCGCCACCATCGACGACGGCAAGGCGCTGATGCACCAGCACAAGCTGGAGCGCGTGCTGGTGGTCAACGAGGCCTTCGAGCTGCGCGGGTTGATGACGGTGAAGGACATCACCAAGCAGACCAACTTCCCCAACGCCGCGCGCGACAGCCACGGCAAGCTGCGCGTGGGCGCCGCGGTCGGCGTGGGCGAGGGCACCGAGGAGCGCGTCGAGTTGTTGGCGGCGGCCGGTGTCGATGCGCTGGTCGTGGATACCGCGCATGGCCACAGCGCCGGCGTGATCGAGCGCGTGCGCTGGGTCAAGAAGCACTACCCGCACATCGATGTCATCGGCGGCAACATCGCCACCGGCGAGGCCGCGCTGGCGCTGGCCGAAGCCGGGGCCGATGCGATCAAGGTGGGGATCGGGCCGGGCTCGATCTGCACCACGCGCATCGTCACCGGCGTCGGCGTGCCGCAGATCATGGCCATCGACAGCGTCGCCCGCGCACTGCGCGGCAGCGGCGTGCCGGTGATCGCCGACGGGGGGGTGCGCTACTCGGGAGATGTGGCCAAGGCCATCGTCGCCGGCGCCGACAGCGTGATGATGGGCAGCGCGATTGCCGGTACCGAAGAGGCGCCCGGCGAGGTCATCCTGTACCAGGGCCGCAGCTACAAGAGCTATCGCGGCATGGGCTCGATCGGGGCGATGCAAGGGGGCTCGGCCGACCGCTACTTCCAGGACAACGGTGGCAACAACCCCAACACCACCAAGCTGGTGCCCGAGGGCATCGAGGGCCAGGTGCCGTACAAGGGCTCGGTGGTTGGCATCCTTTACCAGATGGCTGGCGGCCTGCGCGCCTCGATGCACTACTGCGGCTGCACCACGATCGCCGAGCTGCAGACCAAGGCCGAATTCGTCGAGATCACCTCCGCCGGCGTGCGCGAGAGCCACGTCCACGACGTGCAGATCACCAAGGAATCGCCGAACTACCGCATGGAGTGACGCGCATTGCCCTCCATGCCCCCGACGGCGACGCCCGTGCGCTCACAGGCGGCGATGCCGTTCATCCTGATCACGGTGCTGATCGACATGGTGTCGATCGGCCTGATCATTCCCGTGCTGCCGCCGCTGGTGGGCACTTTCACTGCCAGCCAGGCCGACCAGGCCTTCTGGTTCGGTGCGGTGATGTTCGCCTTCGGTATTGCCAACTTCTTCGGCTCGCCGATCCTCGGTGCGCTGTCGGACCGCTATGGTCGGCGGCCGATCCTGCTGGTCGGCTTTGCGGGGCTGGCGCTGAGCTTCTTCGTCACCGCAATGGCCACTGCGTTGTGGATGCTGATTATCGTGCGCCTGTTCAGCGGCGCGATGATGGCCAACGCGGCGGTCGCCAACGCCTATGTGGCCGACATCTCGCCACCCGCGGACCGGGCGCGACGCTTCGGCCTGCTCGGCGCAATGTTCGGCCTCGGCTTCATCCTCGGCCCGGTGCTGGGGGGCCTGCTCGGCAACATCGACCTGCACCTGCCCTTCTTCGTCGCCGGCTGGCTGGCCTTGCTGAACCTGGCCTACGGCTACTTCGTGCTGCCCGAGTCGCTGCCAGCCGAGCGCCGCACGCCTTTCGAGTGGCGCAAAGCCAATCCGGTGGCGGCGTTGAAGGGGCTGGCGGCATTGAAAGGCATCGGCGCGCTGGTGATCGTGCTGGCGCTGTCCGCACTCGCGCAGTTCGTGCTGCACGCCACCTGGGTCCTCTACACCGCCTTCAAGTTCGGTTGGGGGCCGCTGGCCAACGGCTGGTCGCTGTTCGCGGTGGGCGTGATGTCGGCGCTGGTGCAGGGCTTCTTGCTCAAGCACCTGCTGCGGCGCTTTTCGGCGCAGCGCCTGGCGGTGATGGGGCTGGTGTCGTCGTCGCTGTGCTACCTGGCCTGGGGCCTGGCGCCCGAGGGCTGGATGATGTATGTCGTCATCGGTTTGAACGTGCTCGGCTTCGCGGTCACGGCCGCCATGCAGAGCATCGTCTCCAACGCCGCCGATGAATCGACCCAGGGCCGCACGATGGGCGCGGTGTCGTCGCTGAACAGTCTGATGGCCGTCGCCGCACCGGTGATCGGCGCCGCACTGCTGGGCTTCGTGTCGCACCTGCCCAAGGGCGACTGGCGCATCGGCGCGCCGTACTACTTCTGTGCCGCCCTGCAGGCCGCCGCGACGCTGATCGCGCTGCGCCATTTCGTCAAGGCGCGCGTTGCCGATTCCCCGCACCCCGCCCAGACATGAGCCGCCGGGCCGCTCCCAAGGCGAATACCGCAGTGCGAAGCACGGAGGTTTCCTGATGAGCCACCACAAGATCCTGATCCTCGACTTCGGCTCGCAGGTCACGCAACTGATCGCGCGCCGCGTGCGCGAGGCGCATGTGTACTGCGAGATCCACCCCAACGACGTCAGCGACGCTTTCATCCGCGCGTTCGCGCAGAACGTGTTGAAGGGCATCATCCTGTCGGGCAGCCACGCCAGTACCTACGAAGCGCAGGAGCTGCGCGCCCCGCAGGCGGTGTGGGAGCTGGGCGTACCGGTGCTGGGCATCTGCTACGGCATGTTCACGATGACGGTGCAATTGGGCGGCGAAGTCGAGGCCTCGACGCACCGCGAATTCGGCTACGCCGTGGTGCGCGCTCGCGGCCACACCAAGCTGTTCGAGGGCATCCAGGACTTCGCCACGGCCGAAGGCCACGGCATGCTGAAAGTCTGGATGAGCCACGGCGACAAAGTCACCGCGCTGCCGCCGGGCTTCAAGCTGATGGCCAGCACGCCGAGCTGCCCGATCGCCGGCATGGCCGACGAGTCACGCGGCTACTACGCGCTGCAGTTCCACCCCGAGGTCACCCACACGGTCCAGGGCCGGGCGCTGCTCGAGCGCTTCGTGCTCGACATTTGCGCTGCGCAACCCGACTGGGTCATGCGCGACCACATCGGCGAGGCGGTGGCCACCATCCGCGCCCAGGTCGGCAGTGAAGAGGTCATCCTCGGGCTGTCGGGCGGCGTCGATTCGAGCGTGGCCGCGGCACTGATCCACCGCGCCATCGGGGATCAGTTGACCTGCGTGTTCGTCGACCATGGCCTGCTGCGTTTGAACGAGGCCGAGCTGGTGATGGAGATGTTCGTCGGCCGCCTGCACGCCAAGGTGATCCACGTCGACGCCGCTGAGCAATTCCTCGGCCACCTGAAGGGCGTCGCCGACCCCGAAGCCAAGCGCAAGGTCATCGGCCGCGAGTTCGTCGAGGTGTTCCAGCGCGAGGCCGGCAAGCTGGCCAACGCCAGGTGGCTGGCCCAGGGCACGATCTACCCCGATGTGATCGAAAGCGGCGGCGCCAAATATCAAAGTGGCGCGAAGAAGGCCACGACGATCAAGAGCCATCACAACGTCGGCGGCCTGCCCGAAACACTGGGGCTGAAATTGCTGGAGCCCTTGCGCGACTTGTTCAAGGACGAGGTGCGTGAGCTCGGCGTTGCGCTCGGCCTGCCGCACGACATGGTCTACCGCCATCCGTTCCCCGGCCCGGGGCTGGGCGTGCGCATCCTCGGCGAGGTACGCAAGGACTACGCCGACTTGCTGCGCCGCGCCGATGCGATCTTCATCGAAGAGTTGCGCAGGACCATCGAGCCGAACTCGGGCAAGAGCTGGTACGAGCTCACCAGCCAGGCCTTCGCGGTGTTCCTGCCGGTGAAGAGCGTGGGCGTTATGGGCGACGGTCGCACCTATGAATTCGTGATTGCGCTGCGCGCCGTGCAGACCAGTGACTTCATGACGGCAGACTGGGCCGAACTGCCGTACGGCCTTCTGAGGCGGACGAGCGGCCGCATCATCAACGAAGTGCGCGGAATCAACCGCGTAACCTATGACGTGTCGAGTAAACCTCCGGCGACCATCGAGTGGGAGTGAGTCTGCGATGCGAACGATCTTTGGAGTGATGTCGCTGCTGGTCGTGCTGGCCATCGTCGGCACGCTCGGCAAGAAGCAGTTGCATGCCTTGGGCCAGATGGGGGGCGTGGCCGGTGCTGCACCGGCGATCGTTGAAGGCACGGTGTCGATGCAGGCCCAGGCGATCCAGAACAAGGTGCGCGACGCAACGAACGCGGCATTGCAAAAGGGCGCCGACCGCAACCAGGGTGCGCCGCCGTGAGTGAATCGACCCCGCCCCGGACTGTGGCCCAGGACGAGTACGCGATGCGCCTGGCGCTCGACCAGGCGCTCAACGCGCAACTCGCCGGCGAGGTCCCCGTGGGCGCGGTCATCATGCGCAACGTCGATGGCGTGCCGCAGGTGCTGGCCACCGGCTACAACCGCCCGATCACGACCCACGACCCGACGGCGCATGCCGAGATCGTGGCCTTGCGCCACGCCGCGCAGTTGGTGGAA
>JANMSR010000215.1:0-4351 GCA_031389565.1 Burkholderiales bacterium
CGGTGGTTGATCGAAGCTTCTTCCTTGGCCTTCGCGAGCCGACTGCGCTGGACAGCTTCGCAGGTCCTTCGCTGCGTCGTTTGCTCAGGCCGGCACGTCGGAGGTTGCTCGACTGTTCTTTCGTGGCCTTCGCGAGCCGACTGCGCTGGACAGCTTCGCAGGTCCTTCGCTGCGTCGGCTCAGTGCAGCAGCGTCGACGCGGTCAGCGTGAAACGTGGCAGTTGATCGTCAGGGGTGCAGCCGGGTGCCGAGTGCATGGTGCAGGCCGTCATCGCAGTCCAGCGCTGTTGCAGCCCTTCGAGAACCCGCTGAAACCCTGGCGACAGCATCGGCTGCTGAGCCAGCGCCGACAGGTTGTCGGAAATCTTCAGACCCATCGTCAGCCGCTGCGCAGGATGCAGGTCTGCCTGCAGCGCCTGGCTGTAGCCGGTCATCAGCGCCAGGGCGCAAGCGAGCATGGCTTCGGTCGAAGGCAACTCATGTTCTTCTGTCTCGAACTGGCAAGGGGGCATGCTGATCTCCAAAGGTCGCAACGCTGAATCGATGCTACTCCAAATAAGAATAGTTCTCATCTGAAAGAGCGTTTTTCCGGGAGGGGCAAGGGCTGTCGAGCATTCCTCGCCAGCGTCGCCTGCGACAATCGGCCCCCGTCGCGGCAGTGCTCCCTGCCGCGTCGGCCTTTCATCCGGAGCCATGTAGAGGACCACCATGAACAAAAACCTCGCCCGCTGCCGCATGGCAGCGATGCTTGCGGCTGCGGCGGCCTCATTTGCTGCGCTGATGCCCGCTGCGGCTCAAAACGCGGCACCACCCACAGCACCACCCGTACCACCGCTGAAGATCGCCTTCGTTTACGTCAGCCCCATCGGCGAGGCCGGCTGGACCTTCCAGCACGAGCAGGGCCGGCTGGCGATGCAGAAGGCACTCGGCAACCGCGTGACCACGCGCGTGGTCGAAGGCGTTGCCGAAGGGGCCGACTCCGAACGCGTGATGCGCGATTTGGCGGCGCAAGGCCACCAACTCATTTTCGCCACCAGCTTCGGCTACCTGGAGCCCGCGCTGCGCGTCGCCGCCGATCAGCCCGGCGTGAAGTTCGAGCATGCCGGCGGCTACAAGACCGCGCCCAACCTGAACACCTACAACGCGCGCTACTACGAGGCACGTTTCCTCGCCGGCGTGCTGGCCGGCAAGACCAGCACGACCGGTGTGGCCGGCTATGTGGCGGGCTTCCCGGTGCCCGAGGTGATCCAGGGCATCAACGCCTTCACGCTGGGCATGCGGCAGGTCAACCCACAGGCGCAGGTGAAGGTGTTGTGGCTGAACAGCTGGTTCGACCCGGCGCGCGAGCGCGAAGCCGCGCAGGCGCTGGTCAACCAGGGAGCCGACGTGCTGTCCAACCACAGCGGCTCGACGGCGGTTGCGCAAACGGCGCAAGCCAACTTCAAGCAAAGAGGCGTGCGCTTGATCGGCTACCAGAGCGACATGAGTCGGTTCGCGCCCGACGCGCAACTCGCTGCCGTCACCCACCACTGGGGCGGCTACTACACGCAGGTGGCCCGCGCGGTGCAGGCCGGCACCTGGAAGCCGCAACCTTATTGGGGCGGCATGAAAGACGGCGTGGTCCAGCTCGGCCACCTGGCCACCGATGCATCCGCGGCCGCACTGGCGCTCGTCGACACGCGACGCAAGCAGATCGTCGCCGGCCGCTTCGAGCCTTTTGCGGCACCACTCGTCGACAACCCGGGCACGCTGCGTCTGGCCCAAGGCAGGCTCGACGACGGCGCGATCGCGACGATGAACTGGTTCGTGAAAGGTGTGGTGGGCGCCGTGCCCAAGCCGTGATTCGTGGGGAGCGTTTAAGTTCGTCGGGTGTCGGCGAGGACGTTCGTGCTCTCAGACCGGCTCGCGCCAGTGCGCCGGCTCGACGAAGCCCCTGTTGAGCAAAGCGACCAGGCGGTGCACCCGCCAGAGCCCGTCGATGAACAGGTAGTCGGGGCAGACGCCTTCATCGTGGAAGTTCAGGCGTTTCAGCACTTCGGCGCTGCGCCAGTTCTCAGGGCGGTACGCGGCCTGGATGCGGTGCAGGTTGATGCGCGTTGAGAACACCTCCGCGATCGCGCAGTGCAGCGCTTCGGTCATGAGGGCCTGGCCTTCCAGCCGCTGGTCGAGCGCATAGCCGAGCTTGCAGCTCTGGAACGCCCCGCGCGTGATGCTGGAGAAATGAATGCTTCCGATCACGCGGCTGGTGTCGCCGATCGGCTGCAGAAGGTAGCGAAGACCGGTCCCGGCGGCGAACGCCCGTGCCGCTTCGTCGAGGCGATCGGCCTGAACGCCGAGCGTAAAGAATCCGGGCTCGGCCGGCGGCTCCCACGGCGCGAGGTGGACCCGGTTCCGCTCATGAAAATCTAGCAGCGCCGGCGCGAGCGATGCTTCCGAAGCGACCAGTCTGAGCCGCGCCGTGAGCAACAGCGGCGTTGCATGAACCGGGGTCTGGATGTCGTTCATCGATTCGGAACGCCTGCCTCGACTGCCTCGAGTCGCCCTGCCAGCTGCGGCGCGCCGGGACCGAAGGCATACGCGTCCATCCCGATGCTGCCCAGCTCGACGCCTGCATGCAACCGGACCGGCGCGTCGCTTTGCCCGCCCGCGCCGGCTGCCACGAACCACGGCAGCAGGTGTTCGTCGGTCGGGTGCATGTCGACCGCGTGAGGCGCGAGGCGACGGTATTCGGCGAGTGCACTCCAGTCGCACGCTTCGCTGCGCGCGTGCATCCATTCGCGGAAGGCCGCACTTTCGGCGACCTCCGGCTGCACTTGGGCCGGGCGCCGCCCACCCGCGAACGCACGCCGCAGGTTGTGCGTGATGCTGCCGGTGCCCAGGATCAGCACGCCTTCACGGGCCAGTGGACCGAGTGCCTCGCCGAGTGCGAACTGCTGCGCCGGGCTGTCGTCCGGCACGAAAGCGAGGGGCAGGATCGGCAGGTCGGCACTCGGGTAGATGTAGCGCAGTGCCGTCCAGATGCCGTGGTCGAGCCCGCCCTGGTCGAGAGTGTGGGACGGCAGCCCGGCGGCGTCGAGAAGCTCCGTGACCCGCAGCGCCAGGTCGGGCGCCCCGGGCGCGTCGTAGCGCAGCAGGTTCAGCCGAGCGTCGAAGTCGCCGAAGTCGTACACCGCTGCATGACGCTTTCCCGCGAGCAGCACCGGGGCGCGCGCGGCAGTGTGTGCCGAGACCGCCAGGATGGCACGCGGCCGACCGAACGCGTCGTCGATCGCCGGCCCGAGCGTCTTGAGGAAGGCGCCGGTCGCGCCCGGTTCGAGCGCGATCATCGGCGAGCCGTGAGAGACGAAGATCGGTGGCAGCACGGGGTTCTTCACGTGCCGATTACAGCACCGGGCGCAGGTTTCGGTGTTCGCAGGACTTGCATGCAGTGTTCACCGCAATGGCCTTGGAGCCCTGGGAGCGGCGACGCTTCGTGTAAGTTCCACCTCATGAACGATACCGTCCCGACCGCCTTGCGGGCACCATCCGTCCTGCGTCTGGCCTGGCGTCAGATGGCACGAGACTTCCGGGCCGGCGAGTTGCGACTGCTGGTCGTTGCCGTGATGCTGGCAGTCGCCGCGCTCAGTGCAGTGGGCTTCTTCGCCGACCGCATCAACGGCGGTCTGGCGCGCGATGCAAGGCAGTTGCTGGGCGGCGACGCGATCGTCGCGTCCGACCAGCCGGCACCGCCCGAGTTCGCCGCGAAGGCTCGGGAGCTCGGCCTCGTGACGGCGACCACCGCCGGCTTCCCCAGCATGGGCCGGGCCGGCGAGTCGCAGGGCGGTGCGTCGCGCTTGGTCAGCGTGAAGGCGGTGAGCGATGCCTATCCGCTGCGCGGCAAGGTCACGGTCGCCGGCGCGCCCGGCACGCAGCCTGCCGCGCGCGCCGGCGCACCGGCGCCCGGCAACGTGTGGGTAGATCCGGCGCTGCTCGGCGCCCTGAACTTGAAGGTCGGCGATTCGCTCCTGCTCGGAGACGCGAGCCTGCGGATCGCGCAGAGCATCGTCAACGAACCCGACCGGGGCACCGGCTTCTCTTCTTTCGCGCCGCGTGTCTTGCTGAACGCAGCCGACTTGCCCGCGACCGGCCTGATCCAGCCGGCCAGCCGCGTCACCTACCGCCTGGCCGTCGCGGCGACCGGCGCCGACGACAAGCCGGTACGCGCCTTCGTGGAGTGGGCGGAGGTGCAGATCAAGTCGACCGACCTGCGCGGGCTACGGGTCGAGTCGCTCGCCAGCGGCCGGCCGGAAATGCGGCAGACGCTCGACCGGGCTGCCAAGTTCCTGAACCTGGTGGCGCTGCTGTCTGCGCT
>JANMSR010000255.1:0-8725 GCA_031389565.1 Burkholderiales bacterium
CGCGCATCAAGCAAGGCATGGCCAAGAAAGGCTACGACCCCGAGTTCGCCGACGCCATCTTCAAGCAGATCTGCGGCTTCGGCGAATACGGCTTCCCTGAAAGCCATGCCTACAGCTTTGCGCTGCTGGCCTATGTGAGCCTGTGGATGAAGTGCCATGAGCCGGCGATCTTTCTGGCCGCGCTGATCAACTCGCAGCCGATGGGTTTTTATGCGCCTTCGCAACTGGTGCAGGACGCGAAGCGGCACGGCGTCGAGGTGCGGGCGGTCGACGTGTGCGCAAGCGATTGGGATTGCACGCTCGAGCGGCGCAGCGACGGTGGCAAGCATCCGGCGGTGCGCCTGGGCCTGCGCCTGGTCAGCGCGCTGTCGCAAGCCACCGCCGAGCGCCTGACGCAGGCCCGGCGCGTGCAGGGCTTCGCCAGCGTCGACGATATCGCGCGTCGGGCCTTGCTCGATGCACGTGAGCTGCAAGCACTGGCACAAGCCGATGCCTTGCAATCCCTCGCCGGCCACCGCCGCCGCCAGCTCTGGGTGGCGGCCGGCCAGGAGCGCATCGACAACGCGGCCTTGCTGGCCGATGCGCCGATCGTCGAGCGCGCGCACGAACAGCCCGAGCTCTTCGAAGCTTCTGAGGGTGAAGCCATCGCGCTCGACCACGCCGCCACCGGCCTGACGCTGCGCCGTCATCCGCTGGCGCTGCTGAGAGCGCGCCTGGCCCAACGCGGCTGGAAGAGCGCCGACCAACTCGCGTTGCTCAAAGACGGCGCCGCCGCCTGGGCCTGCGGCATCGTCACCATGCGCCAGCAACCCGAAACCGCCAAGGGCGTCATCTTCGTCACTCTCGAAGACGAAACCGGCAGCGTCAACATCATCGTCTGGCGCCACGTGCGCGAACGCCAGCGCACGGCGCTGCTGCGCTCACGCCTCCTGGCCGTGGCCGGGCAGTGGCAGGCCAAGGACGGCAGCTCGCACCTGATCGCGCGCCGGCTCGTCGATATGACGCCGTGGCTGGGCGAGCTGGCGACGCGCTCGCGGGATTTTCACTGAGCGCCGCGGCCGGCCGGCTCGACGTGAGCAACGCGTGCAAACCACCGGTCGACCCTCCCCACTAAACGAGGGGCCATCTGCGGTAGCTTTCCAAGCCGGCGCTGGTTCTAATTCACTCGTCACCAATCGAGAGCGAACGGAACCCTGTGAAACACAAGCATCTTTCTATCACAGAAGCGCTGTCCAGCCCAGGCCGGCGTACCGTACTGAAAGTCGGGCTTGCAGTCGGACCGGCCAGCGTCGCTGGCGTCGCCGACGCCGCGATGGCGCCTGGCTTCAGAAGTACGGCCGCGGGAGTTACCCTTACGGGCCCGGACCCCAGCCCGTCGACCACGCCGTTTCTCGAGGCGATGCCAATCACGCCGCTGTTGCCGGAGCGGCCATTGACCGATCCGGCCTTTAGCCGAGCGCCAACCGTCGCGCCCAATCGCGCTCGAAATCCTTCTACTGGTATGCCCTACGAAGGCCGTGGCGAGCCCCATCAGTTCCGCACATTGAATCCGCCGCAGCGCTTTTTCGCCCAGCGTTTCGGCGCAGTTCCGGCGGTGTCGATCCACCCCCAACTGCAGCCGCAAATCAATTTCTGGGGCGCCAACCTGGGCGGCGCTAACCTCAACACCGACAAGCCGATGACGCCGATGCCGACCATCGTGAGCCGGTATCAGGCGGGAGCCAATACAGCCATTCTGGTGCGCCGCTTCAACGACCTGCCGAAGGGCGCGCCCAGCGGCGGCTTTGGCAAAAACCAGATTTCGACGCATCTGCACAACTTCCATGCCGCACCCGACAGCGATGGCGGTCCGTGCGATCCGGGATTCGGTGCGTTATCGGAGGACCCGTTCCTGCAAGGCAGGTTTTTCTTTCCTGGCCAGTACTACGATTACTACTACAACATGAAGCGGGCGGGCTTCACCAACCCCGGCACACCCGACGGCGATGTCCGTGAAACGCTGGGAACACTGTGGTACCACGACCACCGCGAGGCCCATACCGCCGAGAACGTCTACAAAGGCCTCGCTGGTGTTCACATCGTGTTCAACGAGTACGACACCGGCAACGAGACGACCGGGTTCCGGTTGCCAAGCTTTCCGCAGTTCGACATTCCGATGATCTTTACCGACCTGCTGATCGACCCGATGACCGGGCAGGCTGCGTTTGACCTGTTCGATACGGACGGCCATCTGGGCGACAAGTACCTGGTCAACGGCAAGGTCCAGCCATTCTTCAACGTGTCCAAACGCAGGTACCGCCTGCGCTTGCTGGACATGGGACCTTCACGGTTCTACCAGCTCTTTTTGACCAACCCGGACAACCGTGCGCAGTCGATTCCCTACTGGCGGATCATGAACGACGGGAACTTGCTGCCCAAACCTTTGCAGGTGACCAGCGTCAAGCTTGCCGTCGCGGAGCGGGCGGACATCATCGTCGATTTCAACAAACTCACTGCGGCGGGCGGTGCAGCGGCGGGCGCAACCCGGCTGTGGCTCGAGAATCGCCTGGTACAGACAGACGGCAAGGGTCCGCGGGACGAGCTCAATCCGCCAGGTGATCCGGCCAATGTGCTGGTCGAGTTCCGTCTCGGGGCGGTAGTCGCAGACGCCAGCGCTGACCCGGCCACCATCACGAGCTTCGCGCCGATCACGCTGCCGCCGCTGGAAACTCCGATCGTCACCCGCACGTTCAAGTTCGATCGGACCAACGGTCAATGGAACGTCAATGGCCGGCCGATCAACTGCGATGAGGTGCGCTTCACCATGAAGCGCGGCTCCACCGAGCGTTGGATTTACCAGACCTCCGGCGGCTGGGCGCATCCGATCCACCATCATTTCGTAGAGGGGCGGATTATCAAGCGCAATGGCGTGCCCATTGCGGCCACCTCGCAGGAGAACTCACGCAAGGACGTGGTGCGGCTGGGGGAAGGCGAGGAAGTCGAGTTTGTCCTCAAGGTCACCGACTACTTGGGCGTCTATCCAATTCATTGCCATAACGTCGTCCATGAAGATCACGCGATGATGCTGCTGTTTGCGGTGCGGGATGTAGGCGATACCAACCCTGTCCCTTGATATTTGAAGTCCAAATATTCAATCTGCGCTCAACATTATCGGAGATACATCATGACGATCATCGAGAAGAGAAGCCTGCTGTTCGGTGCCGCAGCGGCATTGGTCAGCGCGGGGGTGATGGCCCTCCCCAGGTCATCGCCGGTGCAAGGCCCGCGTGAACAAATGCGCCAGAAGCGCTTCCCCAACGTGGCGCTGCTCACGCACACCGGCAAGGAGGTGCGGTTCTACGACGACGTGCTCAAGGGTCAAAAGGTTGTCATCAACTTCATGTACACCGTCTGCAGCGGCATCTGCAGCCCGGTGACACAAAACATCCTGGAAGCGCAGCGGCTCCTGGGCGACTTCGCCAACGATATCAATTTCTATTCCATCTCGCTCACGCCTGAGCAGGACGACCCTGCAGCGTTGCGCGAGTACATGCAGACTCAGCGCGTGGGCAAGAGGTGGACCTTCCTGACCGGCAAGCCCGAGAATGTGGAACTCGTGCGCCGCGGGCTCGGTTTTTCCCAGGGATCACCCGCGGACGATGCGGATCTCTCCAACCACTCCGGCATGCTGCGGATCGGCAACGAGCGCATGGTGAGCTGGGGTCATGCGTCGGCGGTCACATCGGGAAAGTCGATCGCCCGGATGATCCGGTTCGAACTGGCTTGAATCCACTGACCGAGCGAAACCGCTCGGTTTAGGCAAACGCTGCAAGCCGAGCGTGGATCGAAACGCGGGGGCCCTTGGCCGCAGCCACCGACCCTGACCGACTCAGCGGGGGCTGCCGGTCGTGTTCGGCGGGGCTACGCCAGGGTAATTTGCGAAGCTTGGCGGAAGGGAGGGATTCGAACCATTCGACCACTCTGCCACCTTTCCTGGTCTCGTCGCTTGCGCGATGTTCGCGCTGCTGCAGCTGCGCGAAGCCGACAATTCTAGCGGTCAATCGCGCAGGATCTCTCGCCCTCCGAGGTAGGGCTGCAACGCCGCCGGCACGCGCACCGAGCCGTCTGCCTGCTGATGGTTTTCGAGCAGCGCCACCAACGCGCGGCCCACCGCCAGCCCCGAGCCGTTGAGCGTGTGAACGAACTCGCTCCTGCCCGCCGGGCCGGCCTGGCCGGCCGCCGCGCTGCGCACCCGCGTCTGCATGCGCCGCGCCTGGAACGCGCCGCAGTTGCTGCACGAACTGATCTCGCGGTAGGTGTGCTGCGCCGGCAGCCACACCTCGAGGTCGTAGGTCTTGGTGGCGCCGAAACCCAGGTCGCCGGTGCACAGCGTGACCACGCGGTACGGCAACTCGAGCATTTGCAGAATGGCCTCGGCGTGGCCGACCATTTGCCCGAGCACCGCGTCGCTGTGCTCGGGCTGAACGATCTGCACCATTTCGACCTTGTCGAACTGATGCTGGCGGATCATGCCGCGCGTGTCGCGCCCGGCGCTGCCGGCCTCGGAGCGAAAGCACGGGCTGTGCGCGGTCAGCCGGATCGGCAATTGCGCCGCATCGAGCGTCTGCTCGCGAACGCTGTTGGTCAGCGAGATCTCCGAAGTGCTGATCAGGTACTGCTCGGCCTGCGCCGGCGCGTTGGGCTCGACCCCGCCCTCGGCGACGCTGCCGCGGTAGACCCAGAACATCCAAGCCGATGCCTTGCAATCCCTCGCTGGCCACCGCCGCCGCCAGCTCTGGACGGCAGCCGGCCAGGAGCGCATCGACAACGACGCCCTGCTCGCCGACGCACCGATCGTCGAACGCGCCCACGAACAGCCCGACCTGTTCGCAGCGCCCGAAGGCGAAGCCATCGCGCTCGACTACGCCGCCACCGGCCTGACGCTGCGCCGCCACCCGCTGGCCCTGCTGCGCCGCCACCTGGCCCAGCGCGGCTGGCGCAGCGCCGAGCAACTCGCGCAACTGCAGGACGGCGCCAGCGCCTGGGCCTGCGGCATCGTCACCATGCGCCAGCAGCCCGAAACCGCCAAGGGCGTCATCTTCGTCACCTTGGAGGACGAAACCGGCAGCGTCAACATCATCGTCTGGCGCCACATCCGCGAGCGCCAGCGAACCGCGCTGCTGCGCTCGCGCGTGCTGGCGGTGGCGGGGCAGTGGCGGGCCTTGGACGGCAGCACCCATCTGATCGCCCGCCGGCCGGTCGACATGACGCCGTCGCCGGGCTAGCTGGCCACGCGCTCGCGAGACTTCCATTGATACGCGCCATTGATGCGTTGATGCGACTTTGATGCTACGATGCAAACGCAGGCTCACAGGCCCCCCATGCGCACCACCCTCAACCTCGAAGACGATGCCTTACTGGTGGCCAAGCGTCACGCAGTGCGCGAAAAGCTGTCGCTGGGCGAGGCCGTGTCGAACCTCGTGCGCCAGGGCGCGAAGCGCCAGGCGACCGCGCCAGCGTCACGCCAGGCACTGCGCGGCCGCTACGCCCTGCTACCCGCGCGCGACGAAGTCATCACGCCCGAGCATGTGCGCGAGCTGATGGAGCGCGAAGGCATTTGAGGGCACTTCATGGCCCGCCTGCTGCTCGACGTCACTATCTGGGTCGCCCTGTTCGACGACGCGCATGTGTTCTCGGCCGAAGCCAACGCGCTGATCCAGCGCCCGCGCGTCAAGATCGCCACCTGCCCGTTGGTGGAAAACGGCGTCGTGCGCGTGCTCAACCTGCCGAGCTACGGCCGCCGTGGCCCGCTGGGCCTGGCGCGCGTGCGCACCCAATTACAGCGCGCCTGTACCGAACTCGACCACGCCTTCTGGCCCGACGACGCCTCGCTGCGTGACGACACGCTGTTCAACTTCGATCGCCTGCACGGCCACAACCAGGTCACCGATGCCTACCTGCTGGCGCTGGCCGTGCGGCATGGCGGCTCGCTCGTCACCTTCGACCGCGCGATCACGCTGGACGCCGTGCACGGCGCGAAGGCGCAGCACCTCACGGTCCTGTAGCGATGACCAGCGGCGCGCACGACGCAAAAGCGGCCGCTCCGGACGCGCCGATCGCGCTGGTCCCTTACGACGCCGGCTGGCCGGCGAAGTTCGATGCCGAGCGTGCACTGCTGGAAGCCGTCCTCGCGCCCTGGCTCGCAGGCCGCATCGAACAGCGGCTCGCCTTCCGCGACGCGTTGCGCCACAGCCCGGCGCTGGTTACCGAATACGCGGCGCTCAAGCGGCAACTGGCCGAACGCTTTCGCTTCGACCGCGAGGCCTGCACCGCAGACTAGGGGCCTTTCGTCGAGCGCGTGCTACGCGGGCCGGGCGCCACGGGCCCCGCGCCGCGCCGATGACCGCCGCGTCGTCGCCGAAGCTCAGCGTTGCGGCTTGGGCGGACCGCCGTCGTTGCGCGGGCCACGCCGGTGCGGGTCGGGTCCGCGCGGGTGGTCACCGCGGCGCTCCTGCCGCTCTTGCCACTCGCGTCGCGGTGCCTGCGCGGGCTCCGGTGGCCGTTCGGTGCGCTCCTGCCGGGCCTGGGCCAACAGGGCATCCAGCGCGGCAGCGGCCAGGCCTTTGAGGGCGCAGAAGTTGGCCGGCGTCAAGGTGGTGGTTTCGAACGCGCGCAGCAGCCCGGCACGGTCGCGCCGCGCCTGTTCGTCGGCTGCACGCTCCTGTTGCAACACCGCCTCCTGCGTCCGTTGCGCGTCGCGCTCGGCATCGCGTTCAGCGGCACGCCGCGCCTGGTGCACGTCGCGCCGCCGTGCCAGTTCTTCAGCCGCCAATTGACGGTGCTCGTCGCTAATGTCACCGGCCGGTTGGCCGTCCAGGTCGAAGCGGTGCGGTGCCAGCGTCAGCGCTTTCAGGTAGGCGTTGCCGGTGGTGTAGCGGCTGAAGAAGATGCCCATCACGCGTTTCGTGAACAGGCCCGGCGCGCGCGCCTGGATGTCGGCCTGGATGCGCAGCTTCAACGGCTTGACCGGCCCGTCGGGACCGAACAGCGCGGGGAACAACTCGGCCAAGCGGGCTCCGCAGGTGGCGGGGGACAGCTCGGGCGCAGCGGGTGCGACGGACGCTGCAGGCGTTTCAGTGGCGCCCGCAGGCGCTTCCGGCGGGCACTCTTCAGGCGGTGTGGGGCCGTGTTCTTGCATGGGGGCAGCGATCGTGCAGCGGCGCAATTGTCGCCGCGTGGCCGCGGGCCAGCCATGGGGCATCCTGTAACCTCGCACCCGCCCGCAAAAACCACTCGTCACCATGTTCGGCATCACCGACTTCAGCGCCTTCTGCGCCGCGATCCTGCTCTTTCTCGCGCTGCCGGGGCCGGGCACCTTCGCGCTGCTCACTTCCACGGCCAAGGGTGGCTTGCGTGCCGGCGCCGCGGCGACGTTCGGCGTCATCGTCGGCGACCAGGTGCTGCTGTGGTTGGCCGTGGCCGGCGTCGCGGCCGTGCTTGCCGCGCATCCGCTGGCGTTCAAGCTCGTGCAATACGCCGGTGCCGCGTACCTGGCGTGGATCGGCGTGAAGCTACTGTTCTCGCGCGGCGACGGCAGCGCCTCCCCCGAATTTGTCAAGTTCGGCATCGAACCGCGCCACTACGCTCGCCAGGCGTTCTTCATCACCCTGCTCAACCCCAAGGCCATCGTTTTCTACATGGCCTTCTTTCCGCTCTTCATCGACCCGGCCACGCACCGCGGGCTGCCGACCTTTGCCGCGATGGCCGCCACCATAGCGGTCATAACCGCCGTCTACTGCCTGCTGCTCTGCGCGTTTGCCAATGCCGTCGCGGCCAAGGTGCGCGCGCACCGCAGCGCGGTGCGCTGGCTCGAACGCCTGGCCGGTGTGTTCCTGATCGGCTTCGGCCTGCGCCTCGTGCGTGATTGATGCGAGACTGAGTCCTTGGAGCCCCCAGGCTCGCTACGCTCGCGGCCCCCGCGGGGGCGCAGGTTTTCTTGGGACGGCCCGGCGAAAGACCTGACATGACGCGCATTTTCTGCATCGCCAACCAAAAAGGCGGGGTCGGCAAGACCACCACCACGGTCAACCTCGCCGCCGGGCTGGCCCAGCAGGGGCAGCGCGTGCTGGTGGTCGACCTCGACCCGCAGGGCAACGCGACGATGGGCTCGGGCATCGACAAGCGCAAGCTCGAACTCAGCATCTACGACGTGCTGCTCGAATCGGCCAGCATCGCCGAAGCACGCCAGCCCAGCGCCAAAGGCGGCTACCACGTGCTCGGCGCGAATCGCGAGCTGGCCGGCGCCGAGGTCGAGCTGGTCGGCCTGGAGCGGCGCAACGAGCGCCTGCGCGACGCACTGGCCAGCGTGCAGGCCGACTACGACTTCGTGCTCATCGACTGCCCGCCGTCGCTCAGCCTGCTCACGCTCAATGGCCTGTGCAGTTCGCATGGCGTGATCGTGCCGATGCAGTGCGAATACTTCGCGCTCGAAGGCTTGAGCGACCTGGTCAACACCATCAAGCAGGTGCATGCCAACCTGAATCCGCAGTTGCAAGTGATCGGCCTCCTGCGCGTGATGTTCGACGCGCGCATCACGCTGCAGCAACAGGTCAGTGCGCAGCTCGAAGCGCATTTCGGTGACAAGGTGTTCAAGGCCGTGATCCCGCGCAACGTGCGCCTGGCCGAAGCACCGAGCTACGGTCAGGCCGGCGTGGTGTTCGACCCGGCGTCCAAGGGCGCGCTGGCC
>JANMSR010000031.1:0-5022 GCA_031389565.1 Burkholderiales bacterium
GCTCGGCGCCACGCCCGCGGCGCTGCTGGCCGGCGCCGCGCTCGAGAAGAATTTCGAGCTGCGCGCGCTGCCCACCGCGCAAGGCCTCGACTGGGTCCAGGCCACGCCGCGAGACAAGGACGAGAACGCGAACCTGCAGTCGCTGCGCGTCGGTTTCAAGGGCAAGACGCTGGCCGCCATCGAACTGGTCGACGGCTTCGGCCAGCGCTCGCTGCTCAACTTCAGCGCCCTGGTGACCAACATCGCGCAGGAGCCCGAGACGTTTCGATTCGTGGCGCCCAAGGGTGTCGACGTGCTGACGCAGTAGCTCAGGCCAGCGCAGGCGCGCCTCGACGCCGCCCGCACTGCGACAATCGCAGCACCATGTCCGCTTCGCTATTCGACGAAGACAGCGACGAAGACAGCGACGACGACGCTGTGCCGCTGCCGCACGCGCAGTCCGACGCACCGCTGGCCGAGCGCCTGCGTCCGCGCACGCTGGCCGAGGTGATCGGCCAGCGCCACCTGCTCGCACCCGGCAAGCCGGTGGCCGCCGCGTTCGCTGCGGGGCGCCTGCATTCAATGATCCTGTGGGGCCCGCCGGGCGTGGGCAAGACCACCCTGGCGCGGCTGGTGGCGGGCGCGTTCGACGCCGAGTTCATCGTCATCTCGGCCGTGCTCGGCGGCGTGAAGGACATCCGCGACGCGGTCGAGCGCGCCCAGGCCGCGCGCCGCGCGGGCCGCGCGTGCATCGTCTTCGTCGACGAGGTGCACCGCTTCAACAAGGCGCAGCAGGACGCCTTCCTGCCGCATGTCGAGTCAGGCCTGTTCACCTTCATCGGGGCAACCACCGAGAACCCGTCGTTCGAAGTCAACTCGGCACTGTTGTCGCGGGCCACGGTGCATGTGCTCCAGCCGCTGGCAGCGGGTGAGCTGACGGAGTTGCTCGAACGTGCGCGTGCCGCGATCACGTTGGCGCCATTTACCGAGGCCGCGCGCGAGCGCCTCGTCGGCTATGCCGACGGTGACGCGCGGCGCTTGCTCAACGCGGTCGAGAACCTGGCGGCAGTGGCGGGTAGCGCCCCGCAGGTCGACGAGGCCCTGCTCGAGCGCGCGCTGGGTGAGCAACTGCGCCGCTACGACAAAGGCGGCGAGCAGTTCTACGACACCATCTCGGCGCTGCACAAAAGCGTGCGCGGCAGCGACCCCGACGCTGCGCTGTACTGGCTCGTGCGCATGCTCGACGGCGGTGTCGACCCGCGCTACGTGGCGCGCCGCGTGCTGCGCATGGCCAGCGAAGACATCGGCCTGGCCGACCCGCGCGCGCTGCGCATGGCCCTGGACGCAACCGAGGTCTACGAGCGCCTGGGTTCACCCGAGGGAGAGTTGGCGTTGGCGCAGGCGGTTGTTTTCCTGGCGGCCGCGCCGAAGTCCAACGCGGTCTACACGGCGTGGAACGAGGTCCGCGCCTTCGTTGCCGCCGACGGCACGCGACCGGTGCCGCTGCGCCTGCGCAACGCGTCGACCCAACTGATGAAACAGCTCGACTACGGCCGCGGCTACCGCTACGCGCACGACGAGGCCGAGGGCTTCGCCGCCGGCGAGAACTACTTTCCAGACGGCCTGGACGCACCGCAGTTCTACCGGCCCACGGGCCGCGGCCTCGAAGCGCAGATCGCGGACAAACTGGCCCGTCTGCGCGATGCCAACGCCGCGGCCGACAACGCCGATCACAAGGCGTAGCCGAGCCGCCCGAGTCCGCAGCGCATCGCCAATGCAGTGGGGATGCGCGCCAGACGCGGGAACGCGGCCACCTGCTGGCGGTGCGCCCGCATGCAGCCGCGCATGTTGGCCACGCCGCAGTACACCTAGTCATTGGCCGGCAAGGACTGGCAGTGCCCTGGAGAGCTGCGAGAAAACGACTCGCCTGAGGCTCGTCGGCAGGGCTCTGGTGGCGTCCATTGCGCGAGGGTAATCCTTGCGCGGGGCACGCATCTTGCCTGCCTACAATCCGCCGCAAAAGGCGCGCAAGAGCCGAACGAGGAGCAGCACTTGGAAACCTTCTTTCAGCAGATCATCAACGGCCTGGTTCTGGGCAGCATGTATGCCCTGGTCGCGCTCGGCTACACCATGGTCTACGGCATCATCAACCTGATCAACTTCGCCCATGGCGAGGTGTTGATGGTCGGTGCGCTCACGAGTTGGACCGTGGTCACGCTGCTGGCCGAGTCAGGCATGCCGGGCTGGTTGATGATGTTGATCTCGCTGCTGTGCGCCATCGTCGTCTGCGCGGCGTTGAATTTTGCGATCGAAAAGATCGCCTACCGGCCCTTGCGCAATGCGCCGCGGCTGGCGCCGTTGATCACCGCGATGGGCATGAGCCTGCTGCTGCAAACGCTGGCAATGATCATCTGGAAGCCCAACCCCAAGCCGTACCCGATCCTGCTGCCCAACGACCCGATCGACCTCGGCGGCCCGGTGATCAGCGTCGTGCAATGCCTGATCCTCGGCCTCACGGTGGTCATCCTGGCCGCACTCATGTACCTGGTCAACAAGACCAAGCTCGGCCGCGCCATGCGCGCCACCGCCGAGAACCCGCGCGTTGCGGCGCTGATGGGCGTGCGCCCCGACATGGTGATCTCGGCCACCTTCATCATCGGCGCCGCGCTGGCTGCGGTGGCCGGCGTGATGTGGGCCGCCAACTACGGCACCGTGCAGCACTCGATGGGCTTCCTGCCCGGCCTGAAAGCCTTCACCGCGGCGGTGCTCGGCGGCATCGGTAACCTCGGCGGTGCGGTCGTCGGCGGTGTGCTGCTCGGCTTGGTCGAGGCCATCGGCGCGGGCTACCTGGGGGACCTCACCGGCGGCGTGCTCGGCAGCCACTACGCCGACATCTTCGCCTTCGCCCTGCTGATCCTGGTGCTGACGCTGCGACCTTCGGGCCTGCTCGGCGAGCGTGTCGCCGACCGCGCGTGAGGAGGGCACCCCCATGATGAAAAACAAGCTCGCCGTATTCCTGATCGCTGCGGCATTCCTGATCGCGTTGCCGCTGTTCGCGCAGCAGTTCGGCCACGGCTGGGTGCGCATCATGGCGCTGGCGCTGCTGTATGTGCTGCTGGCCCTGGGCCTGAACATCGTGGTCGGCTATGCGGGCCTGCTCGACCTGGGTTTCGTTGCCTTCTACGCCCTGGGTGCGTACCTGTACGCACTGCTGGCGTCGCCGCACCTGTCGGAGAACTTCGAAGCCTTCAAGGCCGCCTTCCCCGACGGCCTGCACACGCCGATCTGGTTGGTGATTCCGCTGGCCGCGGCATTCGCGGGCTTTGCCGGGGCCTTGCTCGGGGCGCCGACGCTCAAGCTGCGCGGTGACTATCTGGCGATCGTCACGCTGGGCTTCGGCGAGATCATTCGCGTGTTCCTCAACAACCTCGAGCACCCGGTCAACATCACCAACGGGCCACGCGGCCTGGACCGCATCGATTCGATGACCTTGTTCGGAGTGCTCGACTTCGGCAAGAGCATCACGATCGGCGAGTTCAAGATCCCATCGGTGACGCTGTACTTCTACCTCTTCCTCACCCTGGTGGTGTTCAGCGTCGTGATCTGCCACCGCCTGGAAAACTCACGCATCGGCCGCGCCTGGATGGCCATTCGCGAGGACGAGATCGCGGCCAAGGCAATGGGCATCAACACCCGCAACATGAAGTTGTTGGCGTTTGCGATGGGGGCCACTTTCGGCGGTGTGTCGGGTTCGATGTTCGCGTCGTTCCAGGGTTTCGTCTCGCCCGAATCGTTCAGCCTGATGGAGAGCGTGATGATCGTGGCGATGGTCGTGCTCGGTGGCATCGGCCACATCCCGGGCGTGATCCTCGGCGCGGTGATGCTCGCCGCGCTGCCCGAAGTGCTGCGTTACGTGGCCGGCGACATCCAGAACATGACGGGAGGGCGCATCGACGCCGCCATCCTGCGCCAGTTGCTGATCGCACTGGCGATGATCGTCATCATGCTGGTGCGGCCGCGCGGCCTGTGGCCGTCGCCCGAGCACGGCAAGGCGGCGCCGGCGCCGCTGCCAGCGAAGTGAGGGGCGCCTGATGAGCAACACCGTCCTTCAGGTCAAGGGGGTCTCCAAGCGCTTCGGCGGTTTGCAGGCGCTGTCCGATGTCGGCATCACCATCCTGCCCGGCCAGGTTTATGGGCTGATCGGCCCCAACGGCGCCGGCAAGACGACCTTCTTCAACGTCATCACGGGCTTGTACACGCCCGACGGTGGCAGCTTCGAGTTGGGGGGCGAGACCTACAAGCCCGAGGCGGTGCACCAGGTGGCCAAGGCCGGCATCGCCCGCACGTTCCAGAACATCCGACTGTTCGCCGAGATGACCGCGCTGGAGAACGTGATGGTCGGGCGCCATGTGCGCACGCACTCGGGGCTGTTCGGCGCGGTATTTCGCACGCCCGGCTTCAAGGCCGAGGAGGCCGCGATCACCGCACGCTCGCGCGAGCTGCTCGAGTACGTCGGCATCGCCAAGTTCGCGGAGTACAAGGCGCGCACGCTGAGCTACGGCGACCAGCGGCGCCTGGAGATCGCGCGCGCGCTGGCCACCGACCCGAAGCTGATCGCGCTCGACGAGCCGGCAGCGGGCATGAACGCCACCGAGAAAGTGGTGCTGCGCGAGCTGATCGACCGCATCCGCAATGACGGCAGGACCATCCTTCTCATCGAACACGACGTCAAGCTCGTGATGGGCCTGTGCGACCGCGTCACCGTGCTCGACTACGGCAAGCAGATCGCCGAAGGCACTCCGGCCGACGTGCAAAAGAACGACAAGGTGATCGAGGCCTACCTCGGCGCCGGCCACAAGGCGCATTGAGGCTCCTTCGACAGGCTCAGGACGATCGGAAGTTAGATGGCACCCACCCTGCTCAAAGTCAGCGGCCTGAAGGTCGCCTACGGCGGCATCCAGGCCGTCAAGGGCGTCAGCTTCGACGTCCAGCAAGGTGAACTGGTCAGCCTGATCGGCGCCAACGGCGCGGGCAAGACCACCA
>JANMSR010000267.1:0-3590 GCA_031389565.1 Burkholderiales bacterium
TTTCTGCGCCTTGAAGTCGGTCCACACCGTGGTCGCGCCGCCTTCGGCGTAGATCACGTCCGGCACGTCGCTGCGTTCGAGGGTGATGAAAGTGTCGAAGCTGCTGCGCCCCGGGTTGGCCACGTAATGCTTGGCCAGCACATCGCCGGGAAACTCGAGCTGGCGGATGAAGTTGCAGAACGCGTTGACGATCACCGGCGAGCTGCCGTCGGGGTTCGGCGCGGCGCCGATCTTGAACAACCATTCCAGGCGCACGACTTCCATGTAGCGGAAGTACAGCGTGTTGTTGACATGGCCCATCGCGTCCATGTCGCCCCAGCGAATGGGCATGACCATTTGGTGGGTGAGTTTTTTCTGTTCAGGCAGTTCGAAGCGCATGGCGTCAAAGCCGGTAGGCGTAGCAATGTTCGTCGATGGTCACGCCATGGGTCGTGAAGGCGGCGCTGTCGACGCGCTCGCCGCCCATCGCGCGGTAGAAGGCGGCAGCGCTGTTGCCGGCCAGCACCCAAAGGCGCATTTCGGTGAAACCCTGTTCGCGCAGCCACGTCGCCCCGGTGCGAAACAGCGCGCTGCCGATGCCGCGGCGCAGCGCGTCGGGGGCCAGGTAGATCGCGTACAGCTCGCCGATGTCTGGCGCGAGCTGGGCTGCGCTGCCCGCATCGCCCGCAGCGCCGTGTCCGCCGACAGCGGACGAGCGAAAGGGGCCGAAGGAGGCGAGCCCGATCACACGCGACTCCTGCTCGGCCAGCCAAACTTGCGTGCGCGCCCGCGGCTCGTCAAGCATCCGCCGCGCAGCCTTGCGCCAGGTCCGTTCGCGTGCGGCGATCGGCAGCTCGTCGAAGGTGGCCTGCGCAAAGACGTCGCTGTAGGTGGCGACCCAGCTATCCCAATGCACCTGGGCCACTGCCGGTGCGTCGGCTTCGCCGATCGGCCGCAGGGTCCAGGCATCGTCAGGGCCCGTCAACGCCCAACTCCCGCGCCAGCCGATGCACCAAGGTACGCAATTCGGTCACCTCATCGGCCAGTCGCGTCTGTTCGGCTTTCAGCGCCGCGAGCTCGCCGGCACTGACGCCCATCGGCGCATCGGCGGCAGCGATCGCCGACGGCAGCGCCACCTCGCCGCACAGCAAGTGCGCCCAGCGCGCCTCGCGCTCGCCGGCCGCGCGCGGCAGCTTGACCACGCGCGCCGGCTCCTTGCTCGCCAGCTCGTCGAGAAAGCCTTCGACCGATGAGATGTCAGCGAAGCGGTGCAGACGCTCGCAGTTCAGTCGCAACTCGGCCGAGGTCTGCGGCCCGCGCAGCATCAGCACCGCCAACAGGGCCACCGACTGCGACGGCACCCCCAGCACGCGGCCGCTGTTGTGCTCGAACTTGACGACCCGGCTGCTGCTGCCTTCGAACACCAGGCTCAGGCCCTTGAGGCCATCGACGGCGGTCAGCACCTCGGCATCGCTGGCCTCGATCACCGGCGCGCGCGCCGTCTTCTGGTTGCAGCCGGCCACCAGCGCATTCAGCGACAGGGGGTAAGTGTCGGGCACGGTGTGCTGCTTCTCGACCAGCACGCCGAGCGCGCGGGCTTCGAGCGGGGTCAGGGTCCTCACGCGCCGAAGCCGTCGTCAGCCGCGATCACGGCGCCATTGACGAAATGGCTCTCGTTGGCGCACAACATCATCAGCACCACATCGAGGTCGGTCGGCTTGCCGACGCGCTTTCTGGGCAGCAGTTGCACCAGCTTCTGGCCGGCCTCGGTCTGCCATTGGTGGTGGTTGATCTCGGTGTCGATGTAGCCGGGGCACAGCGCATTGACATTGATGCCGTAGCGGCCCCACTCGAGCGCCATCGCCTTGGTCATGTGCACCACCGCGGCCTTGCTCATGGCGTACACGCCGATCTGGCCGAGCGCGCGCAGGCCGGCCATCGAGGCGATGTTGACGATGCGTCCCCCCGTGAAGGTGCCCGGCGCCGCGCCCTTGCTGCGCGCGATCATGCGTTTGGCCACCTCTTGCGCGACGAAGAACGCGCCACGGGTATTGGTGTTCATCACGTAGTCGTAATCCTCGGGCGTCACGTCGGTGAGCTTTTGTGTGGTACCCACGCCCGAGTTATTGACCAGGATGTCGATGGTGCCCATCTCGGTTTCGGCGTGGGCGATCGCCGCGCGGATGCTGTCGGTATCGGTCACGTCCATGCCGACGACATGCGCGTCGCCGTCGGCGGCCTCGATTTCCGCGCGCAGCGCTTTCAAGCGCTCGATGCGGCGCGCCGTCAGCACCACGCCGGCGCCGGCCGCAGCCAGGGTCTTGGCAAACTGCGCGCCCAGGCCGCTCGACGCGCCGGTGATCAGCGCCACGCGGCCTGAAAGGTCGATCTGGTAGGCCATGCTCTCGCTCCTGATTTGGACTTCGCTTCACGATATCACGCGCTCTTAGAATCGACGCGTCCTGCCACAGCAACAAGCCGCCATGACGCCCCAGGAAATCCTCGCCAAGTACGGCCCACGCGAAGCGATGGAGTACGACGTGGTGGTCGTCGGCGGTGGCCCGGCCGGTCTGTCGTGCGCCATCCGGGTCAAGCAACTCGCCGCGTTCGAGGACAAGGAAGTTTCGGTGGTGGTGCTCGAGAAAGGCTCTGCGCCCGGCGCGCACATCCTGTCGGGCGCGGTGATGGACCCGCGTGCAATGACCGAGTTGTTCCCCGACTGGCGTGAGCGCGGCGCGCCCTTGAACCAGCGCGTGGTCGGCGACGAGGTGCTGTGGCTCGGCCAAAGCAAAGCCTGGCGCACGCCCGAGTTCTTCGTCCCCGACTGCCTGCACAACGGCGGCAACTACATCGTCAGCCTGGGCGCGGTGACCCAATGGCTGGCCGAACAGGCCGAGGCGCTGGGGGTCGAGATTTTCCCCGGGTTCGCCGCCGCCGAAGTGCTGTTCGGCGCCGACGGCTCGGTCAAAGGTGTGGCCACCGGCCACCTGGGCGTGGGCAAGGATGGCCAGCCGCACGCGGGCTTCCAGCTCGGCATGGAGCTGCACGCGCGCTACACGGTGTTCGCCGAAGGTGCGCGCGGCCACCTCGGCAAACAGGTGATTGCGCGCTACCGGCTCGACGGCGGCAAGGACCCGCAGAGCTACGCCCTCGGCGTCAAGGAGCTGTGGGAGATCGACCCGGCCCGGGCCAAGCCCGGCCTGGTGGTGCACACCGCCGGTTGGCCGATGGACAACCGCACCTACGGCGGCGGCTTTCTCTACCACCAGGAGGGCAACAAGGTCACGCTCGGCTTCGTCACCGGCCTGGACTACCGCAACCCGTGGCTGAGCCCGTTCGAGGAGATGCAGCGCTGGAAAGCGCACCCCGCGATCCGACTGCACCTCGAAGGCGGCAAGCGCATCGGCTATGGCGCCCGCGCCATCACCGCCGGCGGGCTGCTGAGCCTGCCCAAGCTGGTGTTCCCGGGCGGCGCACTGATCGGCTGCGAGGCCGGCACGCTCAACGCGGCGCGCATCAAAGGCAGTCACGCCGCGATGAAGACCGGCATGCTCTGCGCCGAAGCGCTGCACGAAGCCGTCGTCAGGCAAGACCGCCGCCACGACGAGTTG
>JANMSR010000048.1:0-2056 GCA_031389565.1 Burkholderiales bacterium
GCTCTTCGGTCATGCGGCGCCAGTGTTCACGCAACAGCGGGCGCACCTGTTCGAGCGATGCAGCGCTCAAGCCGTCGGCCGCAATGGCTTGCTCGAAGTGCGCCGGTTGATGGCCGAGCACGTTGGCCACCGCGGCTTGCAAGTGGTCACCGACGTTGGCCCCGAGGTAGCCGAGCATGCGCGGCGCGTCACCGCGCGGCACGAAAGCTTCTTCGGTCAACCTGATGAGGTCGCGTTCGGCATCGAGCGTGGCCAGCTTCAGGCGCAGCAGCTCTTCGAGCAGCGCACGCGGGTGCACGTCGCGCGTGACTTCGTGGGCCAGCGACTCGAAGCTCGGCGCCGGGCCGGCACGCGGCAAGGCGCGCGGCGCACCCGCGCGGGTGCGGTAGCGCTTGTCGGCGCGCCAGTGCGCGAACACCATGGCCGCCGGCGAACGCGGCGGCGCGCTGGTCTTCGGCTGCGCCGAGGCGTCGAGCAGGCGATTGACCTCGCGCCGGTGCAGCCCTGTGGCCGCACTGATCCGGCTGGCGCGGCGGTGCTCGGGCACGCCCGGGTGCGCGGCATGGGCCACCGACACGAAGGCTGTGCGCAGGGTCTCGTCGATCACGGCGTAGGGCACGCCGCGCGCCACCGCCAGTTGTGCCAGCGGCCACAGCAGGCGCTCGAGCGCCTGTTGCAGCGCCTGGTCTTCGGCCGGCGTGGGGGCAGCGGGGGGGGTCATCGAGAAGGTGGTAGCCGGGCCGGTCGCTGGTTCGGCGGCCGGCCCGGCATGGTTTGCGATCAGGCGACCTCAGGTCATGACTCGAACTCGATCACCACCGCGAACAGCACCCGGCGATCCTCCGACCACACGCCCTTGACTTCGAGCTGCTTGCCGTTGGCCAGGTCGGCCGGACGGCCATCCTTCCACTCGACGACGCGCGAGAAGTTGACCTTGACGTCGCGCAACATGAAGGTCTGCGCGACGGGGTCGAGCGCGCTCGCCAGGCCATGCAACTCGACGCGCTGCAGGTCGTCGTCATGCTCGTTGCGCACCTTTACCCGCGTGGCCACGATCTTGCCCGCGCTGGCCTGGCCTCGTACCTCGACGATGGCGCCCAGCTTGACCGCGGCGGCATTGGGTTCGAAGCGCGCATTGGCCGCATCGATCACGATACCCTGGACCTCGAACTGCTGCGGCGAGGTGAAGGCCGAGACCAGCCCGCGCACGCGCGCATCGCCGTGGTCTTCGACCTTGCGCATGCCGGTGCGCACGCTGGTCGCGACCCATTGGCCATTGACCTGGGCCGTCGCCAGGCGCACACGAACACGCTGGGTGTTTGCGAACGCAGCGGGCAGGTTGGCCGCCGCGATGCTGCCGAAGTTGATCACCGCATCGCCGATCTTGAAGGTCTTGGCGGTCATGTCCAAAGCGCTGACCAGCCCGCGCAGGCGGAATGCCGTGACGCTGTCTTCCCTTTCGATGCGCGTGGCCACGTGGCGGCCCGTGCCGGCGTCGAACTGGGCGTGGATCTCGAGCACCTGGTTGACGGCAATGGCGGCAAAGCCGGCCAGCCCGTCTTCGAACACGGTCGTCGGCTTGACCTCGATGGTCTGGTCCAGCACGCGCAGGGTCGATGCGGCCGTGTCGATCGAGGCCACAGGGCCGACGAGTTCGCTGCCGAAGCGGATCAGCGAGGCCGAGGCGCGGGCGGCGTTGTCGTCGATCGAGCCGGCCTGGATCTCGACCATCATGCCGAGCTTCAAATCGCGCGAGCTGTGCGAGCTGCTGTCGTCGTCGTCGTTCTCGACACGCGCCGAACTGTCGTCGAAGCGCACGCCGTTGACGATGATCGAGCCCAGGCCACTGATCGGGCCGCTGGAAAAACTTTGTGCCGTGGCGCCGCCGCCGGCAGCCGGTGCGTCACCGCCGCCGCCGCAGGCGACCAGCAATGCGGCCATCGACGTGCCCGCCAGCAGCGCGACACCGGCGTGACGCCAGCGGCTGACCAGGGAAGTGGGGATTGGGTGTTTCATCGGTTCTCTCCTTGGCGCCTTTTTGGGCGCGGTTGCCGCA
>JANMSR010000390.1:0-2857 GCA_031389565.1 Burkholderiales bacterium
CGCCTGGCGCGGCAGGTCGATCGTCAGCGCGTAGCCGGGGAAGGCCGCGATCTCGTCGAACAGCCGCGCCACCTCGTGCTCGGGCAGCACGATCGGCAGCAGGCCGTTCTTGAAGCAGTTGTTGAAAAAGATGTCGGCAAAGCTCGGTGCGATCAGCGCCCGAAAGCCGTACTGGTCGAGTGCCCACGGCGCGTGTTCACGGCTCGAACCGCAGCCGAAATTCTTCGCCGCGACCAGGATCGACGCGCCCTGGTAGCGAGGCTGGTTGAGCACGAAATCGGGGTTGGCCTTGCGCGTGGCCGGGTCCTGGCCCGGCTCGCCGTGGTCGAGGAAGCGCCATTCGTCGAACAGGTTGGGGCCGAAACCCGAGCGCTTGATCGACTTCAGGAACTGCTTGGGAATGATCGCGTCGGTGTCGACGTTGGCCCGGTCGATCGGCGCGACCAGCCCTTGGTGGATGGTGAAAGCTTGCATGGCGGACCCAGGTCACGCTCAGGTGATACGGCGCACGTCGAAGAAATGCCCTTCGATCGCCGCCGCAGCGGCCATCGCCGGGCTGACCAGGTGGGTGCGGCCGCCCGCGCCCTGGCGGCCCTCGAAATTGCGGTTGCTGGTCGAGGCGCAACGCTCGCCGGGTTCGAGCCGGTCGGCGTTCATCGCCAGGCACATCGAGCAGCCCGGCTCGCGCCAGTCGAAGCCGGCGGCTTTGAAAATCGCGTCGAGCCCTTCCCGCTCGGCCTGTGCCTTGACCAGGCCCGAGCCAGGCACCACCAGCGCCAGCCGCACGTTGGCCGCCACGCGCCGGCCCAGGCGCTTGACCACCGCGGCGGCCTCGCGCAGGTCTTCGATGCGGCTGTTGGTACACGAGCCGATGAAGACCTTGTCGATGCGGATGTCGGTGATGGCCTTGTTCGGCTCCAGACCCATGTAGGCCAGCGCGCGCTCGATGCCTTCACGGCGGCTGGCGTCCTTCTCGCGCTCGGGGTCGGGCACGCGGCCGTCCACCGCCACCACCATCTCGGGGCTGGTGCCCCAGGTCACCTGCGGCTTCACCGCGCTGGCGTCGATCTCGACGATGCGGTCCCACTTCGCGTCGGCGTCGGACTGCAGCGTGCGCCAGTGGCGAATAGCGTGTTGCAGCTCGACACCGGTGGGCGCGAACGGCCGACCCTGCACGTAGGCCATCGTCTTCTCGTCCACCGCCACCAGGCCGGCGCGCGCACCGGCCTCGATGGCCATGTTGCAGACCGTCATGCGGCCTTCCATCGACAGCGCCCGGATCGCGCTACCGCCGAACTCGATGGTGTGGCCGTTGCCGCCTGCCGTGCCGATCTTGCCGATGATGGCCAGCACGATGTCCTTGGCGGTGCAGCCGCGCGGCAGCGTGCCTTCCACTTTCACCAGCAGGTTCTTCGCCTTCCTGGTCAGCAACGTCTGCGTCGCCAACACATGCTCGACCTCGCTGGTGCCGATGCCATGCGCCAGCGCGCCGAACGCGCCGTGTGTCGACGTATGCGAGTCGCCGCAAACAACGGTCATTCCCGGCAGCGTGGCGCCCTGTTCGGGGCCGATCACATGCACGATGCCCTGGCGCTTGTCGAGAAACGGAAAGTACGCCGCAGCGCCGAAGGCCTTGATGTTGGCGTCGAGCGTGACCACCTGCTGCCGGCTCACCGGGTCGGTGATGCCGTCGTAGCCGTCTTCCCAGTGATCGGTGGGCGTGTTGTGGTCGGCGGTGGCGACGATCGAACTCTGGCGCCAGACCTTGCGCCCGGCCAGCCGCAGGCCTTCGAAGGCCTGCGGGCTGGTCACTTCATGCACCAAATGCCGGTCGATGTAGAGCACGGTCGTGCCGTCGTCCTCGGTGAGGACGGCGTGCTCGTCCCACAGCTTGTCGTAAAGGGTGCGTGCGGTCATCGGTCTCACCTGCGAGGCGGCAATTGTCGCGCATCCGGCACGCCACTCGCCGCAGCGGGCCGCCCCTAAACTGCCCGCCTCGGCAAGTCGCCTCCGTTCCCACCGCCCATGCCGACCCTCAACGAGCCGCCGCAGAACACCGACGGCCCGACTCTGTTCGATGCGCTGGCGTTTTCGCAGGTGGACCTCGCGCATGCTCGCGAGACCACAAGAGAAAACGGAGAGCAGCGAGGCCCCGAGTCAGGGTGAAAACGGCGGGGCAGAGGGAATGGCGCTCGCAAGGCAAGGCCCGAAACCGCGCCAGCACTGGGCGTACCGGGCAGCAAAAGCCCAACCGATAACGGTTGGGCTTTTGGGCAAATGGTGGGCCGGCGTCTATCGAACTGTTGCCGCCAAGCCGCACAAATGCTCATTCTCCAGTATTTCCTGCGCCGGAGTTACCCGGAAAGTTACCCGGTTGAGCGCGGGGCTACGCGGGTCGCGCTATTCGATCCCACACTGCGCTAGAGAACTGGCCGCCGAGATCGCGCAGCGTCAGCGCACCTACTTGCAGGTAGTGACCACGGGGTTGCCAAGCCCCAGCGTTGACCGCGAGACACACTCAATAGGCTTCGCGGCTTGACCCGGCACTTCGATTGACGACAGCGCCGATCTTTGTTGATTTCGCTTATTCACGATGTCGGCAAGTACGGCCCAGCCTTCTGCCGCATCCGCTGATGCCTTTCGGCTCTGCTCTTCTGCAAACCGAATGTCCTGCATCAAGCCGGGCACGCCTTGTGGACGGCCGAACATGAAGCGAAAACTTCTGCCCCACGTCTCTCCTGGCGCCTTCCTAACCCGCAAATTACTCTCAGTCTTGGCGCCGCTTGCCCACTCTGTTCTCACGATCCCGAGAACTACTTCGTTGTCGCCAATCGCAGAGGCTGGTAGCGGGACCACC
>JANMSR010000447.1:0-3119 GCA_031389565.1 Burkholderiales bacterium
CTGGCCTGATCGGCGTCAAGGCGGCACATGACGACCCGGCCTAGACTGCGCAGCAGGCCGTTGGCGGGGCACGGCGCGGAGGCTCGCAGGGTGTTCGAATCGTTGGTCGAGAAGTTCGGTGAGAACGGCACTCTGGCCGCAGGGGCGATGGTCATCGGCATGGCCTTCGGCTTCCTCGCCCAGCGTTCGCGCTTCTGTCTGCGCTCGGCGGTGATCGAGTTCGCTCGCAACGTCACCGGCGGCAAGCTGACTGTGTGGCTGTTCGCGTTTTCAGCCGCGGTGGTGGGCACCCAGGCGCTGGCCTGGGCCGGCTGGTTCGACGCCAGCAATGCGCGCCAGATCGCCACCCGCGGCAGCCTCTCGGGCGCGACCATCGGCGGCGCGCTGTTCGGCATCGGCATGATCCTGGCGCGCGGCTGTTCGAGCCGGCTGCTGGTGCTGGCGGCGCAGGGCAACCTGCGCTCCCTGCTCTCCGGCCTGATCTTCGCGGTGACCGCGCAGGCCGCACTGACCGGGGCGCTGTCGCCGTTGCGGCAGGTCATGTCGGAGTGGTGGACCATCGACGGCGGCACGGCGCGCGACTTGATTGCGCGCACCGGCATCGGCCATGGTGGCGCGCTGGCGTTCGGTTTGGTCTGGCTCAGCGCGGCCGTGGTCTGGGCACGCAAACAGCATGTGCCTGCATGGGGTTGGGCTGGCGCGATCGGGGTCGGGCTGTCGATCGCGGCTGCCTGGTGGTTCACCTACGCCGTGTCCACGGTGGCCTTCGATCCGCACCCGATCCAGGCCCTGAGCTTCACCGGGCCGGCGGCCGAAGTGCTCAGCCGCGTGCTGTTCGTCTCCGACAAACCGGTGAACTTCGACCTCGGCCTGATGCCGGGCGTGTTCCTGGGTTCGTTCATCGCCGCGGCGCTGTTCGGCGAATTGAAACTCGAAGGCTTCCAGGGCGGCGCCAGCATGCGCCGCTACATCGTCGGCGCCATGTGCATGGGCTTCGGCGGCATGCTGGCCGGCGGTTGCGCCGTCGGCGCCGGCCTGTCCGGCGCGGCGGTGTTCACGGCCACTTCGTGGGTCACGCTCAGCGCGATGTGGGCCGCGGCCGCGCTGACCGATCGCCTCGTTGACCAGCGGCCCGTCGATGCGCTGGATCAACCGGTGCCCGGCATTGCGCCATCGCATCTCGAACCGGCGCACGCGCGCTGATCGAATCGGCAGCAGCGATCTCGGGCGCGCCGCCTCGAGCGACACCGACGCGCGCGCAGGCCCAGTCCATCAGCGCAAACTGATGTTCTTGCCCCGCGGTCGTCGATCGACGGCACACTGTCGATCGATGCCCAGCCCACTGAGAACCCCTGATGGCCGACGCTCTGGACAGCCCTGACTCACCCTGCTTGCTGCCGCCCGACGACCCGCTGCGCACGGACTTGCACAACGAGGTGCATGCACGCCCGCCGGCCCGCATCCGCCTGCCGGCGCTGGTGGTCTATGTGGCCGTGCTCAACGAGGGCGTGACGCGCGAGGCCGAATGCGCCCACCTGAGGCGGCTGCCCGGCCAGGATGCCCTGGCACTGCACGACCTGCAGGCCAACTTCCTGCGCCTGCGCCTGGACGGTCGCAGCGTCAAATGGGAACGCCACAGCGAGTTCACGCGCTACTCGATCGTGCAGGCCCTGCCCGCGCACGCAGCGCTCGGCGCGGCAGAACCCGAGCTGCAGTCGGCGCTGGCCGTCGATGCCGCCTGGCTGCGCGCGATTCCGGGCCGCACCGTGGCCGCCATCAAACTGGCGCTGGTCGGGGCCGACGCCGATGACACGCAGGCGACGCTGACCGAAGGCCGCCGCTGGTTCGGCCGGAACACGATGGTCGCATCGCGGCTGGGCACCGGCCCCACCGTGGCGATGACCGATTTTCGCCTGCGCGCCAGCGGCTTCGAACGCATGCTGTTGGTTGCACCGCCCGCCACCAGCCCGACCCGCGCCGGCCGCCTCAGCCAGCGGCTGCTCGAACTCGAAACCTACCGCCTGATGGCGCTGCGCGGGTTGCCCGTGGCCAAGGCGCTGGCGCCGATGCTGCACGACGCCGAAGCCACGCTGGCCCGGATCACCCTGCGGCTCGAAGATGCGCAGGTGTCGGATCAGGCCTTGATGGACACCCTCACCGCGCTGGCCGCGCGCGTCGAGCGCGCGACGGCCGAGCATGGCTATCGCTTCTCGGCCACGCAGGCCTATGACGCCATCGTGCGCCAGCGCATCGCCGAGTTGCGCGAGGAGGCGATCCCAGGCACGCAAACCATCGGCGAGTTCATGCAGCGGCGGCTGTCGCCGGCCATCGCCACGGTGGCCGCCACCGCGCAGCGGCTGGCCTCGCTGTCGCAGCGCATCGAACGCGCCGGAGCGTTGCTGCGCACGCGCGTGGACATCGCCCGCGAAGCGCAGAACCTGCAGTTGCTGGCCAAGCTCACGCGCGGCCAGGAACTGCAACTGCGCCTGCAGAGCACGGTGGAAGGCCTGTCGATCGCGGCGATCTCGTACTACGTCGTGAGCCTGCTGCTCTACGCGGCCAAGGCGGCCAAGGCCGCGGGCTTGCCGCTGAACCCGGAGATCGCGGCCGGTGCGCTGATCCCGCTGGTGGTTTGGGTGGTGTGGCGCGCCACGCGCCGCATTCACCGCGCGCTACAGGCATCGGCGTAGCCGATTGCCCGGGTACTCGGACGGTGGCTGCCTGCCTCAGCCCGCCACGGGCCGCGCATCCGGCGCCGCAGCCGGTGCCTGCAACTTTTTCCAGGCCTGGAAGCCCCCGGCCACTGACAGGGCCTTGGGGTATCCCAGCGAGCGCAGCAGCGACGCGGCCGTCACGCTGCGCCGGCCGCTGTTGCAGATGCACAAGAGCACGTGATCGCGCGCGTTGTGGAGCCGGTTGATCATCGTGAAGAAGGTCTTCGCATCGATGTCCTTGGGCTGGCCGGCATCCAGGATCTCCTGCTCGTCGTCGGTCAGCGTCTGACCCAGCATGCGCTTGACCTCGAACATCGGGATGTGCACGGTGTCCGCAATCGCACCCTTCATCTCGATCTCGAAGGACTGGCGGATGTCGATCATCGTGGCCAGCCCGAGGCGACA
>JANMSR010000465.1:0-4993 GCA_031389565.1 Burkholderiales bacterium
CGCTCGCGCAGCGCGGTGCGCGCCTGCTCGCGCAGTTGCTTGGTGTCCAGCGCCACCGTGCGCCGCTCGACCGCCTGGATCAGGTGCACGCCAAAGCGTGACACCACCGGTGCCGAGAGGCCGCCGACCGCCAGGCCGTTCATCGCCTGTTCGAACTCGGGCACGAACTGGCCCGGCGCGGCCCAACCGAGGTCGCCGCCGGCCGCGGCACTGCCGTCGAGCGAATGCTCGCGCGCCAGGTCTTCGAAACGCCGTGTGCCGGATTCGATCTGGCGCTTGAAGTCGGCCAACCGTGCCTGCACCGCCTGCTCGCTCTGTTGCGGCGAGGGCCGCAGCAGGATGTGGCGGGCGCGCGTTTGCGTGATGCGAAAGGCCGTGCCGTCGCTGCGCTCGAGCAGCTTCAACACATGAAAGCCCGCGCCGCTGCGCAGCAGGGTGGGCGCCACGTCGCCGCTGGCCAGCGGGCGCACGACCTCGAGGAACACGTCGGGCAGGCGGTCGGCGGGCTTCAGGCCGATCTCGCCGCCGTTGTCCTTGTTGGCGTCTTCCGACACCGCCTTGGCCACCGCGGCGAAGGGCTCGCCGCCACGGATGCGCGCCAGCGCGGCCTCGGCCCGTGCGCGGCGCTCGGCGACGACGGCCTCAGTCGCGGCCTCGGGCACGGTGACCAGCACCTGGGCGACGTTGTACTGCACCTCGCCGGCGGCGGCACCGCGCTGCTTTTCGATGAACTCGTCGATATCGCTGTCGGTGATGCGGATGCGCTGCGCGACTTCGCGCTCGCGCACGCGCTCAATCAGCATCTGGTCGCGGATGTTGGCGCGAAAGCGTGCCAGGTCCTGGCCCTCGCGGGCCAACTGCAGGCGCAACTGCGCCAGCGTGAGCTGGTTTTGCGCCGCGATGCTGGCGACCGCGCGGTCGAGCTCGGCATCGTCGACGCGCACGCCGCTGTCGCGAGCGTGGCTGAGCATGGCGCGGTCTTCGATCAGCGACTCGAGCACCTGGCGGCGCAGCTCGGCTTCGGCCGGCAGCCGCTGGTTGTTGCGCTGGGCCTCGTCGCGGGCGCGGGCCACGCGCTGGCTGACTTCGTAGGCGGTCACCAACTCCTGGTTTACGACGGCGGCGATGTAGTCGCCGGGGCGGATGGGGCCGGAGGAGGGGCTCGTCGGCGCCGCGGCGTTCGCCCTCGTCGGCTGGGCCAGGGCTGGCGACAGGGCGCAGCAGCCAAGCAGGGCGACGGTACTCAGGGCAGTCTTCATCGGGTTATCGAACTTATTGCGTGTAGTCGCGCGGGGGCGGGTCGGCGCGGTCGTCGCGCAGCAGCTTGTAGCCGGGGATATTGTCCTTCAAGACCTGCAAGGGGTTGGAACCCAGCCGTGACAGGCCCACCAGTTCGAGTTGCAGCAGCAGCCGCGTGGTGGCTTGCGTGCGGCCGGTCGACACCCGCTCGGCCACCACGCGGCCGATCCAGCAGCCGGTGTCGTACTCGAAGCCGGCCAGCGAATCGGTGATGCGGCTGTCCTTGATCGAGTAGTTGATGCGGCCCACGCTGTACAGCGTGCCGCTGCAGGTCGAGCCGCTGGCGCCGTCGCCACGGTAGACCGGCCATTGCCAGCCGAGGTCGAGCTGTTCGCTGGCGCCGCGCGCCAGGCGATAGCTCGCGGCCAGCGTGCGCAGCGGGCCGGGCGAGTAGCGTGCACTGAGCACCGAGCGCGTGGTGCGGTTGAGCTCGGGGCTGTACTGGAGCGCGGTGTCGAAAGTCCAGCGCAACGACAGGCGCGCCGACCCGACCAGCAGCAGGTCGGAGAAGCGCTGCGTCAGCGGCACGCCATCGGGCGTGATCTGCTGGTCGCGCAGCAGGTAGCGCTGGGCCACGCCCAGGCGCAGGGCTTCGACGCCGGTGGTCGGGTCGAGCATGCGGGTGGTGACGCCGGCGGTGACCTGGTGTGCGTCCGAGACGCGGTCGACGCCCGAGAAGGCGTTGTCGCTGAACACCGATACGGCGTTGAAGTCCTTGGCTGCGGTGTCGAACAAGGGCAGCGTGGTCTGCTGGCGCAGGGGGGTGTTGACGTAGAGCAGCCGCGGCTCGAGCGTTTGCAGCAGCGGGCGGCCGAACCATAGCGCCGGGCGCTCGAGCACCAGGCCGGTGTCGATGCTGATCGTGGGGATGCTGCGCGACGCGTTGCGGCGGCCGTCGCTCATCGGCCGATCGGTGCGGTACTGCGCCAGGTTCAGCGCCAGCCGCGGCGTCAGCCAGGCGCCGGGCGTGCGCCAGGTTTGGCTGACGCTGGCCAGCGCATGGCTGCGCCAACCTTCGGGGCGCGACGGGTCGGCATTGGCGGCGGTGCGCGTGAAGCGATTGAGCTCGGTTTCGTAATCGACATCGAGGCTGCCGCCGGCACCGAGCCAGCGCCCCGCGCCGCGCCAGCCGAGCTGCGGCGCGCGGTTGTAGGGGGCCGTGATCAGCGCCTGCGGGTCGGCGTCCTGCAGCACCTGCCAATGCTGGGTGCGCGCGTACAGCGTGGTCTGAAGGCCGGCGACGGACCCATCGCGCTCGGCGTGCGTGGCCAGCGGCAGCAGCCGCGGCGTGAACGAGTGCAGCACGCGCGGAAAGTCCTTCCAATAGCTGTCGTCCGACACGCGCAGGCCGGCGTGGCCCCAGCGCAGCGGCTGGGCTTCGCCCCTGCCCAAGGCAGCGAACCCGCGGCCCTCCTGTTGCCATTGAAATGCGTAGCGCGCGTTGCCAAACACGCGGTCGCTGGGCAGCCAGTGCGATTGCAACTCGCCCTGGTGGCGCGGCTCGAGGTAGCGCAACTCGCTGTCCAGGCCGACGCCGCGGCGTGAATAGACCACCGGGGTCAGCGTCGCGTCGCGCTGCGGTGCGATGTTCCAGTAATACGGCACCTGAACTTCGAGGCCGCTCTTGCTGTCGAGGTTGACCGACGGCGGCAGCCAGCCCGACTTGCGTGTGTCGCTGAGCGGAAAGCTGAGCACCGGCATGGCCAGGATCGGCACGCCCAGAAAGCGCAGCACCGCGCCTTCGGCGATGCCCTCGTTGGCCTCGAAGTCGAGCTTGACGCGGCTGGTGGAAAGCAGCCAGGCGGGCGTGCCGCCGCCGTCGACCGTGCAACTGGTGTAGGTGGCGTTGGTGAGCTGCGCGCGGTCGCTGTCGATGAAGTCGATGCGGTCGGCCCGGCCGCCGGCGCCGGTGCGGGCGAAGAAATACTCGGGCTGCAGGAAGTAGCCCTCGAAACGCTGCAGCGTGAGGTTCAGCTCGGGGCCGGAGAAGCGGTCGCCGCCGGCGGTGACGATCTGCACGTTGCCCCGCGCGCGGGCGCGGTCTTCGACGTTGTCGTAGGTCAGCCGGTCGGTACGGATCGTGATGCCGCCGCGCTGCAGTTCGACATGGCCTTCGGCCACGATCTCCAGGTCGGGCCGGCCGCGGACTTCGTCGGCCTGCAGCGTCACCGGTGCATTGCGGTTTGCTGCGCTGGCTGCACTCACCGGCTTCGGTGCACTCGCGGCAGGGCTGCCCTGGGCCTTGGCGCCGGCAGACGACAACAGCAGGGCGGCGGCCAGCGCCAGGGGGTGCAGGTGGGGCATGAAACGTCGCGCGAACGAGCGCGCTGTTGCGAAGTCTTCGCGGTTTGTAGAATGAAAATTATCCATGACAGGGTCCGCCACCCGAGCCGCCCCGAGCAAAGCGCCACCGTGACGACGACCACCAACGACCCAACGCGTGCCAACCTGCCCCCGCTTCAGCCCGTCGTCTGGAGCGATCCCGCACGCCATGCAGACTTCGAGCGCTGGCTCGCACCGCTGGCAGCGGCGCGCGGTTTGAAGGTCGATTCGCTGCGCCCGGCCTCGGCCGACGCCAGCTTTCGGCGCTACCTGCGCCTCGATGCCAGCGACGGCAGCCGCCGCATCGTGATGGACGCGCCGCCACCGCAAGAAGATGTGCGGCCGTTCATCCACGTCGCCGCACTGATCGAGGCCGCGGGTCTGCATGGCCCCGCCGTATTGGCCAGCGACGTGGAGCGTGGCTTTCTGCTGCTCAGCGACCTGGGCACCAACCTGTATCTCCACGCGCTCGAAGAAGCCACCCCGGCGCAGGCCGACACGCTGATGCGCGACGCCATCCGCGCCCTGGTGCAGTGGCAGGACCACGTGCCCGCCGCCGTGCTGCCGCCGTACGACGAGGCAATGCTGCGCCGCGAGCTGGGCCTGTTCCCCGACTGGTGCGTCACGCGCGAGTTCGGCGTGGCCTGGAGCGCTGCCGAACAGCAGACCTGGCAGCGCGTGTGCGACGTGCTGGTGGCCGGCGCACTGGCACAACCCGTCGTCGCCGTGCACCGCGACTGGATGCCGCGCAACCTGATGGTCGCCGATCCCAACCCCGCGATCCTCGACTTCCAGGACGCTGCCGCCGGCCCGATCGCCTACGACATGGCCTCGCTGCTGCGCGATGCATTCATCTCCTGGGACGAAGCGCGCGAGATCGACTGGGCCATCCGCTACTGGGAAGCCGCACGCCGCGCCACGCTGCCCGTTGCCGACGACTTCGGCGAGTTCTGGCGCCAGTTGGAATGGATCGGGCTGCAGCGCCACCTCAAGGTACTGGGCATCTTCTGCCGGTTGAAGCACCGCGATGGCAAGCCGAAGTACAGCCGTGACCTGCCGCGCTTCTTCGCGTATGCCACGAGGGTCGCGATGCGCTACCGCGAGTTGCAGCCACTGCTGGCGTTGATCGAACCGCTGTCGGGGATGCGTTCGCCGGTCGCGTTTTCCATGCGCTGAAATTGGCGCGGGCCGAGGTCCAGGCCGGCCCGAAGCTTCGCTGCGATGCGGTGGCCGTCGCTGCACGAGGACGCCCCGGCCTTGCAGACCGCGCCGCGGCCGCGTGGCCCGTTCGTTTCCGGCGCGCGCCGCAGCAGCGTGGGTCGGTCAACGCGGGCACGGGGCTCGCTCGAACGGCGTCAACCCCTGACAATGC
>JANMSR010000483.1:0-1834 GCA_031389565.1 Burkholderiales bacterium
ATTCGAAGGCGGCGCGCGGGCCCAGTTCTACGCCAGCCGCACCCTGGCCCACGGCCACGAGACCAGCACCGAAGTCATCGGCACCGCGGGCAGCGTCAGCGTGGGCGTCGGCGCCCACCGCGACCGCGTGCAAAGCCGCGATGCGAACGGCGTGCATCACCGCGTGCTGGTCGATTTTGTGGAACGCTTCGCCGACGCCTTCCAGCGCGAGATGGCCGCCTTCGTTGCTGCGTGCCAGGGCGAAGCTCCGGCGCCATTGACGTTGTCCGATGCGACCGAGGCCACACGCATCGGGGTGGCGATCACCCAGTCGTTGAAGAGCGGGCAGGTGGAAGGGGTGGTGTGACCTCGGCTGCGGCTGGGGTTGACCCCGATCCGGCCGGCCCCCACGCGCCGCGAGCGGCGGGTAGCATCGAAGCGCCTTGCGCGGTGGCCGCGGGGGCCACGCCACCACCCCCATGAACCGACTCGAGTTCTGCCGCACGCTTGCCGCCGACGCTGGCCGGCTCGCGCATGGCGCGTTCGGCTCGCCGTCGATTTCACTCAAGGGCCGGCACGACGAGGTGACGGCGATGGACCGCGAGGTCGAGCGCTTCATCCGCGCGACGATTGCGAAGGCCTATCCCGACGACGCGGTGCTCGGCGAGGAAGACGGCGCCAGCGAAGGAATCGCCAGCGCCTCGCGCGTGTGGATCATCGACCCGATCGACGGCACGGCGAACTTCGCGCGCAGCATTGCGCATTACTGCGTGTCGATCGGCTATGTCGAGCAGGGGGTGCCGACCCTCGGCGCGCTGCACGACCCGAGCCACGAGCGGCTGTACTTCGCCGAGCGCGGCGGCGGCGCCTGGCTGGCTGAAGCCGACGCGCCAGCCAAGCGGCTGGCAGTGAGCCCGGTGGCCACGCTCGACGCCGCCACCGTCGAATGCGGCTGGTCGCTGCGCCGGCCGCAGGCCGCCTACCTCGACATGGTCAACCGCGTGCTCAGCGCCGGCTGCGCCTTCCGCCGCGCCGGCTCGGGCGCGCTGGGCCTGGCCGACGTGGCCGCGGGCCGCGTCGAAGGCTATTGCGAGCTGCACATCAACTCGTGGGACTGCGCGGCCGGCGTGCTGCTGGTGACCGAAGCCGGCGGCCGCAGCAACGACTTCTTCGCCGGCAACGGCCTGTTCGCCGGCAACCCGCTGCTGGCCACCAACCGCGCGCTGGCCGCCGCGCTGGCGGGCATCACCGGCGTGGCCCTGGCGCCCACTTCCCCCTGACCTTGTTCCGAGGAGACGACGATGAAGCTGTTGACCAAATGCCTGTCGATGCTGGCCCTGCTGGCCGGCGCGTTGCCCGCTGCCGCGCAGGGTGAGCTGGTGGTGTACTGCACGGTGCAGGAAGAATGGTGCCGGCCGATGGTGGCCGCGTTCGAGAAGGCCACCGGCATCAAGGTGCTGATGACACGCAAGAGCTCGGGCGAGTTCTACGCCCAGTTGAAGGCCGAGGCTGCGAATCCGAAGGGCGATGTGTGGTGGGGCGGCACCGGTGACCCGCACATGCAGGCCGCCGAGGAAGGCCTGACGCTGGAATACAAATCGCCGCGGCTGGCCGAGCTGCAGGACTGGGCGGTGCGCCAGGCCGAAGCATCGAAGTACCGCACGGTCGGCGTCTATGCCGGCGCTTTGGGCTACAGCTTCAACACCGCCGAGCTGGCCAAACGAAAGCTGGTCGAGCCGAAGTGCTGGGCTGACCTGGCCAAGCCCGAGTTCAAGGACGACGTGCAGGTGGCCAACCCGAACTCGTCGGGCACCTCGTACACGATGCTCGCCACCCTGGTGCAGATCATGGGCGA
>JANMSR010000496.1:0-6979 GCA_031389565.1 Burkholderiales bacterium
GGTCAAGGTCGACCGCGTCAACGGCTTGCTGCCCGAGGAGAGCAAGCACAAGATCATGTTCGAGAACCTGACGCCGCTGTTCCCGAAGGAGCAGTTCAAGCTCGAACGCGAGATCAAGAGCGAAGAGAACATCACCAGCCGGATCATCGACCTGATCGCTCCGATCGGCAAAGGCCAGCGCGCGTTGCTGGTGTCGCAGCCCAAGAGCGGCAAGACAGTGATGATGCAGCACTTCGCGCACGCGATCGTCGCCAACTACCCCGAAGTGCACCTGATCGTGCTGCTGGTCGACGAGCGGCCCGAGGAAGTGACCGAGATGCAGCGCACCGTGCGCGGCGAGGTCATCAGCTCGACGTTCGACGAACCCGCCGCGCGCCACGTGCAGGTGGCCGAGATGGTGATCGAGCGTGCCAAGCGCCTGGTCGAGATGAAGAAGGACGTGGTGATCCTGCTCGACTCGATCACCCGCCTGGCCCGAGCCTACAACAACGTGCTGCCGTCGTCGGGCAAGGTGCTCACTGGCGGCGTCGACGCCAATGCCCTGCAGCGGCCGAAGCGCTTCTTCGGCGCCGCGCGCAATGTCGAGGAAGGCGGGTCCCTGACCATCATCGGCACCGCGCTGATCGATACCGGCTCGCGCATGGACGAGGTGATCTACGAAGAATTCAAGGGCACCGGCAACTGCGAGATCTATCTCGACCGCCGCATGTCCGAGAAGCGCGTCTACCCGTCGATCCTGCTCAACAAGAGCGGCACGCGGCGCGAGGAATTGCTGCTCAAGCCCGAGATCCTGCAAAAAACCTGGATCTTGCGCAAACTGCTCTACCCGATGGACGAGATCGAGTCGATGGAGTTCATCCTCGAAAAGATGAAGGCCAGCAAGAACAACCTCGACTTCTTCGACATGATGCGCCGCGGGGGATGACTTCACGCGCGCCGCTATAATTCTCTTTTTTCCGCTTCGGTAAGTGCGCCCCTTTGCGTGGCGTGGCTGCCAACACCGCCAGCGAGAGGTTTCCCATGAAAGAAGGCATCCACCCGGCATATCGCGACGTCTGTTTCGTCGATCTGTCCAACGGCTTCAAGTTCGTCACGCGCTCGTGCGCCCAGACCAAGGAGTCGATCAAGATGGACGACGGCCGCGAGTTGCCGATGTTCAAGGTCGAGACCACCAGCGAGTCGCACCCGTTCTAAACCGGCACGCAAAAGAGCATCGACAACCTCGGCGGCCGCGTCGAGAAGTTCCGCAACAAGTTCGCCAAGCTCACCGCCAAGAAGTAAGCGCCTTGACGGCAAGCGCGACAAGGGCAGCCTCGGCTGCCCTTTTCATTGGCCTGGCGGCATGATCGGCGCGTGAACCCGACCCCTTCACCCGCCCTGGTGACGCAGCGCGCGGTACAGCGTCTGCCGCGCCTGGCGCTGCTGCTGTTCTGCGCTGCGTACGTGCTGCCCGGCCTGTTCGGCCGCGACCCCTGGCGCAATGCCGACCAGACCGCCTTCGGCTACATGCTGGCCATCGCCGAGGGTCGCACCGGCTGGCTGGCGCCGACCATCGGCGGCCTGTCGCCGGAGAACGCCGTGCTGCCGCACTGGCTCGGCGCGGCCAGCATCTGGCTGCTCTCGCCGCTGATCGACGCGCCGATGGCCGCCCGGGTGCCGTTCGGCCTCTTGCTGGCCGGCGTGCTGGTGCTGACCTGGTACACCACCTTCCAGCTCGCCCGCACCGAGGCGGCGCAGCCGGTGGCGTTTGCGTTCGGCGGCGAGGCCGAGCCGGTGGACTATGCCCGCGCGATGGCCGATGGCGCGCTGCTGGCCCTGATCGCATCGCTCGGCCTGCTGCAGCTCGGACACGAAACCACGCCGGAACTGGCCCAACTGTTCGCCGCGGCGATGGCCCTGTGGGCCTGCGCTGCCGCACCCTACCGCGGCTGGCGCGCACGGCTGGCGATGCTCGCCGGACTGCCCCTGCTGGCGGCCTGTGGGGCGCCGATGATGGCCACCCTGTTCGGCGCTGCGGCCGCCGTGATCACCTGGCGTTCGTCGTATCTGGCCGGCCGCAGCTTTGCGCCGTGGGCTGCGCTGGCCACAGCCGTCGCGGCGCTGGCGGCCTGGGCGATGGGCACCTGGGCCTGGCGTGTCGAGGTGCAAGCCAGCGCGGCGCAGGGATTGCAACTGCTGCGACTTTGGTTGTGGTTCCTGTGGCCGGTGTGGCTGCTGGCGCTGTGGACGCTGTGGCGCTGGCGCCGGCACCTGACCAAACGACACATCGCGCTGCCCCTGGCACTGGCCGCGGTCGCGCTCGTGGCCAGCATCGCCGGCGGCGGCTTCGACCGCGCACTGATGCTGGGCCTGCCCGGGTTTGCGGTGCTCGCCGCCTTTGCGCTGCCGACGCTGCAGCGCCGCACCAGTGCGGCGGTCGACTGGTTCTCGGTGTTTTTCTTCAGCATCGCAGCGCTGGCCATCTGGGTGGTCTATGCCGCGATGGTCACCGGCGCGCCGGCGCGCACCGCGGCCAACGTGGTCAAGCTGGCGCCGGGCTTTGCGATGCAGTTCTCGCCCTTGCCCTTGGTGCTCGCGGCGGCGGGCACGCTGGCCTGGTTGGTGCTCGTGCGCTGGCGCACCGGGCGCCACCAGCATGCGCTGTGGAAGAGCCTGGTTCTGCCGGCGGGTGGCGTGGCGCTGGCGTGGCTGTTGTTGATGACGCTGTGGCTGCCGCTGCTCGACTACGCGCGCAGCAACCGCCCCTGGGTGGCCCGGCTGGCCCCGCACGTGCCCGCCGGTGCCTGCGTCGCGGCGCCGGGGTATCCGCGCTCGGCGGTGGCGGCACTCGAACAGTACGGGCGCTGGAAGGTCGACGCGCGCGCCAGCGCGGCTGCGCCCTGCGCCGTGCTGCTGCGCCAGGAGCGTCGCGGTCAGCCCGAGGTGGCGGTACCCGCCGGCTGGGAAGTCGTGGCCCGGATCAGGCGGCCCACCGACCGTGACGACGCCACCGTGCTGCTGCGCCGCTCACGCTGACGCAAGCGTCGCTTCGGGCGCGCTCGCGGCGCTGCCCGCGGCCATGCGCACGCGCGCAGCGGGGAAGACGAGCTTGAAGCTGGAGCCCTTGCCCGGCTCGCTCTGGATGTCGAGCTCGCCGCCATGGCGTTGCACCACATGCTTGACGATGGCCAGGCCCAGACCGGTGCCACCGGTGTCGCGCGAGCGGCTGCCGTCGACGCGGTAGAAGCGCTCGGTCAATCGGGGCAGGTGTTCGCGGCCAATGCCGATGCCGTTGTCGCGCACCTCGAACTCGGCGCAACGGTCGCTGTCGCGCAGGCGCCAGTGGATGTCGATGGCGCCGCCCTCGGCGGTATAGCGGATGGCATTGCTGACCAGGTTGCCCATCGCACTGGCCAACTCGCTTTCGATGCCGGCCAATTGGCAACCGGCCTGCGCGCTCATCTCGATGCGGTGGCGCCCGGCCGACAGCAACTGCGCCTCGGCATGCACCTGGGCCAGCAGCGTGTCCACGGCCAGCCAGCGGTCGGGCCCGGGACGCGGGCTGCCTTCGAGCTGGGCCAGCGTCAGCAGGTCATCGACCAGCGATTGGATGCGGTCGGTCTGCTGGCGCATCAGCGTCAGCACGCGCGGCCGCTCGGCGGTGGTGAGCGACACGGTGGCCAGGGTTTCGACAAATCCGGCCAGTACCGTCAGCGGGGTGCGGATCTCGTGCGACACGTTGGCCACGAAGTCACGTTTCATCGCGTCGTTGCGCTCGCGTTCGGTGATGTCCTGCGACAGCACCAGCTTCATGCCCTCGCCGTAGGGCCGCACCAGCACCGACAGTGTTGCACGGCCGTGCGGGCTGGCGAAAACCACCGGTTCGTCGCCTGGCCCGAGCTGCAGGTGGGCCACGAACGCCGGCGACCGGACCAGGTTGGTCACGCGCTGCAGGCGGTCGCGCGCGGGGTCGATGCCGAAATGGTCGGCCGCCTGCGAGTTGCACCACGCGATCTGCTCGTTGGCATCGAGCATCATCACGCCATTGGGCGAGGCCTCGATGGCCGACAGGAACTGCTGCAGGCGGCCCTGCTCCTGCACCGTTTGGCGTTCGCGCAGGCGCAGCGAGCGCTCGACACGGTAGCCCAGCTCGCCCCACAGCCCGGTGTTGCGCGGCGCCGGGTCGTCCTGCGCACCGCGCAGCCAGGCCATCAGCCGACGACCGCGCCAGGCGTCGACGACGGTCACCATCGCCGCGCTGGCGGCCGCACCACCGACCGCCCCCAGCACCGGCCAGCGCAGGATGCTGCCGACGACCCAGCCGATGCCCGCACCGATGGCCAGGGCCATCATGGCAGCGGCCACGCGCGGCAGCACCTGGTTCATGCCGGCAGCGGGCTGGCCTGCGTCATGCGGTAACCCGCGCCGCGCACGGTCTGCACCAGTTGGGCGCCGTTGACAGGCGTCAGCGCCTCGCGCAGGCGCTTGACATGCACGTCGACCGTGCGCTCCTCGATGAAGACATGGTCGCCCCAGACGCGGTCGAGCAACTGGGCGCGGCTGTGCACGCGCTCAGGATGGGTCATCAGGAAATGCAGCAGGCGGAACTCGGTCGGGCCAACCTTGACCTCGCGCAGCACCCCGTCGACCACGCGGGTAACGCGCCGCGTCGCCGGATCGAGCTCGAGCCCTGCGATCTCGACCGCCTCATCGAGCGCCTGCGGCGCCTTGCGCCGCAGGACTGCACGGATGCGCGCCAGCAACTCCTTGGGCGAGAACGGCTTGGTCAGGTAGTCGTCGGCGCCGCCGTCCAGGCCAGCGAGCTTGTCGCTTTCGTCGGCGCGCGCGGTCAGCATGATGATCGGCAGCGGTTTGGTGCGCGGCTGCGCACGCCATGACTTGGCCAGTGCGAGTCCCGATTGCCCGGGCAACATCCAGTCCAGCAGCACCAGGTCGGGCAGCACGCGATCGACGCTTTGCAACGCGCTGTCAGCGTCGCCGACGACGGTGACTTCGTAGCCGGCATGACGCAGGTTGATCGCCACCAGCTCGGCGATCGCGGCTTCGTCTTCGACGACCAGGATGCGGCTCATCGGACCGCGTCGGCGACGGCGTCGACCGAAGAATGGCGCACGTCGGTGCCCTTGACGACATAGATGATCGCCTCGGCCAGATTCTTGGCGTGGTCGCCGACCCTCTCGATGGCCTTGGCCACGAACACCAGGTCGATGCTGGCCGAGATCGTGCGTGGGTCTTCCATCATGTAGGTGATGAGCTTGCGCAGCAAACCGTCGAACTCGCGGTCGAGCTGGTCGTCGGCGCGCAGCACCTCGAGCGCCTGGGTCGTGTCCAGCCGCGCGAAGGCATCGAGTGCCTTGCGCAGTTGCGCAGTCGCCAGGTCGGCAGCGAACGACAGGTCGCCTACCGGCAGGCGCATCCGGCTCGACACGCCGGTATTGATCAGCCGTTGTACTGTGCGTGCGATGCGCGCCGCCTCGTCGCCCACGCGCTCGAGGTTGGCGATCGCCTTGCTGATCGCGATCAGCAGCCGCAAGTCGCGCGCGGTCGGCTGGCGCCGCGCGATGATCGCCGACAGGTCGCGGTCGATCTCCATCTCCATCGCGTTGACGCGCTCCTCGGCCTGAAGCACCTGGGTCGCGGTTTCGCCGCTGAACTGCGTCAGCGCATAGACCGACTGCGCCACCTGCGACTCGACCAGGCCGCCCATTTCGAGCACGCGGTTGGAGATGCCCGAGAGCTCGGCGTCGAACTGCGTCGAAAGATGCTTGTTACTCATCGTGGTGTCCTCATCAGCCGAAGCGGCCGGTGATGTAGTCCTCGGTATCGCGCTTCTTCGGTTTCATGAACAGCTCGGTGGTTGGGCCGAATTCGATCAGGTCGCCGATGTACATGTAGGCGGTGTAGTCCGAGCAGCGCGCCGCCTGCTGCATGTTATGCGTGACGATGACCACCGTGTAGTCTGCCTTCAGCTCGTGGATCAGCTCCTCGATCTTGCCGGTGGAAATCGGGTCCAGCGCCGAACACGGTTCGTCGAGCAACAAGACCTCGGGCTTGATGGCGATGCCGCGCGCGATGCACAGCCGCTGCTGCTGGCCGCCCGACAGGCCCGCGCCGCTCTGGCCGAGCTTGTCCTTGACCTCGTTCCACAGTGCGGCCTTTTTCAGCGCCCACTCGACGCGCTCGTCCATCTCGACCCGCGGCAGTTGTTCGAACAGCTTCACACCGAAGGCGATGTTGTCGTAGATCGACATCGGGAACGGCGTGGGTTTCTGGAACACCATGCCGATCTTGGCGCGGATCAGGCTGACGTCGAGCTTGGAGTGCAGCACGTCTTCGCCGTCGAGCAGGACCTGCCCCTCGGCGCGCTGCTCGGGGTAGAGCTCGAACATGCGGTTGAAGGTGCGCAACAGGGTGCTCTTGCCGCAGCCCGAAGGCCCGATGAAGGCCGTGACTTTGTGTTCGGGGATGTCGAGGTTGATGCGCTTCAAGGCCTGGAAACTGCCATAGAAGAAATCGAGGTCGCGCACCGAAAGCTTGACCTTTTCGGTGACCGGCAGTTCGACTCTCGCATCCATGCTCAGATTCTCAATGTTTGTTGCGAAACAGCACGCGCGCCAGGATGTTCAGCGCCAGCACGCCCAACGTGATCAGGAACACCCCCGCCCAGGCCAGCTTTTGCCAGTTCTCGTACGGACTCATCGCGAACTTGAAAATCGTCACCGGCAGGCTGGCCATCGGCTCGCGCAGGTCGCTGGTCCAGAACTGATTCGACAATGCGGTGAACAGCAGCGGCGCGGTTTCGCCGGCAATGCGCGCCAGCGCCAGCAGCACCCCGGTAACGACACCCGCGCGGGCGGCCTTGAGCGTCACCGAGTAGATCACCCTCCACTTCGGCGTGCCCAATGCGTAGGCCGCTTCGCGCAATGCGTTGGGAATCAGGCTGAGCATGTTCTCGGTGGTGCGGATCACGACCGGGATG
>JANMSR010000501.1:0-3109 GCA_031389565.1 Burkholderiales bacterium
AGGCCAACGTGTAGCTGTTGGCGACGATCAGCAGCGCCGCGGCGTGGAATGGCGAGCCCAGGCCCCAGAACTGCCACACCGCGAGCGGCCACATCGCGCCCTGCAACAGCACCAGCGCGCGCCAACTGCGGCGCCAGGCCAGCAGGGTGGCCGTATCGCTGTCGCGCGCGGCGCGGTAGCGCATGTAGTGGGCCAGCCGCAGCAGCCAAAGCAACACGGCCCCACTGAACCAGCCGAGCAGGCGCAGCGGCTCGGCCAGGGGCCAGAACGCAGTGCCGATCAGGACGATGCCGATACCGTTGCCGCCCAGGCTGGCCGGGCTCTGCTCGAACAGCGCTCGCAGGCCGTCGACATGCGGCCCAGCGGCGGCCGCGTCGCGGCGGTCGAGCTTGGACATTCAGCGCTGCGAGCGTTTCCAGCCCGGCACGCCGCCGCCCGCGCGCTGCGTCATCTCGCTGATGGCCAGCACCGCCTGCGTGCGCGACGACACGCCCAGGGCGCGCAGCACCGCGGCCACATGGTCCTTGACCGTGTCCACCGACAGGTGCATCTCGCGCGCGATCATCTTGTTGGGCATGCCCTGCAGCAGGTAGGCCAGCACATCGGTCTGGCGCTTGGACAGGCCCAGCGAATCGAGCGAGGCCGCAGGCACCTGGTAGGGCGCGCGCGCCGCAGCGCTGGCGAGCGCGTCGACATCGTCGATCGGGTGCGGGCGCATCACGTCGGGCACGGTTTCCTCCTCGTTGGGCGGCGCCGCCGACACCGGGGCGATGCCCAGCGTCATCGGCGGCACATAGATGCCGCCCGACATCACCAGCCGCAGGGCTTCGAACAGGGTGTCGTTGCTGGCCCGCTTGGGCACGAAACCCATCGCCCCGGCGTCGATGGCCCGGATCACGTCGCTGGCACGGTCCGACGCCGACACCACCACGATCGGCAGCGCCGGGTACAAGCCGCGCAACTCGGCGAGCAACTCGAAGCCGTCACTGTCGCCCAGGTGCAGATCGAGCAGCACCAGATCGTGGTCGGGGTCCTGTTTCAAGGCCGCGCGGGCGTCGCGCGCGGTACTGACGCCGACCACCGTGACGTCGTCGCCGAGGCCGCGGATCACCGCCTGCAGCGCCGCCAGGATCAGCGGGTGGTCGTCGATCAGCAAGACTTTCATGGCTTCAGTCCAGCGCCGGGCCGCCCCAAGCGGACTGAGCGCCCCCCGGGGGCAGCGAACGAAGTGAGCTTGGGGTCGTCATCACACGTGCTGTCGCGTCACCAACTCGGCCACGCACACCGGCTTGGCGCTGCCTTCGCGCTCGATCGTGGCCTCGATCGTGAGCTGCGCGCCGCCGGGCAACGGCTCGAAGCCGAGCAGCTTGAAGCGCGCCCGCACGCGGCTGCCCGAGAGCACCGGCGCCGGGAACCGCACCCGGTTGAGGCCGTAGTTGACGCCCATGCGCACGTCGTCGATCGTGTACGCATCGTGCAGCAGGGTCGGCAGCAGGGACAGGGTCAGAAAGCCATGCGCAATGGTGGCGCCGAAAGGCCCGCCGGCCGCACGTGCGGGGTCGACGTGAATCCACTGGCGATCGCCGGTGGCTTCGGCAAAGGCATCGATGCGCGCTTGCTCGACAGTGAGCCAGTCGCTGTCGGCCAGCAGTTGGCCGACCTGTGCCGCCAATTCGGCCAGTTTCGGAAAGCGTTTCATGCGCGGGCCAGCCAGTCGAGCAGGGGCTGCCACTGCGCCAGGTCGCGCTCGGCCCGGCTGGGTGCAATGTCCCACAGGGTCGCACCGCGCGCGGCGAGCTGCACATACAACTGCGTGTCGCGCAGCATCGCCAGCACCGGCACACCCAGCGCAGCGAGCGAAGTGGAAAGAAACAGCCGCAGTTGATCGGCAGCGATGGTGCCCTCGCGCACGCGCATGCCGATCACGCCGACGCGCACTTTGGTGCTGCGCTTGTGCGCGGCGAGCGCCTGCACGAAGGCGTGGCTGGCCTGGATGTCGAACAGGCTCGGCTGCAGCGGCACGATCACGCGGTCGGCGATGCGCATGACATCGTCCAGACGCTTGCCGTGCAGCCCGGCCGGCGTGTCGAGCACCACATGCGTCGTGCCCTTGGGCGGCCGCACGACTTCGTCGTGGGCCACGTCCCAGCCGCGGATCAGCGGCAGCGCGGACTCGCGCAGCGCCAGCCATTGCCGTGCCGACTGCTGGCGGTCGGCGTCGCCCAGCATCACCGCGTGCCCGGCGCGCGCCAGCGCCCCGGCCAGGTTGGTGGCCACTGTGCTCTTGCCCACGCCGCCCTTCGGGTTGGCGACCACGATCACCGGCATCCATAGCCTCCTGCTCTTTCCCGGTTATGGTAGCGGCGGCTCGCCGCACGCACCCTAGCGCCAACCCCCACACATCGCAGTCCGTGGCCCGCATCGTCGTCCTTTGTGCCCATCCGCAGCTCGAACACTCCCGCGTCACGCGCGCGCTGGCGCGCGCCGCCGTGGGCAGCGCGTTGTCGCAGGTCGAGTTGCGCGACCTCTACGCGCTCTACCCCGACTACCTGATCGACGTCGGCGTCGAGCAAGCCGCGTTGGCCGACGCCGAACTGGTGGTCTGGCTGCACCCGGTGCACTGGTACGGCATGACGCCGCTGTTGAAACTCTGGGCCGACGAAGTGTTGGCCTTCGGCTGGGCCTACGGCCCCGGCGGCACCGCGCTGCGCGGCAAGGACCTGTGGCTCGTGACCTCCACCGGCGGCAGCACCGAGGCCTACCGCCCCGACGGCCTGAACCGCTACTTCTTCGACGCCTTCCTGCCGCCCTACGAACAAACCGCACAACTGGTCGGCCTGCGCTTCCTGCCACCCCTGGTGCTGCACGGCGCGCACCGCACCAGCGACGGCGACATCGACGCCCATGTGCAGACCTTCGTGTCGCGGCTGGCGAGTTACCCGGACTGGCCCGAGATCGAAGACCTGGCGCCGTGCGATGTGCGCGAGGTGCCGGCGATCGATCGGCCGAGTGAGGTCGACTGATGGACCACGGCGCCCCCTGGCTCACCACCAGCCTGATCTACCTGGCCGCGGCCGTGATTGCGGTGCCGCTGGCGCGCGCGCTCGGG
>JANMSR010000505.1:0-2401 GCA_031389565.1 Burkholderiales bacterium
ATGGCGCCGATCGACATCCAGTTGCAGGACACCTACTACGTCGTGGCGCACTTCCACTACGTGCTGGTGGCCGGTTCGCTGTTCGGCATGTTCGCGGGCTTCTATTACTGGAGCCCGAAGTGGTGCGGCGTGATGTACAACGAGACGCGCGGCAAGTGGCACTTCTGGCTGTCGTTGATCTTCTTCAACATCACCTTCTTCCCGATGCACTTTCTCGGCCTCGCGGGCATGCCGCGCCGGTATGCCGACTACCCGATGCAGTTCGCCGACTTCAATGCGCTCGCCTCGCTGGGCGCGTTCGGTTTCGGCCTGACCCAGGTGTTCTTCTTCTTCTTTGTCGCCCTGCCGGTGATGCGCGGCAAGGGTGAGAAGGCGTCGCAAAAACCGTGGGAAGGTGCCGAAGGCCTGGAGTGGGAAATCCCGTCGCCGGCACCGTTCCACACCTTCGAAACCCCGCCCAAGCTCGACGCGACCGCCACGCGCGTGATCGGCTGATCGACATGGCAAGCGAGCCGCAACGCAAAGCCAACCGACGCCTGGGCTGGATGCTGGCGGCGCTGGCACTCGCGTTCGGCGCCGGATTCGTAGCCAAGATCGTGTTGGTCGGCCTGTGAGGCGGGTCGTGTGATGGGCGCCCCGATCCGCGGCCAACGCCTGCAGCGCGACAACCGCGCGCTGCTCACCAAGCTCGCGGTCGTCGCGCTGCTGATGTTCGGCTTCGGCTATGCGCTGGTGCCGCTGTACAAGTCGATCTGCGAAGCCCTGGGCATCAATGTGCTGTCGCTGTCGGAGCGCCAGACCAGCGGCATCGGCAAGCCGGCCAACGGCAGCAACACGCAGATCGATCGCTCGCGCACGGTCACCGTCGAGTTCGACGCCAACGCCCGCGGCCCATTCGACTTCAAGCCGGCGCGGCGCTCACTGCAGGTCCACCCGGGCGAGTTGACGACGGTGATGTACGAGTTCCGCAACACGCAGAACCGCAGCCTGGCCGCGCAGGCGATCCCGAGCTACGCGCCCAAGCAGGCGACTGCGCATTTCAACAAGCTCGAGTGCTTCTGCTTCAACGAGTACACGCTGGCGCCGGGCGAAAGCAGACAGTGGCCGGTGGTCTTCGTCATCGACCCGCGCTTGCCCAAGGACGTGACCACGATCACCCTGTCCTACACCTTCTTCGAGGTCAAGGGCAAGGTTGCCGCGCGCGCACCACAGGCCAGCGCGCTGTGACCGAGAAGCATGGCTCCATCGTGCGCACCTTCAAGGCGGTGGCCTGGTCGTTCTTCGGCGTGCGCCAGGCCAGCGAGTACGAAAAGGATGTCAGCCAGTTGAACCCCGCGCATGTCATCGTCGCCGGCATCATTGCCGCGGCGCTGTTCGTGCTGGCACTGGCGTTGCTGGTGAATTGGATCGTGGCCAGCGGCGTGGCCGGCTGACGCACGACGACGACAACGATTTTCTTGATTCCGGTTCGAGGAGAACACTCAACATGTCCGCAGCGACACACCATCAAGGGGCAGCGCCCTACTACTTCGTGCCCGCGCCGTCGCGCCACCCGGCACTGACGGCCACTGCGCTGCTGATGATCATTTTCGGCGCCGCCCAATGGGTCAATGGCGCAGGCTGGGGCAAGTGGCTCGTGCTGGCCGGTTTCGCGAGCTTGTTCGTGGTCCTGTTCCAGTGGTTCCGCGACGCCATCGGCGAGAGCGAGGGTGGCCGCTACGGCCACCTCGTCGACATCTCCTTCCGCTGGAGCATGAGCTGGTTCATTTTCTCGGAGGTGATGTTCTTCAGCGCCTTCTTCGGCGCGCTGTACTGGACCCGCACCCATGCGCTGCCGATGCTCGGCAACATCGACCACCAGATCCTGTGGCCCGACTTCAAGGCGGTGTGGCCGAGCGCCGGGCCGGGCATCACGGCCTCGCCGGCCGGCACCGTCGAGCCGTTCTCGACCATCGGCCCGTGGCCGCTGCCGACCCTCAACACGGCGCTGCTGCTGAGCTCGGGCGTGACACTGACGATCGCCCACCACGCCTTGATCGCCGGCCAGCGCGGCAAGACGGTTTTGTGGATGTGGATCACGGTGATCCTGGGCGCCAGCTTCCTCGGTGTGCAGGCTTACGAGTACACGCATGCCTACCGCGATCTGAACTTGAAGCTGTCGAGCGGCATCTTCGGCTCGACCTTCTTCATGCTCACCGGCTTTCACGGCTTCCATGTCTTCATCGGCATGCTGATGCTGCTGTTCATCACGCTGCGCCTGATGAAGGGCCACTTCACGCCGTCGCACCACTTCGGCTTCGAAGGCGCGGCCTGGTACTGGCACTTCGTCGACGTGGTCTGGCTCGGCCTGTATATCGTCGTCTATTGGATGTGACACGCCACGGGCTTGCGCCAAGGACAA
>JANMSR010000526.1:0-4465 GCA_031389565.1 Burkholderiales bacterium
GGGCATCACCATGCTCTTGCGCTCGGGGCCCATCATGATCTTGTCCTTGGCCTTGTCGAAGTCGACCATCTCGACCACGCGCCCGTTGCGGCGCGCGGCAAACAGAGCCGCCTCGTTGACCAGGTTGGCCAGGTCGGCGCCGGAGAAACCGGGCGTGCCGCGGGCCAGCAGGTCGGCACGGATGTCCTGGCCGACCGGCACCTTGCGCATGTGCACGTTGAGGATCGCCTCGCGGCCGCGCACGTCGGGCAGTGAGACATAGACCTGGCGGTCGAAGCGGCCCGGTCGCAGCAGCGCCGGATCGAGGATGTCGGGCCGGTTGGTGGCCGCCATCACGATCACGCCAACGTTGGTTTCGAAGCCGTCCATCTCGACCAGCATCTGGTTCAGCGTCTGCTCGCGCTCGTCGTTGCCGCCGCCCAGGCCGGCGCCGCGGTGGCGGCCAACGGCGTCGATTTCGTCGATGAAGATGATGCACGGGGCGCTCTTCTTGGCCTGCTCGAACATGTCGCGCACACGCGCCGCGCCGACGCCGACGAACATCTCGACGAAGTCGGAACCCGAGATCGAGAAGAACGGTACCTTGGCTTCACCGGCGATGGCCTTGGCCAGCAGGGTCTTGCCGGTGCCCGGAGGGCCGACCAACAGCACGCCGCGCGGGATGCGCCCACCCAGCTTCTGGAAGCGCTGCGGATCCTTCAGGAAGTCGACCAGTTCCTTGACCTCTTCCTTGGCCTCCTCGCAACCGGCGACGTCGGCGAATGTCGTCGTGTTGTTGGCCTCGTCGAGCATGCGCGCCTTGCTCTTGCCGAAGCTGAACGCGCCGCCCTTGCCGCCGCCCTGCATCTGCCGCATGAAATAGACCCAGACGCCGATCAGCAGCAGGAACGGGCCCCAACTGATCAGGATCGTCATCAGCAGCGACGGCTCTTCGCGTGGCTTGACGTCGAACTTGACACCGTTGTTGATCAGGTCGCCGACCAGCCCGCGGTCGAGGTAGGTGGCGGTACTGCGGATGCGCTTGTCGTCATTGGTGGTGGCGATGATTTCGGTGCCGCCGGCCGTGCCCTCTTGCAGCGTCACGGACTTGATGCGCTTGCTGCGCACTTCCTCGAGGAAGTCGGAGTAGCCGATCTGGCCGCCGGCGACCGCACCGCGATCGAACTGCCGGAACACCGTGAACAGCACGAGCGCGATCACCAGCCAGACAGCGATCTTGGAAAACCATTGATTGTTCAACGCGGCTCCTTGTGCCGTTGTCCTTGGGCTGCGCCTGAAAACGGCGCAGCCGTGGATGTGGGGCCGATTTTAGTCCCGTCAAGGTGGGCCGTGCTGGGGAGCAATTGACACCTGCCCCGACGGAATCAGGTGTTTTTCAGACCGATCCCGACCAGAAAGGTTTCCGACGAGCGGTCGCGCGAGGCTTTGGGCTTGACCGGGCGCACGACCCGGAAGGTCTTTTTGAACAGCTCGACCAGTTGGCTGTAGCCGCTGCCGTGGAAGAGTTTGACCACCAGCGCGCCTTCGGGCCGCAAGTGGCGCCGCGAAAACTCGAGCGCCAGCTCGACCAGGTGAGCCACCCGGGCAGCGTCCGAACTGGCAATACCCGACAGGTTGGGGGCCATGTCCGACAGCAGCAGATCGACCGGGCGGCCGGCGAGCGCAGCCTCCAACGCCGCCAGCACGGCGTCTTCGTTGAAATCGCCCTGGATGAACTGCACGCCTTCGATCGGCTCGATCTCGATCAGGTCCAGGGCAATGATGCTGCCGTCCAATTGCCCCACCGCAGCGCCGCCGATGCCGGCCTCCTTGGGCGCGAACCGGCGCCGCAGGTACTGGCTCCAGGCGCCCGGCGCAGCACCCAGGTCCACCACCACCTGCCCGGGTTTGATCAGGCCCAGCGTCTCGTCGATCTCCTTCAACTTGTACGCCGCGCGGGCGCGGTAGCCCTCGCGCTGGGCCATCTTCACGTAAGGGTCATTGATGTGGTCGGCCATCCACGCCTTGTTGAGCTTCTTGCTTTTGGTCTTGATCTTCATTGCACGTCGATAATAGGTGCATGCCCGCGATCCAACTCAGCCCCGCCCAGCGCAAGGAGCACCGTGCCGCGGCACACCACCTCGACCCCGTCGTCGCCATCGGCGGCGAGGGCCTCACCGCCGCGGTCCGCAAGGAAGCCGACGCGGCCCTAAAGGCCCACGGCTTGATCAAGGTGCGCGTGTTCAGCGACGACCGCGAGGCCCGCGAAGCGATCTTTCACGACCTGGCCGAGACGCTGCGCGCCGCGCCGATCCAGCACATCGGAAAGCTGCTCGTGTTGTGGCGGCCGCTGTCGCCCAAGGAACCGGCCGACCGCGACGACCGCCCGGGGGGCTCGCGGGTGGTCAAGATCCTCAAGTTCAGCAAGAGCGGCAACCACCGGCCGCAGGTGAAGAAGCTCACCGTGCACGGCAATCAGCGCGTCACCGCCGGCGGCATGATCAAGCGCGCGAAGAAGCGCATCACCAGCGTCAAGAAGAACGCCGCCTGAGCTTGCAGGCTCAGACGTAGCGAACGTCCATTATTTCGTAGCTCTTGACGCCGCCGGGCGCCTGCACGTCGGCGTCGTCGCCGACCTCTTTGCTGATCAGGGCCCGTGCGATCGGCGAGCTGATCGAGATCAGGCCGAGCTTCAGGTCGGCCTCGTCGTCGCCGACGATCTGGTAGGTGACGGTCGTGCCGCTGCCTTCCTCCTCGAGGTCGACCGTGGCGCCGAAGACCACCCGGCCGCCGGCATCGAGCGTGCTCGGGTCGATCACCTGCGCGGCGGCGAGCTTGCTCTCGAGCTCGAGGATGCGGCCCTCGATGAAGCCCTGTTTGTCCTTGGCCGACTCGTATTCGGCGTTTTCCGACAGGTCGCCCTGCGCGCGCGCTTCTGCAATGGCCTGGATCACCGCATGGCGGTCGACGCCCTTCAACTGCAGCAACTCGGCCTTGAGCTTTTGCAGGCCGCGGACGGTAAGGGGAACAGAGGCCATGGTCGTTGACGTCGCGTCGGGCAGGTCTGAAACGAAGCCGCCGCCTGGGTCCGTGGCGGACACCCGGCGGCGGGGGACTGGAGCCGATTCTAGTGCAGCAACTGTGCGTGCAGCTCCTGCAGCGACTGCACGCCGAAGTCGTCCTGGTGCTTGAGCGCTTCGGTGGCCGCTTCGCAGCCCGCCATCGTCGTGTAGTAGGTCACGCGGTGAGCCAGTGCCGCGGTGCGGATGTAGCGCGAGTCGGCGATTGCCGTGCGCGTTTCGTCGACCGTGGTGAAGACCAGTTGGATCTCGCCGGCCTTGATCAGGTCAGCGATGTGCGGGCGACCGTCCTTGACCTTGTTGACGGCCTTCACCGGCACGCCAGCGGCGGCGATCGCCGCGGCGGTGCCCTTGGTGGCGACCACCGAAAAGCCCAGGTCGTGCAGGTCGGAGGCGACCTTGACTGCACGGTCCTTGTCGCCGTTCTTGACCGTGATGACCACCGTGCCCTGTTCAGGCAGGCGCGAGCCGGCACCGAGCTGGCTTTTCAACATGGCCTCGCCGAAGCTCACACCCACGCCCATCACCTCGCCGGTCGAACGCATCTCGGGGCCGAGGATCGGGTCGACGCCGGGGAATTTGTTGAAAGGGAACACCGCTTCCTTGATGCTGAAGTACGGCGGGATGACTTCGTGCGGCGCCCGACCGCCCAGGCCCGCTTGTTCGTTGAGCTTCTGGCCGGCCATGCAGCGCGCCGCGATCTTGGCCAGCGGCTGGCCGGTGGCCTTGCTGACGAAAGGCACGGTGCGCGAGGCACGCGGGTTGACTTCGAGCACGAAGACCACGGCCTCGTCGCCCTCGCCCTGGATCGCGAACTGCACGTTCATCAGGCCGATAACCTTCAGCGCCTTGGCCATCACTGTGGTCTGGCGACGCAGTTCATCCTGCAGCGCAGCCGACAGCGAATACGGCGGCAGCGAGCAGGCCGAGTCGCCCGAGTGCACCCCCGCCTGCTCGATGTGCTCCATGATGGCGCCGATCATCACGTCGGTGCCATCGCTGATGCAGTCGACATCGACTTCGATCGCGTCGTCCAGGAAGCGATCGAGCAATACCGGCGACTTCTCGCTGACGCGCACTGCCTCGCGCATGTAGCGCTCGAGGTCCTTGTCGCCGTGCACGATCTCCATCGCCCGGCCGCCGAGCACATAGCTCGGACGCACCACCAAGGGGTAGCCGATCTCGTGGGCCAACGCCAGCGCAGCCTCTTCGGTGCGCGCGGTACGGTTGGGCGGCTGGCGCAGGCCGAGCCGATGCAGCAGTTTCTGGAAGCGCTCGCGGTCTTCGGCGATGTCGATCGAATCGGGGCTGGTGCCGATGATCGGCACGCCGGCGCGTTCGAGGTCGAGCGCGAGTTTGAGCGGCGTCTGGCCTCCGTACTGCACGATCACGCCGGTGGGACGCTC
>JANMSR010000551.1:0-2421 GCA_031389565.1 Burkholderiales bacterium
CTGCATTTGGGCCGCAGCCGGCCTATCGGCGCGGCTGCGCAATCTCATCGGGAAACATCCGGCTCGGCCAGCGCAAGCGCGCGCGCAGCAGCGTCCAGTCAAAACCCGAGCCCGGATCGTGTTTGCGCTGCGGCGCCACATGCTCGTGGCCCGCCACCGAGCCGATCGGATGGCGCAAACGCAACGCTTTCATCAAACGCGCGAGCGTCTTGTACTGCGCCGGCTCGAACGCGCCGCCCTCCAGGCCTTCGAGCTCGATGCCGATCGACCAGTCGTTGCAGTTGACGCGGCCGCGCCAGCTCGATGCGCCGGCGTGCCAGGCGCGCCGCTCGCAAGACACGAACTGCAGCAACTCGCCGTCGCGTCGAATGAAAAAATGAGCCGACACTTCCAGGCCGCGCAGTGGCGCAAAGCTCGGGTGCTGCGCAGGATCGAGCCGGTTGGTGAACAGCCGCTCGACAGCATCGCCACCGAATTCACCAGGCGGCAGGCTGATCGAATGGATCACCACCAGTTCCGCAGCGACCTGGTCGGGCCGCGGTCCATGGTTGGGCGAGTCACAGCGGCGCGCTGCACTCCACCAGCCTTGTGCCCAGTGATTCCGATCAGTCACCGGCATGGTCGCCGACCTGGATGCCCAGTCGCGCCATGCGATAGCGCATCTGGCGCAGCGACAGCCCCAGGCCGGCCCCGGCCGCCGTGCGGTTGAAGCGGTGGCGTTCGAGTGCACGCTCCAGGATGTCGCGCTCGACCTGGTCCAGGTGGGCCACCAGATCGTTTGGCAAATCGGACGTCGGTCCTGCCGCCGAAGCCATCGAAGCGACGGTCGCATCGAGCGGCTGCCAGCCGCCTTCCTCGAAGGCCTCGTCGCCCAGCCCTAAGTCCTCGGCCTCGATCACCCCGCCACCCGACAAGGCCACGGCGCGATGCAGCAGGTTCTCGAGTTCGCGCACATTGCCTGGATAGCCGTAGCGGGGCAGCCGCGCCATGGCCTGCGCCGACAACCGCGGCGGCGGCGACACATCGGCATCGCGCGCGATGCGTTCAAGCACCGCCTGGCAGATCACCGGCAGATCATCGGTGCGTTCGCGCAGCGGCGGCACGCGAATCTGGATGACGTTGAGGCGGTAGTACAGGTCCTGGCGGAAGCGGCCCTCGTGAACTTCGGTGGCCAGGTCCTTGTGGGTGGCGCTGACGATGCGGGTGTTGATCGGCGTCTCGGTCACGGCACCGATCGGGCGCACCGAACGCTCCTGGATCACGCGCAGCAGTTTGCTCTGCATGGCCAGCGGCAAGTCGCCAATCTCGTCGAGGAACAGCGTGCCGCCATGCGCGGCCAGAAAGAAGCCCTCGCGGTCCTCGTTGGCGCCGGTGAAAGCGCCCTTGCGGAAGCCAAAGAACTCGGCCTCCAACAACTGCTCGGGTATGGCGCTGCAGTTCACCGCCACAAAGGCCTGCGCGGCCCGACTGCTGACATCGTGGATGGCGCGCGCCACCAGTTCCTTGCCGGTGCCCGATTCGCCTTGCACCATCACCGGTGCCATGCCGCGGGCCACACGCTCGATCAGCGAGCGCACCTGCTGCATGGCCACCGAGTCGCCGGACAGGCGCCGCAACGCCGGATGCATCGCCGCCGCCGGCCCCAAGTGCGCCGCGCCCGCCGCGGCCGCGGTGCTGACCGTGGTGCTGAGCGCCGCGGCGGCCCGCGGCACTTCATCGCCTCGGGGCGTGTTGGCGGGCGCCAGTGGCGCTGACTTGCCGGCCGCTGTCTTGCCACTTGCCAAGGCGGGCACGGAACGCCCCAGCGCCGATGCCACCACGTGTCGGAACTGCCGCAAGTCCACCGGCTTCGTAAGGTAGTCAAACGCGCCGGCCTTCAGAGCCTCCACCGCGTTTTCGGCCGAACCATAGGCGGTGATCACCACCGTCTTCTCGGCGCGGCCGGCTTGATCAAGGCGTCGCAGCAGATCCAGGCCACTGCCATCGGGCAGGCGCATGTCGGTGATCACGGCGTCGTAGCCGCGTGCGCTCAAGGCTTGCCACGCTTCCTCGACCGAGCCGGCCGTCTCGACGTTGTAGCCCTCACGCAGCAATGTCAGCTCGTACAGCGTACACAGGTCAGGTTCGTCGTCGACGACGAGCAGGCTGAAAGTGGCGGTGTCGGTCATTGGTGAAGGGGCGCGTTGTTTCAATGGCCTGCCACATGCCGCATCACGACGCGAAAGATATTGCAGTGGCGCTCGCCCGGGGCGCCGTTGCGGAAATCGATCGTCGCACCGTAACGCTCACAAAGCTCGCGGCAAATGTACAGGCCCAGACCCGTTCCGCGACTGCGCGTCGAGAAGAACGGCTCGAACAAATGGCGCTCGACGTCCGGCGAGATGGGCTGACCGTCGTTGGCGACGATCAGGGCCAGACCAG
>JANMSR010000020.1:0-2378 GCA_031389565.1 Burkholderiales bacterium
GTCGAGCGAAAGCGGGTCGGCCCACAGCGCGCGCAGGCGCTCGCGGACCTTGTCGTCGGCCAGATCGGCCAGGCGGATGCGGTGCGAGCGCGGGTCGGGGAAGGGGTGTAGGTGGCGCCGGAGCGCGTGAACTCGGCGTACAGCTCGATCACATGGCCGACATCGACGACCACCAGAAACGGCGGCCGGCCCTCGCTGGCGGGCAGGGCGCGGGCATAGGCCTCGGCCTGTGCACGGGCGCGCAGCAACGCGTCGTCGAAGGCTTTGCTGGTGGTGCCCGCGGCCGCCGCAGCGCTGCCAGGCTTGAGCTTCTTCGATTCCCAGATGAAGGCGCCGCGGCGGTAGCAGTCGATGCGGCCGGCGCTGCTGCTGCCGTCACCATGCGCGAAGGTCACGGGCCGCTCGAACATGTAATCCTGCTCGGCCGTGGCATGCGGGCGCGGCACGCCGAGCAACTCGCACAGTTCGATGACGAAGCTTTGCGCGGTGGACAGCTCGGAGGCCGTGACGCCCTGCCAGCGTTGGATGAAGGCGCTGGTCTTCTGTCCTTCGATGCTCATGCCCGTGATGATATGGGCGCACCGCAACCGGGCTGCAGCCTGGCGTTGAGCGCACGGCACAATCCGCGCCGCCACGACGCCGCCACGATGACGACCCTTCGCCCACTCGCCGACCGGCGCGTCCCACGCCGCGTCGCGCCCGCGCGCCGCCCGTGATCCCGGCCGCCCTGCTGCCGCAGCGCGACTTCCTGCGCTTTTGGTGGGCCCGGCTGGCCAATACCTGCGCCAGCCAGATGCTGATGGTGGCCGTGGGCTGGCAGATGTACGATCTGACCAACTCGGCCTGGGACCTGGGCCTGGTCGGCCTGCTGCAGTTCCTGCCGGCGCTGGCGCTGGTGCTGGTCACCGGCGACGTGGTCGACCGCCACCACCGCGCGCGGGTCGCGGCGGCCTGCGTCGGCGTGCAGGCCGGCGTCGCGCTCGTGCTCGCGTTGGCGCCCTGGGCCGGCGGGGCGCAGCGCGGCTTGCTGTTGGCGCTGGCTGGCGTGCTGGGCACGGCGAAGGCCTTCCAGATGCCGGCCCAGCAGGCGCTGACCCCCCTGCTGGTGCCGCCGGCGCTGCTGCCGCGCGCGCTGGCCTTCAGTGCGGCCGGCATGCAGTTGGCCATCATCGCCGGCCCGGCCATCGGCGGCTTGCTCTACGTGGCCGGTGCCAGCACCGTGTACGTCACCTGCGTCTTGCTGTTCGCGGTGGCGACGTTGTTGCTGCTGCGGGTGCACCATGCCGACCCGCCGCCGCGCGAACGTGCCACCTGGCAGGCCCTGCTGGCAGGGGTGACGTATGTGCACAGCAACCCGGTCGTGCTCGGCGCGATCTCGCTCGACCTGTTCGCGGTGCTGCTGGGTGGCGCCACGGCTCTGCTGCCGTTGTTTGCCAAGGACCTGCTGCATGTCGGGCCCTGGGGCCTGGGTCTGCTGCGGGGGGCGCCCGCGGTCGGTGCGCTGCTGATGTCGCTGGCCCTCACCCGCTGGCCGATCACGCGCCGCGCCGGGCCGCGCATGCTGTGGGCGGTGGTGGCCTACGGCGTGGCCACGGCCGCGTTCGGCGTGTCGACCTCGTTCGTGCTCTCGATGCTGGCGCTGGCGGTCACCGGCGCCGCCGACATGGTCAGCATCGTGGTGCGCCAGTCGCTGGTGCAACTGGAAACGCCGGACGCGATGCGCGGCCGCGTCAGTGCGGTCAATTCGGTCTTCATCGGCGCGTCCAACCAACTCGGCGAATTCGAGTCCGGCGCCACCGCCGCGCTGCTCGGGCCGGTCGGCTCGGTGCTGCTCGGCGGGTTGGGCTCGATCGCCGTCGCGCTGCTGTGGTGGCGGCTGTTCCCGGCGCTGGCGCGGCGCGACCAGCTCGTGCGGTCGGCGTAGCGGCGCCGCTGACCAGACTCAAGCCTCCAGCAGGCGCAGCTTCACGCTGCGGCCCTTGACCTTGGCGGCCGAGAGCTTGCGCAGCACGTCCTGCGCGATGTCACGTTCCACCGCCACATAGGTCGAGAACTCGTTGACGTTGATCTTGCCGATCTGCGCCGCGGCAAAGCCCAGGTCCTTGGTCAGCGCACCCAGCACGTCGCCAGGGCGGATTTTTTCCTTGCGGCCGCCGAGGATCTGGATCGTGCGCATCGGCGGGCGCAGCGGTTCGGCGCTGGTGCTCTTCAACGCACTCAATGGCTGCCATGCCGACGCGAAACCGCCCGCCTGCTCGATCTTGCCCACGCTGCCCATCTCGTCCATGCTCACCAAACTGAGGGCCCAGCCTTCTTCGTCGACGCGCCCGGTGCGGCCGATGCGGTGGGTGTGCGTCGCGGCATCGGGCGTGATGTCG
>JANMSR010000049.1:0-6203 GCA_031389565.1 Burkholderiales bacterium
CAACCCGCGCGTCAGCTCGGTCATCACCGGGGCGTCGAAGCTGGCGCAACTGCAATCGAACCTGGGTGCGCTGGCGCTGGTGGATCAGCTCACGCCCGAGGTGTTGGCGCGCATCGATGCGGTGACGCAGGGGTTGGCGGATTGAGGGCGCAACGGCAAGAAGTCTTCCAAGCGTTGCTCGCAGCGCAGACCGTCGATGTCTACGACGTGGGCGTCGCGTGACCGCGCGCAGGTCACGAGGCCAATTAGGTGACCCGAAGGCGCCGTGTTCAGCCAGGACGGCCGCTACCTGTACGCGGGCAACTTCATCGACGAAGACATCACGATCCAGCGCGTGGACGGCGACCAGTTGGTCAACACCGGCAAGTCACTCAAGCTGCCGGGTCATCCGGCGTCGATGCGGGGCAGGACGCAGTATGCGGTGCCGGTCGAAGGTGTCAACGGGGCGGGGTTGCGATGAACAGCCCAATTACCGCTGCTTCTGCGCGACGACCCGGCCCTCGGCGTTGATGAAGACCCGGTAGCGGTTCCCGTCCTTGCACTTCGCGACGTGGTCGTTGTCCTTCTGCCGCGTTGCGCTGACCACCTGGCCACAGGGCAGGCCCAGCAGCGCGATCACGGAGCTCAGATCCTTGAGCAGTGCGATCTCGTCCGCTGCGCGGGTGGGTATCGACCAGATCGCTGTCGCCAAGGCGACCGCTACCCACGCTCGGGTGCGAATGTTCACGCGGGCTAGACCGCCGCAAATTTTGCGCGGTTCGAAAGAATGCCCCAGATCGATTCGCGCGACGACGCGATCGCCACCGCGAGCGGCGGATCGGCGTCCTGCAGCAGCGCGAGCACTTTGAGGACCAGCAGATCGAACGACTGCCTCAACTCGGCCAGCGTGGCCTTGATCCGCCCCTGGTAGTAGGCCCGAAACTGGTTCAGCAGATCGTCGACCTGGTTCTTGAGCGTGAGCTTGGTAAACACGCCGATGGCCTTGGTCTCCTTGAGCCGGGCTTCGAGCGACTTGAGATCCAGCGGCGGCGGTGCTTGCGCTAGGGCGATCGTCGGAGCGGGCGTCTCCTTTTTCGGAAGTTGCGCTGCGGGCGGCGGCGACGAGGTCAGCTTTGCCCGCGCCTTGGGCGACGACAAAGCGGGTTTGACCCCGTCTTGACGCGCGGCGCCAGATGCGACCTGCGCGGCAGGCGGGTCCGTGGGCTCGGACGCGACAGTTTCGCGCTCCGGTGTCATCCCTTGTGGCAGTTCGGGCGCTGGCGCTGGCGGATCGCCCCTCGGCTCGATCGAAACCGTCGCAACGGAGGGGGTGACCTGTGGCGCCTCGGGTTGTGGCGCACGCTCGATCGCGGCACAGCCGGCCATCAGGAGGATGCACAGGACTCCAGCGATCCGCGTTGCTGAATTCGGCAGGCCGGTCACACGAGTCAGTCCCAAGTGATCATGGCTAGCCCAGGCGAAGCGCGCCAGCACCGAAAAGCCCCACCAGCCCGATCACAATCAGGTAGATGGCGACGATGTAGTTCAGCAGCCTCGGCATGACAAGGATCAGGATCCCCGCCAGCAGAGACAGCAACGGCGTCAGTCCAAGGTTCAGGTTCACGGGAACTCCAACTCGTGTTGCCCTGCGGATGCAAGAGGCAGCCGCCGGTGATGAGCGAAGCATCCGACGCCAGGCGATGGCGGGTAATCAGCCGAGGCCACGAGTGCTTGTAGGCGCACTCCCACGGGCGTATCGGCGACTTGCGGCCGAATGCGTCCCTATGCGCGGCTGCTCGCCGCTGCGGTTTCAGAGAGCGGCTTGTTCTGCAAAGCTGACGCGAACGACAGGCGCCGCCCGCAGCTTGCGCGTCGAAGCCCGCATCCGCTGCATCGACTGCTCCGCCACCCGCACCGGCGCCTCGCCATCCAGCCAGCGCCGGATGTTGAGCGCGTCGAGCGCGCGCGCCGACGAGGCCAGCGCGCCGATCAGCACCACGCTCACCGTGCGGTCGCCCGAGCGCAGGCGCATCGTCAGACAGCGTCCCGCTTCGTTGGTGAAGCCGGTCTTGGAGGCCAGAACTTCCCAGCCGCGCTTGCCGACCAGGCCGTTGGTGTTGCGCACCGCCCAGGTTTGGCCGTTGACCAGAACGGTGTGCGTGCGCTGGCTGGTGATCTGTGCAATCAGCGGGTAGGCCTGTGTGGCCTGCAGCACCTTGGCCATGTCCATCGCGCTGGCGTGGTTGTCGGGTGACAGGCCGGTGGGCTCGACCAGCACGGTGTGGGTCAGGCCCAGTGCCTCGATCTTGCGCTGCGTGGCCTCGGCGAATGCCACCAGTCCGCCCGGGTAGTGGCGCGCCAGCGCGGCGGCGGCATGGTTGTCCGAGGCGATCAGGGCCAGCTCCAGCAGCGTCTCGCGCGGCACCACGGCGCCCACCGGCACGCCGGCGCGGGTGCGCTTGAGCCAGTCCCTGTCGGCCTTGTCGATGCGCAGGGGCTCGCCCAGGTCCTGCCGGGCATCCAGCACCACGATGGCGGTCATCAGCTTGGTCAGCGACGCGATCGGCGCCGCGGTGGCCGCGTCCTTCTCCAGCAGCACCTCGCCGGTGGCCTCGTCGACCACCAGCACGTGTGCGGAGCGGAACGACACGCCGCCCCAGGTGGCGGAGCAGGCAGCGAGCAACAACGAAAACATGAGGGTCTTGAACACGGGGTGGCGCAACTCGGTGGGTTCGGCGAACGCCGGATGAGCGCTCAACGGCGTTATCGGCGATATCGCCGTCGAGAAAACCGAGCACTCGCGGCCGAACGCGACATGCGGCACGCAATCCGCCCCTGCGGGTGCGGACAGGCGTTTTCGGCAACGTGGTTCAGCACACAGACAGCCGCGCCTTGCCGCCCAACACTGAGGGTTCCTCATGCCACCACCGGGAGCTGCCATGCACCACGTCACCACCGCCGACAAGACCCAGCTCTACGTCAAGGACTGGGGCAGCGGCCGCCCGGTGATCCTGATCCACGGCTGGCCGCTGTCGGCCGACAGTTGGGACGACCAGGCGATGGCGATCGCCGACGCCGGCCACCGCGCCATCGCCTATGACCGGCGCGGCTTCGGACGCTCGTCGCAGCCCTGGAGCGGCTACGACTACGACACCCTGGCCGACGACCTGGCGGCGGTGATCGAGCACACCGGCGCGCGCGACGCATTGCTGGTGGGCTTCTCGATGGGCGGCGGCGAGGTGGCGCGCTACATGTCGCGCCACGGCGGCAAGTCGGTGGCGCAGGCCGCGCTGGTGTCGTCGATCCTGCCGTTCCGGCTGAAGACCCCCGACAACCCCGCCGGCACCGAACAGGCCGCCTTCGACAAGACGGCGCAGGCCCTGAAGGACGACCGCGCCAAGTTCTACGCCGGTTTCTTCAAGGACTTTTTCGGCGTCAGCATGGCCTCGGCCCCGGTCAGTGAGCAGTTGCTCGAATGGGCGCGCGCCGTGGCCATGCAGGCCAGCCTGCGGGCCACGCTGGCCTGCGCCAGGGCGTTCTCGAGCACCGATTTCCGCGCCGACCTGCCGGCGTTCAAGGTGCCCACCCTCATCATCCACGGCAGCGAAGACAAAACCGTGCCGATCCACGCCTCGGCCCGCCCCGCGGCCAAGGGCATCGCGCAGAGCACCCTGGTCGAGTACGAGGGCGCGCCGCACGGCTTGTTCGCCACGCACAAGGCGCGCCTGACGAAGGACCTGCTCGACTTCCTGGGCCGCTGAGCGCGGGCGTCGCGTTGGGTCAGCGCTTTTCGCCGGTCGCGCTGCCGCGCCACGCGATGGCCAGGGCCAGCATCGCGGCGCCGGGCATGACCAGGGCGTCGGCGGCGTGCATCGTCGCCAGCGTGGTGCCGGTGACCCCGCACCACAGCAGCGGCAGCGGCCACAGCAGCCAGGCCATTGCCCGCCGGCGCGGCCTGGCCTCAGGTTGAACCTGGAGCAGCAGCACGCCCAGCGTGGCCAGTACCGTCGGGTCGGGCGCGAGGCCGAACACCTCGGCCTGCTGCCACGGCCGGCCGAACAGCACGCCGAGCGTCGGCGATGCCGCGAGCGCAAAGAGCAGCAGGGCCAGGCCGAGTTGGCGGGTGCGGCCCTGCGGCGCCGCCGTACGCCCGCCGGCACCGAACACGGCGCAGCACAGCAGCAGCAGACCCTCGAGCGCGAAGGCGGCGGCAAACCAGGTCGCGGCCCAATTGATGCTGGCGTAGCGCTGACGATGGAAGGCCCACGCCACCCACAGCCAAGCGACGGCCAGCAGCACGCACCCTGCACGCGGCGCCCACACCCGGCCTTGCAGCAACGCCACCCAAAGCGCCAGCCCGAGGCCGAGGGCGAGTAACTGGCCCGGCCAGACATCGGCGTTGTAAAGCTCGAACAGCCGGTAGTAGGTGCGCGCGGAGAAGAGCAGAAAGTCCGACGACCGGTAGGTCCACCACTCAGACATACGAGCGCGACATCGCCGTGCCGCGTTCAGAGCGCCGCGACATGCGCCGCCATGCGCCGGCGCAGCGCCTCGTCGGGCAAGGGGCCGAGCGCGGCGCCCAGGTTCTGCCGCACATGCGCGACGCGGCTGGTGGCCGGGATGGCGCAGGTGACGGCCGGGTGCGAGACGATGAATTTGAGGGCGAACTGGGCCCAGCCGTCGCAGCCGATCTCGGCCGCCCACGGCGGCAACTTGTGCCGCGCCAGGTCGCGCAGCAACTCGCCCTCGCGGAACGGCCGATTGGCGATGACGGCGATGCCGCGCTCGCGGGCCAGCGGCAGCAGGCGCTGTTCGGCCTCGCGGTCGAGCAGGTTGTAGCTGAGCTGCACGAAGTCGAGCGGCTGGCTGCGCAGGAGGGCTTCGAGGTCACGGTGGCGCCGCCCTTCCGAGGTGGTGATCCCGACGTAGCGCAGCCGTCCGGCGGCCTTCATCGCGAACAAGGTCGGCAGGTGGGCTTCCCAGTCGAGCAGGTTGTGCACTTGCAGCAGGTCGAAGCGCGGCAGGCCCCACAGGCGGCGCGAGGTTTCGATCTGTTGCGGACCCCGGTCGTCGCCGCGGTTGGAGGCGATCCACACCTTGTCGGCGGCGAACACCGGCGCCTTGCCGGCGCCGATGCGCGCCAGGCCGTGGCCGAGGGTGGCCTGCGACGAGCCGTACATCGGCGACGAGTCGATCATCCGCCCGCCGGCCTCGAAGAAGGCGCGCATGACATCGGCGCAGGCGTCCTGCGCGACGCGGTCGTTGCCGACGTTGAAGGTGATCCAACTGCCCAGCCCGACCAGCGGGATTTGCTCGCCGGTCGACGGGATCGGCTTGGTGGCGACGGCCGAAACCGGTGCTCCGGCCTGACCCCAGGACGAGTTCGGTACCAGCAGCGAGAGCCCCTTCAGAAACTCGCGCCGCCGCGCCGCCCCTGGCTTGTCGGCAGGCCGGCCTCCGACCCTGCGCATCGCCGCCGTCATGGCCGCCGGTACACGTCCGTGCTCAGGTAGCGCAGCCCCGAATCGCAGACGATCGTGACCACGGTCGCGCCGGGCCCGAGGCGCTCGGCGATGCGGATCGCGGCCACCACGTTGGCGCCCGACGAGATGCCGGCGAACAGGCCTTCCTCGCTGGCCAGGCGGCGCGTCATGGCCTTGGCATCGGTCGTGCTCACGGCCTGGATCTCGTTGACCCGCTCGGGCTCCCACAACGGCGGCAGGAAGCCGATGCCGATGCCTTCGATTTGGTGCGAGCCGGTCGGCCCACCCGACAGCACCGCCGACTCCGCCGGCTCCACCGCCACGATGCGGATGCCGGGGCGGTGGGCCCACAGCGCGTGCGTCGCACCATGAATTGCATGCGCGGTGCCCACGGCATGCACGAAGGCATCGACGCGGCCAGCGGTCTGAGCCCAGATCTCCTCGCCCAGCGGCCGGTAGCCGCGGGCGGCATCGGTGTTGTTGAGCTGGTCGCAGTACCAGTGGCCCGGGCGCTGGCTGACTTCGGCGGCCTTGGCGATCATGGCCTTGATGAGGGATGCGGTGATCTGCTTGCGGTCGCTGATGACGTCGGTGATGTGCGCGCCGAAGCCTCGGGCCGCCTGCGGCCCGGCGGCACGGTGGTGGAGTACACGGCAGGCACCACCGGCATTTCACTGGCGCTGGTCTGCGCGGTCAAGGGCTACCGGCTCGAGATCGTTTTCTCCGACGCCTTCAGCGACG
>JANMSR010000072.1:0-51118 GCA_031389565.1 Burkholderiales bacterium
ACTCGCCACCATCGTGCGCAACACCTGCCGCACGCCCAACGCCGGCCCCGACGCACAGACCTTCGAGGTCCTCACCACGCCCAACGCCAAGCAACAGCGCGCGTTCGAGTTGCTCCAGCAGATCCGGTTGTAGACAGAAGCCGGAACCCCGATCTCATGTCAAGTGCTTGTCATGCAAGGACAAACTTGCTCGGCGGTCGGAGGAACTTCGGGCTAGAGCGGCTCCAGGCGCAGCAGCGCCAGCGACAGGTTGTCGCCACCGCCGCGGGCTCGTTGGCGCGCCTTGGACACCAGCATCTCGCTGGCCTCTCGCGGCGGCAGCGTGTGCACGATCGCGCCCAGCTCCTTGGGGGTGAAGTAGTGCCACAGGCCATCGCTGCAGGTCAGCACGCTGTCGCCGAGCTCGAGTTGGCCGAGGTGGCCCTGCGTCAGCGGCGGATCCTGGTGGGTGCCCAGGCAGCCGGTGAGCAGGTTCGACTGCGGGTGGCTGTTGGCATCTTCTTCGGTGATCTGACCTTCGTCGATCAGGCGTTGCACGAACGAATGGTCGATCGTGCGGCTGACCATGTCGGGGCCGCGAAAGTGGTAAACACGCGAATCGCCGGCATGCACGATGTCGCAGCGCCGATCCGGCCCGACCAGGATCGCGGCGATCGTGCTGTGCGGCTCCTCTTCGGCGGCGATCGCGGTCAGCTTGATCATCAGGTGCGATTCCTGCACCAACTGGCGCAGCAAATCCGACGCGTCGTCGCTCATGGGCAGATGGCGCTCGTAGATCTGCTTGGCCACCATCACCACCTGGTCGGCCGCCTTGCGCCCACCGCTCTTGCCGCCCATGCCATCGGCCAGCACCGCCAGCGCGCAGCCGGGTGTGCGCGGGTGGGGGATGACCTCGACCTGGTCTTGCTGGTAGGCACGGTCGCCACGGTGCATGCCGGTGGCGGCGCTGAGTCGGTAAGCAAGTGTGGCGGTGGCCATCTGCGCAATATACGGGATGGACCCTTGCTGCCAAGGGCTGCCGGACGTGAAGTCCTGCCGCTCGCCTACACTTGGCAGCGTCACGATGGACGACAACCTGCATTCGCCCCAGCGCCGTCTGATCGAGCTGCGCATCGAACATGGCGATCTCGACAGCCTGATCGACCGCCTGGCCGAGGAAACCCCGCTCGACGACCTGGCGCTGCGCCGATTGAAGAAGCGCCGCCTGCGCTTGCGTGACCAGATCGCGCACCTCACCGCGCAGGTCGACCCGCCCGAACCCGCTTGAATGACGGCCCCAGGCTCGCTGCGCTCACTCCCCCTGGGCCTCGAAGGGGCCCCTGCGTGGCCCTCGGGAGCTCGGGCCGCTTGGGAGCGGCCCGACGCTGGCCGGCGATGACGGCCCCGAACTCGCTGCGCTCGCGTCCCCCGAGGGGAGCTCGGGCCACTTGGGAGCGGCCCGGCGCTGGCCCGAGATGACGGCCCCGAGCACGCTGATCGCCGACGCCGACGGTGCGCTGGCCGGCGCGGTGGCGCGCACCTTCGCCGCGGGCGGGCCGCTGGCGCGGGCCGACGCCGGCTATGTCGAACGCGAGGTGCAGCAGCGCTTTGCCCAGGCCGTGGCCGAGGCGCTGGACCAACGCAGTGCGCTGGTGGCCGAAGCCGGCACCGGCGTCGGCAAGACCTTCGCCTACCTGGTGCCGCTGCTGCTGGCGGGCCGGCGTGCGCTGGTCAGCACCGCCACCAAGAGCCTGCAGGACCAGCTCTACCTGCGCGACCTGCCGCGCCTGGTCAAAGCGCTTGGTGTGCCGGTGCAGCTTGCGCTGCTCAAGGGCCGGGCCAGCTACCTGTGCCGGCACCGGCTCGACCAGGCACGGCAGGGTGGCCCGTCGGGCCTGGCGGTGTTGTTGCCTGACCGCTTCGCGGTGCGCGCGCTGTCGCGCATCGCGGCTTGGGCGCAGGCCACCACGAGCGGCGACCTGGCCGAGCTCGAAGGCCTCGATGAACGCTCGCCGGTGATCCCGCTCGTTACCTCGACGCGCGAAAACTGCCTCGGCAGCGACTGCCCGAAATTCGCGGCCTGCCATGTGGTCAAGGCCCGGCGCGAGGCGATGGCCGCCGACATCGTGGTCGTCAATCACCACCTGTTTTTCGCCGACATGGCGCTGCGCGACAGCGGTGTGGCCGAGCTGCTGCCCAGTGTCGACGCAGCCGTGTTCGACGAAGCCCACCAGTTGGTCGAAGCCGGTGTGCAGTTTCTCGGCACCACGCTGGGCAGCGCACAGGCGATCGATTTCGCGCGCGACCTGCTCGCGCTCGGCTTGTCGCAGGCGCGGGGCCTGGTCGATTGGCAGGTCCTGGCTGCCGCCTGCGAACGCGCAGCGCGCGAACTGCGGCTGGTCGCGGCCGGTTCGTTGCGCGAGCTGCGGGGCACGGTCAAGCTGCGCTGGAACGAGCGCAGCGGCCAGGCGGGCTTCGTCGAGGCCTTGAACGCAATGGCCGTCGCCTGCACCGCGGCGGCCGAAGGCGTGCAGGCGGTCATCGACCTCGGCCCCGACTTCGCCAAGCTGCACGAACGCGCCACCACGCTGGCCCGGCTGGCCGAGGCGTTCCAGCAAGACGCTGCCCAGAGCCATGTGCGCTGGATCGACGTGAGCCCGCAGCAGGCGCGCCTGGTCGAGTCGCCACTGGACATCCGCGACATGCTCACCGAGCAGCGCGCGCGCTCGCCCAAAGCCTGGGTCTTCACCTCGGCCACGCTCGGCGACGACGACGACCTGACCTGGTTCACCGCCACCACCGGCCTCGAAGATGCGGTCAAGCTGAGACTGGGCAGCCCGTTCGACTACGCCGCCCACGCGCGGCTGTACGTGCCGACGCGATTCCCCAAGCCCAACGAGCCCGGCCACGCCGTCGCGGTGGCCACGCTGGCGGCGCATTGCGCGGCGGCGCTCGGCGGGCGCACGTTCGTGCTGACCACCACGCTGCGCGCGCTGCCCTTGGTGGCCGAGACCTTACGCGCCGAGCTCGAGGTCGCAGGTGCCGGCCACATCGAAGTGCTGGTCCAGGGCACGCAACCCAAGCGCGCGCTGCTGCAACGTTTTGTGACCCATCGGGCCTCGGTGTTGGTCGGTTCGCAGACGTTTTGGGAGGGCATCGACGTGCCCGGCGACGCACTGCAATGCGTGTTGATCGACAAGCTGCCCTTTCCGCCGCCCAACGATCCGCTGATCGAAGCCCGTGTCAAGCGCCTGGAAGCGCAGGGCCGTAACCCGTTCAAGGAGTGTTTCGTCGCCGACGCTGCGGTGTCGCTGAAACAGGGCGCGGGGCGGCTGATCCGCAGCGAGACCGATCGCGGCCTGCTGGTGGTGTGCGACCCGCGCATGGCACGCATGCCCTACGGCGTGCGGCTGCGCGCGGCCCTGCCGCCGATGACCGTGCTGAACGACGAATCAACCGCGCTGGCCTGGCTGGCCGCGCTGGCAATCGATCACTGAGCGGCTCGCCTACCAGAGCTGCCACCACGCGCGCTTGGTCTGGCGCACGCCGTCGGGGCCGAAGCGGCTGGTCGGGAAGTTCTGCTTCAGCACGCGCTCGGCGTCGATGCGCAACGGCTCCAGGCCCAGGCGTTCGTAGCTCGACACCAAGATGAACAGCGCCTCCTCGTTGGCCGGCGCCTGCGGGTACTCCTGCAGCACCTGTTGGGCGCGGTTGGCCGCGGCCAGGAAGGCGCCTCGGCGCAGGTAGTAGCGCGCCACGTGCACCTCGTACTCGGCCAGCGCATTGACGATGTAGTCCATCCGGGCGCGACCGTCGTCGGCGTAACGCGACTGCGGAAACTGCGTCACCAGTTGCTTGAACGACTGGTAGGCGTCGCGCGAGGCCTGCTGGTCGCGCTCGGACAGATCCTGCTGCGCCAGTGCGCCGAGGATGCCCAGGTTGTCGTTGAAGTTGACCAGCCCGCGCAGGTACAGCGCGTAGTCGAGCGCCGGGCTCGACGGATTCAGCTTGATGAAACGGTCGAGCGTGGCCAGCGCCGCGGCGCGTTCGGACGTGCGGTACTGGGCGTAGGCCAGGTCGAGCGTGGCCTGCTGTGCCAGCAGCGTGCCGGCGGCGCGGCCCTCGACCCGCTCGAGCGTCTTGATGGCCTTGTCGTAGCTGCCGCTGGCCATGTCGTCTTTGGCGTCGGCATACAATTTTTCGACGGCCGCACTTGAGTTCGGATCTTCCTTGGGTGTCGAACTGCAGGCCGCGAAGGCCAGCGCCAAGCCGATGATTGCGGCGCCGTGCAGGGCACTTGAAAGCGCGCCTGATGCGCGCCGGGCCTGGCCTTGCAAAGTACGGATCATGGTGTGCATCGGCCCCCGGCGGGCCCCTGTCGTGAGAGCAGAAAACGAGCGCGATTATAGGGTTGGCACCGCTGACGACGATCTCGGCGCCGGCGTCGAGGTGCGCCGTTTCGAGGTCGCGATCGACGGTCACGGCGAACGCCTGGACAAGCTGCTCGTGGCCCATGCCGGCGAGTTCTCACGCAGTCACCTCCAGGGCCTGATCGATCGCGGCTGCGTCCAGGTCGACGGCGCCGTCGCGAGCAGCGCGTCGCGCCGGCTGCGCGCGGGCCAGACCGTCGGCATCGAGCTGCAGCCCACCGACGAGAGCCGTGCCTTCACGCCCGAGCCGATGGCGCTGGCGATCCGTTTCGAAGACGAACACTTGCTGGTGCTGGCCAAACCCGCAGGCCTGGTGGTGCACCCGGCGCCGGGCCACTGGCGCGGCACGCTGCTCAATGGGCTGCTCGCGCATCATCGCGGCGCCTTTCAATTGCCACGGGCCGGCATCGTGCACCGCCTCGACAAGGACACCTCGGGGCTGATGGTGGTGGCCAAGACGCTGCCGGCGATGACCGCCCTGGTGCGTGCCATCGCCGCGCGCGAGTTGCGCCGCGAGTACGCCGCGCTGGTCCATGGCAAGGTGGCCGCAGCGCCGTTTTCGGTCGACGCTCCGATCGGTCGTGACCCCGTGTCGCGCGTGCGCATGGCCGTGCTGGCCAGCGGCAAGGCGGCCCGCACCGATGTCGCCCGCGTAGCGTGCCGCGACGGAATCAGTGCCGTGCAATGCACGCTGCACTCCGGCCGCACGCACCAGATCCGCGTGCACCTGGCGTCGCGTGGTCACCCCCTGGTGGCCGACGCGTTGTACGGCGGTGCGCCCGCGCTCGGCCTCGAGCGCCAGGCATTGCACGCCGCGCGACTCGGATTGAGCCATCCCATCACGAGCGACCGCCTGGCGTTCGAGGAGCCGCTGCCGCCCGACTTGGCGCCGGCCTGGGGCCTGGTGTATGGCTGACTGAACCCAGCGCTACAATGCATCCAACCTCCTGGTGCTGGCCGATGCCGCCCAGGCCGGCCGGCCGGCCCGCAGTGAAGTTTCGATCCGCTCCGCTTCAGCAGCGCCGCGCCCCGGGCCGAGTCACAGAACCCGTTTGATGCAAACGCCGCCGGCGGACACCGGCGCCCAACCAGTCCCCGCCTATGAACACCCAGGATGCAAAGCGCGTCCTCGAAACCGCGCTCATCTGCGCCCAGCAGCCGCTGCCGCTGGCCTCGCTGCGGGCGCTGTTCGACGAACAGGTCGGCACCGACACCCTGAAGAGCCTGCTCGACGAGTTGGTCGGCGACTGGGACGGCCGCGGCGTCGAGTTGGTGCCGCTGGCCAGCGGCTGGCGCTTCCAGAGCCGGCCCGAGATGCGCGAGTTCCTCGACCGCCTGAACCCCGAGAAGCCGCCGAAGTATTCGCGTGCGGTGCTCGAAACGCTGGCCATCGTGGCTTACCGCCAACCGGTGACGCGCGGCGACATCGAAGACATCCGCGGCGTGGCCGTCGGCGGCCCGATCGTCAAACAGCTCGAGGACCGCGGCTGGATCGAAGCCATCGGCCACCGCGAGGCGCCCGGCCGCCCGGCGCTGTACGCCACCACGCGCCAGTTTCTCGACGACTTGGGGCTGGCCAGCCTCGACCAGTTGCCGCCGATCGACGGCAACGGCGCCGATGGCGATGCCCGCCTTGCCCAGGCCCTTGACGGCCAGCCGGGCCTGATCGACGCCGAAGTCGGCACCGATGGCCAGGCTTTGCTGGCGCTCGAGCCGAGCGACGCTGAACGCGTCGCCGCGCATCGCGGCCCGATCGACCTGACCGATTCCAACGAACTCCTTGCCCCCGCACCATGAGCCACCCGCAAGACGCCGATCCGCCCGTCACACCCGACGATCCCGGCGCCGCCGCGCCTGCTGAGGCCATCGACGCGAACGCCGACCAGGCGCCCAAGCGGCTGCGCCGCAGCCCGCGAAAGAAGCCCGATGAGCTCGGTGGCGGTGAGGGCTCGGTGATGCCGTCCGCGGACGCAGCAGCAACGGCGGAGTGCATGCCTTCGGCTGACGCGGTCGAGGCTGGGGACGCCGCAGCCAGTGGCGGCGCGGCTGCCGAGTCGACTGCGGGCCTTGCCGACGCGGACGGGACCGAGGGGCCCGAGGGCACGGACGGCCCGTCGCGGCGCTCGCGCCGCAACCGCCGTCGCGGGCGCAAAGGCCGCGCCTCCAGGCAAGACGGCAGCCTGCCCGGTGAACCTGGCACCGAAGGCCAGGGTCGGCCGGCCCAGCCCCAGCCCCAGCCCCAGCCCCTGCCGCCGATGCCCGATGCCGGTGAGCTGTTTGCCACCGTCACCTCGGGCGTCTTCGACAGCGAGGCCTTGGCCGAAGAACCCGCGGCGCCAGACGCGCCGCAGCCAGCGCCGGGCGGCGGGGCGGACGTTGCCGACGCAGCCACCGAACTCGAAGCGGCGGACGCCGGTGACGCCGCCGACGGCGCCCCGGCGCTCGACCCGCCGCGCCGCGTGCTGGCCCCCGACGCCGACGCACCGAAGCTGCAAAAGGTGCTGGCACAGGCCGGCGTCGGCTCGCGCCGCGACCTCGAGCAGATGATCCTGGACAAGCGCGTCACCGTGAACGACGAGCCCGCACACACCGGGCAGCGCGTTTCCTGGGGTGACCGCGTGGCCGTCGACGGCAAGCCAGTGCGGGTGCGCATCGCGCCGCTGCCTGCGCGCGTGATCGCATATCACAAGCCGGCCGGTGAAGTGGTCAGCCATGACGACCCGCAGCAGCGCCCGACCGTGTTCCGCCGCCTGCCGCGACTGCCGCATGGCAAGTGGCAATCGGTGGGCCGGCTGGACATCAACACCGAGGGCCTGCTGCTGTTCACGACCTCGGGCGAGCTGGCCAACCAGTTGATGCACCCGCGGTTCGGCGTCGAGCGCGAGTACGCCGTGCGCGTGCTCGGCACGCTGGACAAGGACGCCCGCGCGCGCCTGCTCGAAGGCGTGGTGATCGAAGGCCAACACGCCGCCTTCAAGAGCATCGAAGAGGGCGGCGGCGAGGGTGTCAACCATTGGTACCGCGTGGTCATCACCGAAGGCCGCAATCGCGAAGTGCGCAAGCTCTTCGACGCCGTCGGACTGACGGTCAGTCGGTTGATCCGCATCCGCTATGGCTCGGTGGTGTTGCCGCGCGGGCTGCGGCGCGGTGTCTGGGTCGATCTGGCCGAAGCTGACGTCAAGCTACTGCGCCGCCTGACCGGCCTGGGCGTCCAGGGCGAGGGCGGCCGCGGCAACAACCCACGCGGGCGCGGCGGTCGTGACGAGCCGGGCCCGCGGCCCCAGGGCGAGCCGCGTCAGGGTGAGCCGCGCCAGGGCGGCCCGCGCCAGGGACCCCGCACCGAAGCGCCGCGGCGCGAACGCCAGCCGCCGCCCGATCGCGGGCCGCGCGGCGATCGCATCAACCATGCGAACCGCTCCCCGGGCAAACAAAGGCTGCATGCCGGGTTCGGCGACGCGACGGTGCATGCGCACGACTTCGACGAGAGCGATCACGTCGAAGTTGTCGAGGTCGTCAACATTCCCAACCCGTTGCAGCAAACCTTCGACCAGCGGGCGATCCGCGAGGCGCGCAGCGCCAAGCGCGAACTCGGCGATGACGCGCCGATTCCCAACCCCTTGCAGCAGACCTACGACAAGCGCGCGCTGAAGGAAGCCCGCGATCCTCATCGCGACGCCGGGGGTGATGACGACGGCCCGATCCCGAACCCGCTGCAACAGACCTATGACAAGCGCTTCGTGCAAGGCGGCGGTGGTGGCGGTGGTGGCGGTGGTGCTCGTGGACGCGGCGCTGCGGGCGGCGGTGGCGGCGCACGCAAGGGCCCGGGCAAGCCGGCTGGTGGCCAGCCCGACCCGATGAAGACCGCGGTCGGCTACATCGGCGGTGACGCCTTTTTACGCAAGAAGTCCGGCGGCCGCGGCGGCAAGGGCGGTGGCGGTGGGCCAGCCGGGGGCGGCGGCCGTGGCGGCAGTCGCGGCGGGGGCGGTGGTCGCGGCGGCCCTGGGGGCAAGGGCCGTTAGACGGCGCCGTACACGCCCCGCGGGCTACAATCCAAAGCTTTGCCCACTCCTTGTTTTTCCGGAGCATTTTTCATCATGGCGATTGAACGCACGCTGTCCATCATCAAGCCCGATGCGGTGGCCAAAAACGTCATCGGGCAGATCGTCACCCGCTTCGAGGGTGCCGGTCTGAAGGTGATCGCGGCGCGCATGGCGCACCTGTCGCGCGGCGAGGCCGAGGCCTTCTACGCGGTGCACAAGGCGCGGCCGTTTTTCAACGATCTGGTCAGCTTCATGATCTCGGGCCCGGTGATGATCCAGGTGCTCGAAGGCGAGAACGCGATTGCCAAGAACCGCGAGTTGATGGGCGCCACCGACCCGAAGAAGGCCGAGAAAGGCACGATCCGCGCCGACTTCGCCGACAGCATCGACGCTAACGCCGTGCACGGCTCGGATGCCGCGGAGACCGCCGCTGTCGAAGTGGCGTTCCACTTCGCCGGCATGAACGTCTACAAGCGCTGATGCACAGTGGTCGCGAACCTTCTCGATTTCGATCTCGAAGGACTGGCGGCCTTTTGCCACGGCCTGGGTGAGAAGCGCTTTCGCGCCACCCAACTGTTCCGCTGGATCCATCAAAAAGGCGCCGGTGACTTTGTGCAGATGAGCGACCTGGCCAAGTCGCTGCGCGACAAGCTCGCCGGCGTCGCCGAGGTCCGGCCGTTGTCGGTCATCTCCGAGCACGTCTCGTCCGATGGCACCGTGAAGTGGCTGTTCGACGTCGGCAACGGCGACGCCATCGAGACGGTGTACATCCCTGAGGACGATCGCGGCACGCTGTGCCTGTCGTCTCAGGCGGGCTGCGCGGTCGGCTGCCGTTTCTGCTCGACCGGCCACCAGGGCTTTTCGCGCAACCTCACGACCGGCGAGATCGTCGCCCAGCTCTGGCACGCCGAGCACCAGTTGCGCCATCGCCTGAACCTGGCCGCCGGCGTTCGCGCGGTGACCAATGTGGTGATGATGGGCATGGGCGAGCCGCTGCAGAACTATGCCGCGCTGGTGCCGGCCCTGCGCGTGATGATCGACGACCATGGCTACGGCCTGTCGCGCCGACGCGTCACGGTCAGCACCTCGGGCATGGTCAAGATGATCGACCGTTTGCGCATCGATTGTCCGGTGGCGCTGGCGGTGTCCTTGCATGCGCCCGACGACGCGCTGCGCGACCAATTGGTGCCCTTGAACAAGAAGTACCCGCTCGAGCAGTTGCTGGCGGCCTGCAAGGGCTATCTCGACACCGCGCCACGCGACTTCATCACCTTCGAATACTGCATGCTCGATGGCGTCAATGACAGCCCGGCGCAGGCCGACGCGCTGGTGTGCCTGGTGCGTGGAGCCGGTGTGGCGTGCAAGTTCAATCTGATCCCGTTCAACCCGTTCCCCGCCTCGGGCCTGACCCGCTCGCCTCGCGAGCGGGTGGCCGCGTTCGCCCAACGCCTACAGGACGCGGGCATCGTGACCACGGTACGCAAGACGCGCGGCGACGACATCGACGCCGCCTGCGGCCAATTGGCCGGCGAGGTGCAGGACCGCACGCGCGCCGGCCAGCGCATGCGTCGGGTGCCGATTGCGATCCTTCAACCGGCGCCCCGCGTCTGATCCCGATGCGACTGCCCGCGTTCAGTGTACCTGGCCTGGTCCTCGCCGTTGCCGCGTTGCTGGCGGCTTGTGCGGCGCCCGGCAGCGCGCCACCGGCGGCGCCGAGCAACGAGTTGCGCACCGCCTCCGACCAGACCGACGCCGACCGCCGCGCCGCCGTGCGCATGGAGCTCGCTGCGTTGCACTTTTCCCGCGGCCAGTACGAGACCGCACTCGACGAGATCAAGCTGGCATTGCAGTCCAAGCCCGAGCTCGGCGCCGCCTTCAGCCTGCGCGGTCTGGTCTACGCGAGCATGGGCGAAGACTCGCTCGCCGAGGACAGCTTCAGCCGCGCCTTGCAGATCAACCCGCGGGACGCCGACACGATGCACAACCGCGCCTGGTTCCTCTGCCAGCGCAACAAGTTCGCCGAAGCCGACCGGCTGTTCGAGCAGGCCCTGGCAGTGCCGCAATACCGCGACGCCCAGCGCAGCCTGATGGCGCAGGGCGTTTGCATGGCGCGCGCGGGCAAGCTCGACGAGGCCGAGCGCAAGCTGTCGCGGGCCTACGAGCTCGACCCGACCAACCCGACCACGGCGCTGAATCTGTCGGAGGTGCTCTACAGGCGTGGCGAGTACGAGCGCGCGCGCTTCTACATTCGCCGCGTCAACCAGCGCGAAGAGCTGTCCAACGCACAGACCTTGTGGTTGGCGCTGCGCATAGACAATCGACTCGGCAACCGCGGCGGGGTCGACGAGTACGGCCGCCAGTTGCGCAACCGGTTTCCGCAGTCGCCGGAAGCGCTGGCCTACGAACGGGGGCGTCTCGATGAATGAGTCCGGCGACAACGTCACGCCGATCGGGGTGGCCGGCCTCGATGGCCCGAGCCCGCCGGGCCGCCCCAAGGGCGATCTGCGCAGTCAAGAGCACGAAGCAGCGCCATTGACCGCGGGCGCGATGCTGCGTGCGGCGCGCGAGAAGCGCGGCCTGCACATCGCGGCGCTGGCCGCATCGATCAAGGTCGCGCCGCGAAAGCTCGAAGCGCTGGAAGCCGACCGCTACGCCGAGTTGCCCGACCTGACCTTCACGCGCGCCCTGGCACAGACGGTCTGCCGCGCGCTGAAGGTCGACGCCGAGCCGGTGCTGGCCAAGCTGCCGCAGGCCGGTAACCTGCCCAAGCTGGCCCAGCTCGGCGGGGGTCTGAATGCACCGTTCCGCGAAGCGCCCGGCCACCGCGACCCCAGCGAGTTCACGCTGCTGAGAAAGCCCGCCTTCTGGGCCACGCTGGCGGTGTTGCTGGGCGCACTGGCGCTGGCCCTGCTGCCCGAACGCTGGATGCCGTGGCGGGGCGTGACCAGCGCGCCGGCGTGGCTGCTGCCATCGACCTCGCCGGTGGCAGGCGCGGCAGTACCGACTTCGCTGGCACCGGCCGCTGCAGCGCCGGCGCCAGCGGCCTCGGCGTTGCCGCCGGCGGCGCCGGCCTCCGGCGTCAGTGCGGCACCCGCGGGCGTTGCTCAGGCCTTGCCCCTGGTCGAAACCGTGCACTCGGCGCCGCCGCCAGCGCTGTCCGGCTCGACGCCCGCCGCCGCTGCGACGGCCGGCGTTCTGGCGGTGCGCACCAGCGCCGAATCGTGGGTCGAAGTCCAGGACGGGCAGGGCCAGGTGCTGTTGTCGCGTACCGTTCAGCCCGGCGAGACGGTCGGTCTGGACGGTGCGCTGCCGCTGCGCCTGACGATCGGCAACGCGGCCGTGACGCAGTTGATGTTCCGCGGCAAACCCGTCGATCTGGCGTCGAGTTCACGCGACAACGTGGCCCGCCTGCAGTTGCCCTGAGGGCCGTTCGATGAGCAAGGACCGCGACTTCGAAGCCATCGCCGGGGCCAACCCGCTGCGGCGCCGCACGCGCCAGGCCCGCGTGGCCTGGGGGGTGAACGTGGTGACGGTCGGTGGCGACGCACCGGTGCGTGTGCAGGCCATGACCAACACCGACACGGTCGACGTGATCGGCACCGCGATCCAGGTCAAGGAGCTCGCCATCGCCGGCTCGGAACTGGTGCGCATCACCGTCAACACGCCCGAGGCGGCCGAGGCGGTGCCGCACATCCGCGACCAGCTCGACCGCATGGGCATCGCGGTGCCCCTGGTCGGTGACTTCCACTACAACGGTCACCGGCTGCTGACCGACTTCCCGGCCATGGCCCAGGCCTTGAGCAAGTACCGCATCAACCCCGGCAACGTCGGCAAGGGTGACAAGCGCGACCGCCAGTTCGCGATGATGGTCGAGGCCGCGGTGCGCTACGACAAAGTCGTGCGCATCGGCGTCAACTGGGGCAGCCTCGATCAGGAGTTGCTGGCCTCGATGATGGACGACAACGCTCGTCGCGCCGAGCCGTGGGACGCCAAGCAGGTGATGTACCAGGCCCTGATCTCGTCGGCGTTGCAATCGGCCGAAGTCGCGTCTGAACTCGGCTTGAACCCCAACAACAACATCATCAGTTGCAAGGTCAGCGGCGTGCAGGACCTGATCGCGGTCTACCGCGTGTTGGCCGCACGCTGCGATTACGCGCTGCACCTGGGTCTGACCGAAGCCGGCATGGCGACCAAGGGCACGGTGGCCTCGGCCACGGCGCTGGCCGTGCTGCTGCAAGAAGGCATCGGCGACACCATCCGCGTCAGTCTCACGCCGCAGCCCGGCGAGGCGCGCACCCAGGAGGTGGTGATCGCGCTCGAGATCCTGCAGTCGCTCGGCCTGCGCGTGTTCAACCCCAGCGTCACTGCCTGCCCCGGCTGCGGCCGCACCACGAGCACCACGTTCCAGGTGCTGGCCAAGCAGATCGACGATTTCCTGCGCGCGCAGATGCCGCTGTGGAAGGCCAAGTACCCTGGCGTCGAGAACCTGAAGGTCGCGGTGATGGGCTGCATCGTCAACGGCCCCGGCGAGAGCAAGCATGCCGACATCGGCATCAGCCTGCCGGGCACCGGCGAAGCGCCGGCCGCACCGGTGTTCATCGACGGCCAGAAGGCGTTGACGCTGCGTGGCGAGGGCATCGCCGAAGATTTCCAGCGCCTCGTCGAGGACTACATCGAGCGGCGCTTCGGCGCTGCGGCCACCGCCTCGCATTGATTCGCGCCCGCACGGCGGGCGCCACCGTTCCATGGCCGACAACAAACTGCTTGCCGCGAAGGCTGAGAGATCACCGCTGGTCGCGGTGAAGGGCATGAACGACCTCCTGCCGCCGGACTCGGCGCGCTGGGAATGGCTCGAGGGCAAGCTCCGCGCGCTGATGGCGCGCTACGGCTACGCCAACGTGCGCACGCCGATCGTCGAGCCGACGGCGCTGTTCGTGCGCGGCCTGGGTGAAGTGACTGACATCGTCGAGAGGGAGATGTACTCCTTCGTCGACGCCATGAACGGCGACGCGCTGACGCTGCGCCCGGAGAACACGGCTGGAGTGGTGCGCGCCGCGATCGAACATACGCTGCTTTACGAGGGTGGCAAGCGCCTGTGGTACCTCGGCGCACAGTTCCGCCACGAGCGGCCGCAAAAGGGCCGCTATCGCCAGTTCCACCAGTTCGGCGCCGAGGCGCTGGGCTTTGCCGGCCCCGATGTCGATGCCGAGTTGATTCTGATGTGCCGCGCGCTGTGGCGCGAGTTGGGGCTGGTCGAAGGCCGCGACGTGCGGCTCGAACTCAACAGCCTGGGCCAGACCGCCGAGCGACAGGCGCATCGCGCAGCGTTGATTGCGCACTTCGAGGCCCACGCCGATGCGCTCGATGCTGACGCCAGGCGCCGGCTGCACAGCAACCCGCTGCGCATCCTCGACAGCAAGAACCCGGCGATGGAGACGGTGGTCGATGCCGCGCCGCAGTTGCTCGATTTCCTCGGCCGCGAATCGCTGGCGCATCTGGATGCCGTGCGTGCCGTGCTCGACGCCGCCGGCCTGGCCTACAGCGTCAACCCGCGCCTGGTGCGCGGCTTGGACTACTACAACCTGACGGTGTTCGAGTGGATCACCGAGCGCCTGGGCGCGCAGGGCACGATCTGCGGCGGCGGCCGCTACGACGGCCTGTTCACCCAGCTCGGCGGCAAGCCGACGCCGGCGGTTGGCTTCGCGTTGGGGCTCGAACGGGTGGTGCTGCTGCTCGACGAGCTGGGCCTGTTTCCCGCACCGGCCGCACCTGCGGCGTATGCGATCGTGCCCAACGCAGCGGCACTGCCTGAGGTGATGGTGACGGTCGAGGCCTTGCGTGCGGCCGGTATCGCCGTGGTACTGCATGCCGGCGGCGGCAGCATGAAGTCGCAGTTCAAGCGTGCCGATGCCAGTGGCGCGGCCTTCGCATTGATCTTCGGCGACGACGAACTGGCGCGCGCTGAAGTCGCCGTCAAGGCGCTGCGCGATCCGCAAGCGGCGCAGCTCAACCGGCCGCTGGCGCAAGCCGCCACCTGGGCGCACGAATTGCGCACCGCATAATCGCGCCTTCGCTCGACAAAGTACCCTCATGGCGACCCCTCTCGACCTGCAAGATCAGGAACAAGTCGATCAGCTCAAGGCGTTCTGGACGCAGTACGGCAACCTGATCACCTGGACCTTGACCCTGGCCCTCGGCGGCTTCGCGGCCTGGAACGGCTGGAGCATTTGGCAACGCGACCAGGCCGGCAAGGCCAGCGCGATGTTCGACGAACTCGAGCGTGCCGCGCAGGCCGCCGACGCCGAGCGCAGCGCGCGCGTGTTTGCCGACCTGAAGGAGCGATATTCGCGCACCGCCTACACCCAGCATGGGGCTTTGCTCGCGGCCAAGGTGCAGGCCGAAAAGGGTCAGACCGACGCCGCACTGGCCACGTTGGCCTGGGCCAGCGAAAACGCCGGCGAGGACGAGTTGCGCACCATTGCGCGCCTGCGCGCAGCCGGTCTGCTGATGGACAAGAAGCAGTACGACGCCGCGCTGACCCAACTCGACGCTGCCGCGCAGGGCAAGAACGCCAAGGAGTTCGAAGCCCTGGTGGCCGACCGCCGCGGCGACGTGTTGCTGGCGCAGGGCAAGATGGACGACGCCCGCAAGGCCTACGACAGCGCCTACAAGGCGATGGACGAAAAGCTCGAGTACCGGCGCCTGATCGACGCCAAGCTGACGGCGCTCGGTGCTGCCCCGGTTGCCGCCGCGGCCAGTGGAGCGGCGAAGTGAGATCGCTGTTGCGTCTGACCGCGCTGGCCCTGATCGCCCTGCTGGCGGCCTGCTCGGCCGACAAGCCCAAGCCCACAGCGCTCGAAGCGATCACGCCGCAGATCGCCGGCAGGTTGGTCTGGAGCGCACGCATCGACGGCGCCGTGCCGGGCTTGATCGTGACTGCGCGCGAAGGGGAATTCACGGTGGCGGCCGCCGACGGCACGCTGCTGGCATTGCAGGCCGACAACGGCCGTGAAATCTGGCGCGGCCATGCCGGCGCACGGCTCGCCGCAGGCGTCGGCAGCGACGGCCGCTTCGCTGCCGTGGTCACGCGCGACAACGAGGTGGTGGTGCTCGAACGCGGCGCCCTCAAGTGGCGCGCGCGACTGACATCGCGCGTGTCGACCGCGCCGCTGGTGGCCGGCGAGCGCGTCTTCGTGATGGGCGTGGACCGCGCCGTCAACGCCTACGACGTGCTCGACGGCCGGCTGCTGTGGACGCTGCAGCGCCCGGGCGAGGCCCTCACGTTGTCGCAGCCCGGCGTGGTCGCCGCGTTCAAGGACACGCTGCTCGTCGGCCAGGGCCAGCGGCTGACGGGCGTCGACCCGCTGCGCGGTGCGGTGCGCTGGGAAGTGGCGCTCGGCAACCCGCGCGGCACCAACGAAGTCGAGCGCCTGTCCGACCTGACCGGGCCGGCCTTGCGCGTCGGCGACATGGTCTGCGCACGCTCGTTCCAGTCGGCCGTGGGTTGCGCCAACGCCCAGCTCGCCACGCTGTCGTGGACCAAGAACGTCGGCGGCGTGCAGGCCGTCGGCGGCGACGCCGATCTGGTGGTCGGTGCCGACGCCAGCGACCGCATCACCGCCTGGCGTGCCAACACCGGCGACCTGGCCTGGAACAGCGAAAGCCTGCGCTACCGCGGCCTGTCGGGTCCCCTGGTTGTCGGGCGCACGGTGATCTTCGGCGACGCCGAAGGCCAGGTGCACTTCCTCGACCGTGCCGACGGCAAGACGCTGCTGCGCCTGCCCACCGACGGCTCGCCGGTCGTCGGCGTGCCGGTGCGCGCGAGCAACACGATCCTGGTGGTGACACGCAACGGTGGTCTGTTCGCCTTCCGACCGGAATGACGACCCCCGGTTGCTTTGCAACCCGCCCCCGGGGTGGTCGGCGACCGGCTTCGGAGCGGCCGGGCGCCGGTCGCCGCGCGCTCGATAGCGGCTGTGGCAGGGCACAATGAAACCGGTGGTGGCCATCGTCGGTCGGCCCAACGTCGGCAAGTCGACACTGTTCAATCGGCTGACCAAAAGCCGTGATGCGATCGTTGCCGACTTCGCCGGCCTGACGCGCGACCGGCACTACGGCGATGCCCGATTCGGCGAGCACGAGTTCATCGTCGTCGACACCGGCGGCTTCGAGCCCGACAAGCCGGCCGGCGTGGTCGCCGAGATGGCCAAGCAGACCAAGCAGGCGGTGGCCGAAGCCGATGCGGTGATCTTTGTCGTCGACGTGCGCAGCGGCGTGTCGGGTCAGGACCACGACATCGCGCGCTACCTGCGCACGGCCAACAAGCACGTGTTCGTGGCAGTCAACAAGGCCGAGGGCATGAGCGACTCGCCGCACCTGGCCGAGTTTCACGAGCTCGGCATGGGCGAGCCGCATCCGGTGTCGGCCGCGCACGGGCAGGGCATACGCAGCCTGGTCGATGCGGTGTTCGAAGGCGTCGACTTTGGTGCCGAAGAACACGCCTACGGCGACGGTGTCGAGCACCCGATCCGCCTGGCGGTGGCTGGTCGTCCCAACGTCGGCAAGAGCACCCTGATCAACACCTGGCTCGGCGAGGAGCGCCTGATCGCGTTCGACCAGCCCGGCACCACGCGCGATGCGATCCATGTGCCCTTCGAGCGCGCCGGGCAGAAGTTCGAATTGATCGATACGGCAGGCCTGCGTCGCAAGGGCCGTGTGTTCGAGGCGATCGAAAAATTCTCGGTCGTGAAGACGCTGCAGGCGATCGCCGACGCCCACGTGGTGGTGCTGCTGCTCGACGCCACCCAGGGCGTGACCGACCAGGACGCACACATCGCCGGCTACATCCTCGACGCCGGCCGCGCGGTGGTGATCGCCATAAACAAATGGGACGCGATCGACAGCTACGAGCGCGAGATGCTCGAGCGCTCGATCGAATCGCGCCTGGCGTTCCTGAAGTACGCCGAGCGGCTGCACATCTCAGCACTCAAACGCCAGGGGCTGGGGCCGCTGTGGCAGGCCATCGCCGACGCTCATGCTTCGGCCACCAAGAAGATGCCCACACCGGTGCTCACCCGGCTGCTGCTCGAAGCCGTAGAGCACCAGGCGCCCAAACGCGCCGGGCACTTCCGGCCGAAGTTGCGCTATGCCCACCAAGGCGGCATGAACCCGCCGATCGTGGTCGTGCACGGCAACTCGCTCGAGCATGTGACCGACAGCTACAAGCGCTTTCTCGAAGGCCGCGTCCGGACCCACTTCAAGCTGGTCGGCACACCACTGCGCATCGAAATGAAGTCGTCGCGGAACCCTTTCGATGACAAGGATTCCTAGTAGCGTTGCCGCCGCAGGCGCCATAGGTGGCAACCCTGTGATAACGTGGCGGGCATTCGAACTTTCAACACGGAGTGAATATCGTGAGCAACAAAGGGCAGCTTCTACAAGACCCGTTCCTGAACCTGCTGCGCAAGGAGCATGTGCCGGTTTCGATCTACCTGGTCAATGGCATCAAGCTGCAGGGTCAGATCGAGTCGTTCGACCAGTACGTGGTCCTGCTGCGCAACACCGTGACGCAGATGGTCTACAAGCACGCCATCTCCACTGTGGTGCCGGGCCGCGCGGTCAATTTCCACGCGCAGGAACCGAGCGAGCCGAGCGCGGATTGATGATCTGCAGCACACCGGCCTAGCGCGCGACCTCTTGGGTTCCTCCACCATCGGCCACGACAGCCAAGCCGGCGCACCGCGCGTGGTCTTGGTCGGTGTCGACCTCGGTCCGGGCTCGTCGTTCGACGCCACGCTCGACGAACTGGCGTTGCTGGCGGCCTCCGCGGGCGACGAACCGGTGGCCCGCGTGATCGCGCGGCGCAAGGCGCCCGATGCGGCCCTGTTCGTGGGCTCGGGCAAGGCCGACGAGATCAAAACGATAGTCGTTGCGCACCAGGCGCACGGCGTCATCTTCGACCAGGCCCTGTCGCCAGCGCAGCAGCGCAACCTCGAACAGCACCTGGGTGTGTCGGTGGCCGACCGCACCGCGCTGATCCTGGACATCTTTGCCGCCCGCGCGCAAAGCCACGAGGGCAAGCTGCAGGTCGAACTGGCGCGGCTGCAGTACCAGGCCACGCGACTGGTGCGACGCTGGAGCCACCTGGAGCGCCAGACTGGCGGCATCGGCATCCGCGGCGGCCCGGGCGAGGCGCAGATCGAACTCGACCGGCGCATGATCGGCGAGCGCATCAAGACCGTGAAGGCGCGGCTGGAAAAGGTCAAGCGCCAGCACCAGACGCAGCGCCGCGCGCGCGAACGCAGCGGCACCTTCCGCGTGTCTCTGGTCGGCTACACCAATGCCGGCAAGTCGACGCTGTTCAACGCGTTGGTGAAGGCCCGCGCCTATGCCGCCGACCAGCTCTTCGCCACGCTGGACACCACCACCCGTTCGTTGTGGCTGCAAGAGGCCGGCCGCCAGGTGTCGCTGTCCGACACCGTGGGCTTCATCCGCGACCTGCCGCACAAGCTGGTCGAAGCCTTTCGTGCCACGCTGCAGGAGACCGCCGACGCCGACCTGCTGCTGCATGTGGTCGACGCCGCCAGCCCGCAGGCGGCAGAACAGATCGAGGAAGTCGAGCGCGTGCTGGCCGAGATCGGCGCCGATCGCATCCCGCAGGTCCTGGTCTTCAACAAGCTCGATCTGCTGGGCCAAGCGCTGACCCCGCGCGCACTGCGCGACGCGGTCGAACGCGCGCCGGGCGTGCGCACGCCGCGCCTGTTCGTCAGCGCGCGCGACGGCCGCGGCCTGGACCTGCTGCGCGGCGTGATCGCCGAGCAGGTGGCCGGGGAGGTCTTGAATGCCGGCGCTGTGCCACCATATCCGGCGCTGGGCGTGGACGCGCAGCGTTGCGCAGGCGCCGAAGAACCCCCCTACCCAGTCCAGCGAGTCAAGCAAGCATGACCCCACGCTCCGAGCCCGACGCCCATGCCCCGCTGGGGCTGCGCCTGACCGCGCTCGGCCGCGCCGCACGGGCCTTGCTGACCTCAGCGCTGCGGCCCGCGCATCGCCGCCAAGCGGCAGCCGGAGTCGACGACGGCCTGGTCTACAGCAACCGCAAGGACGGCCCGCCCGACCTGGACGAGTTGTGGCGTGATTTCAATCGCAAGCTCGGTGGCCTGTTCGGCGGCAAGGGCGGCGGACAGCCGCCACAGCGCGGCGGTGGTAACGGTGGTGGAGGCGGTGGCGGTGGCTTCCAGCCCGACATGAAGAACGCCGGCATCGGCTTGTCGCTGATCGGCGGCGTCGCGGTGCTGGTCTGGCTCGGCAGCGGCGTGTTCATCGTGCAGGAAGGCTGGCAGTCGGTCGTGACCTCGTTCGGACGCTACAGCCAGACGCGCGACGCAGGCATCCAGTTCCGCTGGCCGTACCCGTTCCAGTCCCACGAGACGGTGGCGGTGACGCAACTGCGGTCGGCCGAAGTCGGTCGCAACACCGTGGCGCCGTCCACCGGCTTGCGCGACTCGTCGATGCTGACCGAGGACGAGAACATCGTCGATATCCGCTTCACCGTGCAATACCGCTTGAAGGACGCGCGCGCCTACCTGTTCGAGAACCGCAACCCCGAAGAGGCCGTGGTCCAGGCCAGCGAAACCGCGGTGCGCGAGATCGTCGGCCGCAGCAAGGTCGACCAGGTGCTGTACGAGCAGCGCGATGCGATCGCCGCCGACCTCGTCAAATCGATCCAGGTGCAACTCGACCGCCTCAAGGCCGGCATCGTCATCGCCAACGTCAACGTGCAGAACGTGCAGGTGCCCGAGCAGGTGCAGGCGGCGTTCAACGACGCTGTGAAAGCCACGGCCGACCGCGACCGCTTCAAGAACGAAGGCCAGGCCTACGCCGCCGACGTGATACCGAAGGCGCAAGGGACCTCTTCGCGGCTGAAAGAAGAGGCCGAAGGTTACCGTTCGCGCGTGATCGCGCAGGCCGAGGGCGATGGGCAGCGCTTCCGTTCGGTGCTGACCGAATACCAGAAGGCGCCGCAGGTCACGCGCGACCGGCTGTACCTGGAGACGATGCAGTCGGTGTACAGCAATGTCAGCAAGGTGATGGTCGACAGCCGCAGTGGCTCGAACCTGCTGTACCTGCCGCTGGACAAGTTGATGCAGCAGGGCGGCCCGGCGACGCCCGCAGCGGGCGCACCGGTGTCCGTGCCGACGCCCGAGTCGGCCGCCGCCGCCAGCGCCGACCCGCGCTCACGTGATGGTGCGCGCACGCGCGACCGCGACGGCCGTTGATCCCCGGGGAGCCAAAAAAACATGAATCGCATCGCCCTCATTGCCGTCAGCGTGCTCCTCGCGCTGATGCTGGCCGCTTCCACGCTCTTCATCGTCGACCAGCGCCAGGTGGCGGTGGTCTATGCGCTGGGCGAGATCAAGGAAGTGATCACCGAACCCGGGCTGAAGGTCAAGCTGCCGCCGCCGTTCCAGAACGTGGTCTTCCTCGACAAGCGCATCCAGACGCTGGACAGCCCGGAAACGCGGCCGATCTTTACGGCCGAGAAGAAGAGCCTGATCATCGATTGGCTGGTCAAGTGGCGTATCTCCGAGCCGCGACAGTTCATTCGCAACAACGGCGTCGACCTGCGCAACCTGGAAAACCGCCTGGCCCCGGTGGTGCAGGCTGCGTTCAACGAAGTGGTCACGCGACGCACCGTCAGCGGCATGCTCTCGACCGAGCGCGAGAAGGTGATGCAGGACGTGCAGAGCCGGCTGGCCGATGACAGCAAGGCCTTCGGCATCGAGATCGTCGACGTGCGCGTCAAGCGCGTCGATTTCGTCGCCGACATCACCGATTCGGTGTACCGGCGCATGCAGTCCGAGCGCAACCGCGTGGCCAACGAGCAGCGCTCGCAGGGCGGCGCCGAGTCGGAGAAGATCCGCGCCGATGCCGACCGCCAGCGCGAAGTGATCATCGCCGAGGCCTACCGTGATGCACAGAAGGTCAAGGGCGAGGGCGACGCCAAAGCCTCCGCGCTCTACGCCGATGCCTTCGGCCGCGATCCGCAGTTCGCCCAGTTCTACCGCAGCCTCGAAGCCTACCGGGCCAGTTTTCGCAACAAGACCGACGTGATGGTGCTCGATCCGAACAGCGACTTCTTCCGCGCCATGCGCAACGGTGGCGCTGCGCCCGCGGCGGCGGCGAAGAAGTAGTCTGCGACAAGCGGCGATGGGTGACGTGCTGCTCGGCGCGCTGGCGCTGATGCTGGTGGTCGAGGGCCTGCTGCCCTTCCTCAGCCCCGCCACCTGGCGCCAGGTGTTCGAGCGCGCCACGCGCATGAGCGACGGGCAGATCCGCTTCATCGGGCTGATCAGTCTGGTGCTCGGGTTGCTGCTGCTGGCGTTTTGGCGAACGTAGCCAGAGTAAGCGGTCGGTACAATGCCGCTTTCAACAACGCTGCGTTTTGTCCCATGTCGCGTGCGTGGCTGTTGCCCGAGCAGATTGCCGATGTGTTGCCGAGCCAGGCCCGGCGCATCGAGGAGCTTCGGCGCACGTTGATCGACGGCGCGCGCAGCTACGGCTTCGAGCTGGTGATGCCACCGCTGCTCGAGCACCTCGAGTCGCTGCTTTCGGGTACCGGGCATTCGCTCGATCTGAAGACTTTCAAACTGGTCGACCAGCTCTCCGGTCGCACGCTCGGCCTGCGCGCCGACACCACGCCGCAGGTCGCGCGCATCGATGCGCACCTGCTCAACCGCCAGGGTGTCGCCCGCCTTTGCTATTGCGGCCCGGTGCTGCACACCCGGGCCGACAACGCGCAAAGCACGCGCGAGCCGCTGCAGTTCGGCGCCGAGATCTACGGCCACTCCGGGCTCGAAGCCGACCTCGAAATCATCGACCTTGCGCTCGACGGCCTTCACGCCGCCGGTGTCGACGACGTGCTGCTCGATCTCGGCGATGCGCGCATCGTGCGCGCCGTGCTCGGCGGCGCGAAGGTCGATGAAGCGGTCATCGACGCCTTGGCGCGCAAGGACGCCGCGGCGCTGGCCGAGCTGTCCAGGCCCCAGTCGGCCGAAATTCAGCAGGAACTGGCCGCGCTGTTGCGGCTGTACGGTGGTGCCGACGTGCTCGCCACGGCGCGATCGGCCCTGTCGCCACGGCCTGAAATCACCCGGGCACTCGACGACCTGGCCTGGCTGGCCAGCCACGTCCAAGGGGCGCACCCGGCGGTGCGCATCGGTTTGGACCTGGCCGACATCAGTGGCTATGCCTACTACAGCGGCGCGCGGTTCTCGCTCTATGGTGCGGCGGCCAACGCAGCACTGGCGCGCGGCGGGCGCTACGACGAGGTCGGCGCCGTGTTCGGCCGCAAGCGACCGGCGGTCGGCTTCAGCCTCGATGTGAAGGCACTGGTGCAGGCCGCCGCGGAGCGCCCGGCCGTGGCCGCGATCCGCGCGCCGTGGGGCGAGGCCGGCGATCTGCGCGCCGCGGTACGGCGGCTGCGCGAGCAGGGACTGATGGTGGTCTGCACGCTGCCCGGCCACGAACAGGAAGCCGAGGAGGTCGACTGCGACCGCGAGCTGATCGAAGTCGACGGCCGCTGGGTGCTGCGGGCGCTTTGACGAAGAATCCAGACCGAGGACTTCCATCACCATGCAACAAGCAACCGGCCGCGGCCGCAACGTCGTCGTCGTCGGCACCCAGTGGGGCGACGAAGGCAAGGGCAAGGTCGTCGACTGGCTGACCGACCACGCCCAAGGCGTGGTCCGATTCCAGGGCGGCCACAACGCCGGCCACACCCTGGTCATCAAGGGCGTGAAGACCGCTTTGCAGCTCATCCCCAGCGGCATCATGCGCGACGGCGTGGCCTGCTACATCGGCAATGGCGTGGTCGTCGATCCATCGCACCTGCTGGGCGAGATCGAGCGGCTGGAAAAAATCGGCATCGAGGTGCGCTCGCGCCTGTTCGTCAGCGAGTCCTGCCCCTTGATCCTGCCGTTCCACGTCGAGGTCGACATGGCCCGGGAGGCTCTGCGCGAGAGCAGCGGCGCCGGCAAGATCGGCACCACAGGCAAGGGCATCGGCCCGGCCTACGAAGACAAGGTGGCGCGCCGCGCGCTGCGCGTGCAGGACCTGAAGCACCCCGAGCGCTTCGCGAAGAAGCTGCGCGAGCTGGTCGAGCTGCACAACTTTGCTCTCGGCGGCTACCTGAAGTCAAAGCCGCTCGACCACCAGCCGATCTTCGACCACGCGATGGCCGTGGCCGAACAGTTGAAGCCGATGCTGGCCGACGTCGGCTACCGTATCCACAGCGCCCACCGCGCCGGCGCGAACATCCTGTTCGAAGGCGCGCAGGGCACCCTGCTCGACATCGACCACGGCACCTACCCGTATGTCACGTCGAGCAACTGTGTGGCCGGCAATGCCGCGGCCGGCGCCGGCGTCGGACCGGGTCTGCTGCACTACATCCTGGGCATCACCAAGGCCTACACCACGCGCGTCGGTTCGGGCCCGTTCCCGACCGAGTTGGCGATGGACGTACCGGGCACCGTGGGCCACCACCTGTCGAGCGTCGGCCAGGAGCGCGGCACGGTCACCGGCCGCGCGCGCCGCTGCGGCTGGCTCGATGCCGCGGCGCTGAAACGCTCGATGATCATCAACGGTATCTCCGGCGCGTGCATCACCAAGCTCGACGTGCTCGACGGCCTGCCCGAAATCAAGATCTGCGTCGGCTACGAATTGCGCGGCCAGCGCGTCGACATCCTGCCGCTGGACGCCGACGACGTCGTCGCCTGCCAGCCGATCTACGAGGCCTTCGCGGGTTGGACCGAGCCGACCGCGGGCCTGACCGAGTGGGACCAACTGCCGCGCAATGCCCGGCGCTATCTCGAACGCGTCCAGCAATGCATGGACGCGCCGATCGACATGGTGTCGACCGGGCCCGACCGCGAACAGACCATCCTGCTGCGCCACCCCTACAAGAACTGAGGAGACCGAACCGATGCTCACCGACGACGGCAAACACCTGTACGTTTCGTGGGACGAGTACCACATGCTGATCGAGCGCCTGGCACTCAAGGTGGCGCATTCGGGCTGGGCCTTCGACCAGATCCTGTGCCTGGCGCGCGGCGGCATGCGGCCCGGCGATGTGCTGTCGCGCGTGTTCGACAAGCCGCTGGCCATCATGAGCACCAGCTCGTACCGCGCCGAGGCCGGCACCATCCAGGGCCGACTCGACCTGGCCAAATACATCACCCTGCCCAAGGGCGAGCTCGCCGGGCGCGTGCTGCTGGTCGATGACCTCTCGGACTCTGGCTTGACACTGAAAGCCGTGGTCGAACGCCTTCGCGGCATGCCCTCGATTGCCGAGTTGCGTTCGGCCGTGATCTGGACCAAGGGCGTGTCGAACTACACCCCCGACTACTACGTCGAGACGCTGCCCACGAGCCCGTGGATCCACCAGCCGTTCGAGGAGTACGACAACCTGCGCCCCGACGCACTGGCAAAGAAATTCTCGATCTGAGTTCAACCCAAAAACAAAAGGGCCGTTGCACAGCAACGGCCCGCTTTCCTTCCAACACTCTTTGGTGCCCAGAAGAGGACTCGAACCTCCACGGAGTTACCCGCTAGTACCTGAAACTAGTGCGTCTACCAATTCCGCCATCTGGGCATCTCAGGAAGCGAGATTTTATCATCAAGAATATCGTCTCCCAGGCTCCGGCCGTGCTCGGCGCCGCGCTGATGAGTGAGGTCGAGGGCACCGTGCAGGGCCACCGCGACGGCCACGGCTTCGTGACCCGCGAGGACCGCAGCGCCACCGACATCTACCTCTCGCCGCAAGAGATGCGCGCCGTGCTGCACCGCGACCGCGTACGCGTGCGCATCGTGCGCTACGACCGCCGTGGCCGGCCGGAAGGCCATGTGCTCGACATCCTCGAGCGGCGCAAGTCGCCGATCATCGGCCGCCTGCTGCACGAAAGCGGCATCTGGCTGGTGGCGCCCGAAGACAAGCGCTACGCCCAGGACATCCTGATCCCGAAGAACGCCACGGCCAGCGCGCAGGCCGGGCAGGTGGTGGCCATCGAGCTGACCGAACCGGCATCGATGTTCTCGCAACCGGTGGGCCGCGTGGTCGAGGTGCTGGGTGAGATCGACGACCCGGGCATGGAGATCGAGATTGCGGTGCGCAAGTACGAAGTGCCGCACCGCTTTTCGGCCGAAACGATAGCCCAGGCCGCGGCCCTGCCCGAGCACCTGCGACCGGCCGACCGCAAGCACCGCGTCGATCTGACCGATGTGGCCCTGGTCACGATCGATGGCGAAGACGCGCGCGATTTCGACGACGCGGTGTACTGCGAGCCGCTCGAATCGGGCCGTGGCCGAGCCAAGAAAGCAGGCTGGCGGCTGATCGTGGCCATCGCCGACGTCAGCCACTACGTCAAGCCCGGCGAGCCGCTCGACGAAGACGCCTACGAGCGCGCGACCTCGGTCTACTTCCCTCGCCGCGTGATCCCGATGCTGCCGGAGAAGCTGTCCAACGGCCTGTGCTCGCTCAACCCCGGGCAAGACCGGCTGGCGATGGTCTGCGACATGGTCATCGGCCCGCTCGGCGAGATCGAGGCTTACCAGTTCTACCCGGCCGTCATCCACTCGCACGCGCGCTTCACCTACACCGAAGTGGCTGCGATCCTGGCCAACACGCGCGGGCCCGAGGCGGCTCGGCAGGCCGACCTGGTGCCGCACCTGGTGCACTTGCACGAGGTCTATCGCGCCCTGCTCAAGCAGCGCAGCCAGCGCGGTGCGATCGATTTCGAGACCACCGAAACACAGATCGTTTGCGATGCCAATGGCCGGATCGAGAAAATCATTCCGCGCACGCGCAACGAAGCGCACCGCGTGATCGAAGAGGCCATGTTGGCGGCCAATGTGTGCTCGGCCGACTTCATCGCGCTGGCCAAGCACCCGGCGCTGTACCGCGTGCACGAAGGTCCGACGCCGGAGAAGAAGGTCACGTTGCAGAACTATCTCAAGGCGCTCGGCCTGGGGCTGGCGGTCAGCGACGATCCCAAGCCGCGCGAGTTCCAGGCCATTGCCGACGCCACCAAAGACCGCCCCGACGCGTTGCAGATCCACAGCATGCTGCTGCGTTCGATGCAGCAGGCGATCTACACCGCCACCAACGCCGGCCACTTCGGCCTGGCGTACGACGCCTACACCCACTTCACCAGCCCGATCCGGCGCTACCCGGATCTGCTGGTGCACCGGGTGATCAAGGCCATCCTGCACGGCAAGCGCTACCACATCGACAGCGGCGCGATCAAGGCGATTGCGCCGGTGCCGAAGTTGCGGATTGGCGGCAAGGCGCCGAAGGCCCACGCCCAGGAGGGCGCACATTGGGAAGCCGCCGGCGCGCACTGCAGCACCAACGAGCGCCGCGCCGACGAGGCCTCGCGCGATGTCGAGGCCTGGCTCAAGTGCCGCTTCATGCGCGACCGCCTGGGCGAGGAGTTCGCCGGCACCGTCACCGCCGCCACCAGCTTCGGCCTGTTCGTGCAGCTCGACGCGCTGTATGTCGAAGGCCTGCTGCACATCACCGAACTCGGCGGCGAGTATTACCGCTTCGACGAGGCGCGCCAGGAGCTGCGCGGCGAGCGCACGGGGGTGCGCTACGGTGCAGGCGCGCGCCTTCGGGTCCAGGTCAGCCGGGTCGACCTCGACGGCCGCAAGATCGATTTCCGCCTCGTGCGCGAGGGCCAGGATGAGCGCCTGCTGGCCAAGGGCCAGCGCGACAAGGCCACGCCGCGTCGCAGCACCGGCGATGCGGTCGATGATCTCGCGACGGTCAAGGGCAGCGACATTGCCGTCAAGAAAGCCACACGCAAGCGCCTGGCCAGCAATGCCGCGGGCAAACGCAGCGCCGGGGCCCGCACGGGGCGCGACGAAGAGAAATCCGCAGGGCGCAGCAGCAAGCGTCGTTAGCCAGTCAGCCCTGCGGCGGCCAGCCGCTGCAGCAACCGCGACGCGGTCAGGGGTGCGCGGTCGTCGCCATCATCGGCCGTCGCGCCATGCAACCAGGCGGCGGCCTGGGCCACGCGGTGCGGGGCAGGCGGCGTTGCGTGCGCCTGCGCGGCAGCCCAGAGCCCGCCGAGCCAGCCGGCCAGCACGTCGCCGGTGCCGGCGCTCGCCAGCCGGGCGTTGCCGCTGGCATTGACCGTGCTGGGGTGCTGCGGCGCGGCGATCACCGTGCCCGAACCCTTCAGCAGCAACACGCAGCTCCATCGTGCGGCAAGCCGTTCGGCTTGGCCGATCCGATCGGCCTGGATCTCGGCAGCATCGGCCGCGCCAGCCAGCCGTGCCGCTTCCAACGGATGCGGCGTCAGCACGGTGGCCTGGCCGCGGCCGGCGCGTGCGGCGAGCAAGGTTTGCAAGGCGCTGTCGGCGGCCACTGCATTCAGCGCATCGGCGTCGAGCACCAGGCGGGCGGCGCGCGCCAGCAGCAGCGGCAGGGCTTCACGCACCGCGTCACCGCCACCACAGCCGCAGACCACGGTTGTGGTGGCGAGCGACGCCGTCGACTCACGGCACAGGTGCGGCCGCAGCATCAATTCGGGCCACAGCGGATCGTGGCTCGGGCCGGCAGGGTCGAGCGCGCTGACATACACGCGCCCGGCGCCGGCGGCCAACGCAGCCCGACCGGCGAGCCACGCCGCGCCCGCCATGCCTGCCGCTCCACCGACAACGACCACCTCGCCGAAGCTGCCTTTGTGGTGGGCGTGCCGGCGTGGTGCCTGCACCTGCCACGCGGCGTCGGCGCCGCCGAGCCAGGCGCGCGGCGTGACCCGCATTCCGGTGTCGCCCGTGCCCAGTCGGTCGAACCACACGTCACCGGCGTGATCGCGACCCTGCGCGGTGAACAAACCCGGCTTGAGCGTTAACAGCGACAGCGTGTGCGTGGCGCGCGCCACGCTGTCGCCGCGAGCGACACCGCGGGTGGCGTCCAGGCCGCTGGGCAAGTCGACCGCCAGGCGTGGCCCACCCTGGGCGTTGAACCAGCGCAGCGCTTGGGCGAGGGCGCCATCGGCCGGGCGCGTGGTGCCCAGGCCGAGCAAGGCATCGATGGCCAGGTCGACGCGCCAATCGGCGGGCAGACCGGACTCGATAGCCACGCCGGCCGCCTGGGCACGGGCCAACGATGCCGCAGCATCCGCAGGCCGGCGCGCTGCGTCGCCGATGGCGCTGACCCGCACGTGCTTGCCGGCGCGTTGCAGATGCAGCGCGGCCTCGAAGCCGTCGCCGCCATTGCTGCCCGGTCCGGCCGCGATCCAGATGCGCTCGGCATGCGGCGCGAGCGCCAGCGCCAGCCGCGCCACGGCCTCGCCGGCGCGCTGCATCAAGGCGTGTGGAGCACTGGCCGCTGTGGCCAGGGCCTCGATCTGGCGCGAGCCGGCCGTGTCATGCAGCGGCCAGGGCCCCGAGGCGTTCGAGATGCGTTGCGGCCCATTCATCGCAAGGGATTCTGTCACCGCCTGCATCAGCGTCAGCGTCAGCGCCAGCGCTGGGGCGAAAAACGTGACGGGTCGAGACTCGGGGCGCGGCCGGCGATCGCGTCGGCCAGCAGCCGTGCGCTGCCGCAGGCCAGCGCCCAACCGCTCGAGCCGTGGCCGGTGTTGACCCATACCCCGGGCGCGCCCGCCGCGCCGATCACCGGCGGGCCATCGGGCAGCATCGGCCGCGCGCCTTTCCACGTCTGTGCGCGGCCATGGCGCACGGCGCTCGGGAACCAGTCCTGCAGCACCCGGTGCAGGGTCTCGATCGGGGCGGCGGCGAGCTGATCCGGCGTGCCGCCCAGCTCGGCGCCGCCGGCCACGCGCACGCGGTCGCCGAGGCGGCTGATCGTGACCTTGTAGCGCTCGTCGATCAACGCCGCGCGCGGGCCCACGTCGGGGTGGGCCTCGAAGTGCCGCACCGGCAAGGTGATCGAGTAGCCAGACACCGGTTGCAGCGGCAGGGCCAGGCCGTGCGGGCGCAGCAGGTCGCGGCTGCCGAGGGCGGCGCACACCACCACCGCGTCGAAGCGGTCGGTGCGCGCGCTGCCGCTGTTGCCCGAGCCGACGAAGGTCGACGCGGCGTCGGTGGCCAGCGCCAGGCTGTCCACGCCCACCGTCGCGCCCGGAGTCAGGCGCTGCACCGCGTGGCCGAAGCGGAACTCGACGCCACGCCGCTGCAACTCGGTTTTCAGGCCGAGCGCGAACTGGCGACAGTTGCCGACATCGGCGCCGGGCAGGTGGATGCCGGCGCGAATGGCCGTGGCGTCATTCAATGCCGGCTCGATGCGGCGGCAGACCGCGGCATCGACCAGGTGAAAGCCCACCCCCAGATCGGTGAGCAGCTTCAGGCCGCTGCGGGCTTGCGCCAGCTCCACTTCGCTGCGCAGCAGCACCAGCAACCCGCGGCTGCGTTCATGCTCGATCGACAGTGCGGCGGCCAACTCTCGCGTGCGCGCCAGGCTCGCATTGGCCAGGGTCATCATTGCATTGCGGTTGGCCAGGTAGGTGGGTTGCGCGCCGGCGCGCCACCAGCGCCAGAGCCAGCCAACGAGTGCCGGGCCTGGCAGCGACGCCAGCCGCACCGCCGCATCGCGCCGACCCCACTGGCCGAGCACCTTGCGCAACATGCCTGGCGCCGACCACGGCGTGACGTAGCCGGGTGCCAGCACGCCGGCATTGGCAAAACTGGCTTCGACGGCGACGCTGCCGCGGCGCTCGAACAGCGTGACCTGGTGGCCGTCGCAGAGCAACTCGTAAGCCGTGGTGACACCGACAATGCCGGCACCGATGACCGCGATGTGCACTACGCGCCGCCTCGCAGTGTCTGCTCGATCGCCCCGGACACCGCGAGCACGCGGTCGTCGGCCATGGCCGGGCCCCAGACCATCAGGCCGACGGGCCAGTCGCCACTGCGCTGACAGGGCAGCGACAGCGCGCAACCGTCGAGCAGGTTCACCAGCGAGGGGTTGCGCAGCAGCAAGGCGTTGGTGGCAAAGAACGCGTCATCGCTGTCGATCAGCGGCCGGATACGCGGCGCAACGATGGGTACCGTAGGCGAGAGCAGGGCGTCGAAGCCGGCCAGCGCGGATTCGGTGCGGGCGATCCAGGCACGGCGCTCGGTCAACAGGTCGATGTAGTCGGTGGCACTGATCGCTTCGCCGCGGCGGATGCGCAACGCCACGCGAGGGTCGTACTGGGCCGAGCGCGCCGCCAGGCGGTGCCGATGCCAGGCCCAGCTCTCGGCCGCAGAGAGGCCGCCGCTGCGCTGCAACGCAGCCGTGTCGGCCAGGGTGGGCAGATCGATGTCTTCGATGCGCGCGCCGGCCGCGCGCAGGGCGGTGAGCGCGCGTTCGAAGGCCGTGGCGACCGCCGGCTCGAGCGCGTCGAGCATGACCGTCCGCGGCAGCGCGATGCGCCAGGCCGACAGCGGGCGCGGGTCCTGCACGACGCTTCGTGCGGCCAGCACTTCATGCAGCAGCACCGCGTCGCGCACCGAGCGCGTGATCGCGCAGGCGGTGTCGAGCGTGGTCGACAGCGGGATGCAGCCGTCGGTGGGCACCCGTCGCGCCGTGCACTTGAAGCCGACCAGGCCCTGCAATGCCGCCGGGATGCGGATCGAGCCGCCGGTGTCGGAGCCGAGCGCCGCCCAGGCCGCGCCGGTGGCCACCGAAACCGCGCCGCCCGAGGTCGAACCGCCGGGAATCCGCGGTTCGGCATCGAGCGCTGCGGTGGCCGGGTTGGCTGGCGTGCCGTGGTGCGGGTTGATGCCGACGGCGGAGAAAGCGAACTCGGTTTGGTTGGTGTGGCCGACCAGTGCCGCGCCAGCCGCGCGCAGGCGTGCCACGGCCGTGCAGTCCTGCGGGGCTGCGGGCGCGTCGTGCAGCGAACGCGAGGCGGCCGTGGTCGGCTGGCCGGCCACATCGAACAAGTCTTTGACCGAAACCGCCAACCCGGCCAGCGGCGGCAGCGGCGCACCGGCCTGGCGCAGGCTGTCGATTGCGCGCGCGGCGGCACCCGATTGTGCGTCGAAGCGGCGAATGAAGGTGTGAGCGTTGACGGGGCTGGCGGCCTGCGCGAGGGCCAAGCCCAGAGCGGTCTGGGCACTCATGCGGCCGGCGGCGATGTCAGCCGCGGCCTGGGTCAAGTCGGTCGGCATCGGGGGCACTGCTGCTATAGTCTGCGGGTTTTTCCCGACGTGGCTTCGAGCATCGATGCGAGCAACGAGTCACCGCGGAGAAAACAACTCGCGAAGCCGGCCATCGAAAGGTGTCGCAACGCAGGACCGAAAGGACCCTCACGTTGCGATTCGCGCCGGATTCTAGACCCAACCTTTTTGGAGTTCTCCATGTCCGTCACCATGCGTGAAATGCTGGAAGCCGGGGTCCATTTCGGACACCAGACGCGCTTCTGGAACCCGAAGATGGCCCCGTACATCTACGGCCATCGCAACAAGATCCACATCATCAACCTCGAGAAGACGCAGCCGCTCTTCGAGGCCGCATTGAAGTTCGTGCGCCAGTTGGCCTCCAAACGCGGCACCGTGTTGATGATCGGCACCAAGCGCCAGGCCCGCGACGTGATTGCCCTGGAAGCCAAGCGCGCCGGCATGCCCTACGTCGACCAGCGCTGGCTCGGCGGCATGATGACCAACTTCAAGACCGTCAAGGGCTCGCTGAAGAAGTTGAAGGAAATGCAGGCCCAGGTCGACGCCAACGTCCAGCCGTCGATCAAGAAGGAAGCGCTGATGTTCCAGCGCGAGATCGCCAAGCTCGAGAAGGATATCGGCGGCATCCAGGACATGAATGCGCTGCCCGATGCGATGTTCGTCATCGACGTCGGCTACCACAAGATCGCGGTGGCCGAGGCCGTGAAGCTGGGCATCCCGGTGATCGGCATCGTCGACTCGAACCACTCGCCGCTCGGCATCGACTACGTGATCCCCGGCAACGACGACTCGGCCAAGGCCGTGGCGCTGTACGCGCGTGCGATCGCCGACGCCGTGCTCGAAGGCAAGGCCAACGCCAGCAACGAGGTGGTGCAGGCGGTATCAGCCGGTGGTGACGAGTTCGTCGAGGTCAGCGAAGACGCTTGATTCGTCGCCATGAGGGGCCGAGTCGAAGGGGCTGCAACAGGCCCCTTTTTTCCAGACAACGAAAGAGAGTCGAAATGCCCGCAATTACCGCAAGCATGGTCGCCGAGTTGCGCGCCAAGACCGACGCGCCGATGATGGAGTGCAAGAAAGCCCTGACCGAGGCCGACGGAAACGCCGAGCGCGCCGAAGAGATTCTGCGCATCAAGCTCGGCAACAAGGCCGGCAAGGCCGCCTCACGCGTGACCGCCGAGGGCGTGGTCAGCGAGGCCATCATCTGCAGCACCGGTGCGTTGGTCGAGGTCAACTGCGAAACCGACTTCGTTTCGAAGAACGAATCGTTCCTGGCCTTCACCAAGGCCTGCGCGCAAGGGGTGGCCGAGCACAACCCGGCCGACGTGGCCGCGCTGTCGGCGCTGGCCTATGCGCAGGACGGTTTCGGCCCGACGCTGGAAGACGTGCGCAAGGGCTTGATCGGCAAGATCGGCGAGAACATCGCGATCCGGCGCTTCCAGCGCTACAGCGGTGGCGGCAAGCTGGCCAGCTACCTGCACGGCACGCGCATCGGTGTGGTCGTTGAGTTCGACGGCGACGAGGTTGCGGCCAAGGACGTGGCCATGCATGTGGCGGCGATGAAGCCGGCCGCACTGTCGTCGGCTGCGGTGCCGGCCGCGCTGGTCGACAAGGAGCGCAAAATCGCCACCGAGAAAGCCGCCGTGTCGGGCAAGCCGGCCGAGATCGTCGCCAAGATGGTCGAGGGCTCGGTGCAGAAGTTTCTGAAAGAGGTTTCGCTGCTGAACCAGACCTTCGTCAAGAACGACAAGCAGACCGTCGAGCAGATGCTCAAGGAGCGTGCGACACGGGTCTTGCGCTTCACGCTGTACGTCGTGGGCGAAGGCATCGACAAGAAGGTCGATGACTTCGCTGCCGAGGTCGCTGCGCAGGTCGCTGCGGCCAAGGGCCAGTAAGGCTTCATTCAGACACGGGGCCACACGCGTGGCCCTTTAAACTCCAGCCCGACGATTGCCTGAGGAGACTCGCCGCATGCCGGCCTACAAGCGCATCTTGCTCAAACTCTCCGGCGAAGCCCTGATGGGCGAGGATGCCTACGGCATCAACCGCGCCACCATCGTGCGCATGGTGCGCGAGGTGCAGGAGATCACCGAGCTTGGTGTCGAGGTGGCGGTGGTCATCGGCGGGGGCAACATCTTCCGCGGCGTGGCCGGCGGCTCGGTCGGCATGGACCGCGCCACCGCCGACTACATGGGCATGCTGGCCACGGTGATGAACGCGCTGGCGCTGGCCGACACCATGCGCCAGGAAGGCATGACGGCGCGGGTCATGAGCGCCATCGGTATCGAGCAGGTCGTCGAGCCGTATGTACGACCGAAGGCGCTGCAGTACCTCGAGGAAGGCAAGGTGGTGGTCTTTGCCGCCGGCACCGGCAACCCGTTCTTCACCACCGACACCGCCGCGGCGCTGCGGGGTGCCGAGATCGGCGCCGAGATCGTGCTGAAGGCGACCAAGGTCGACGGTGTCTATTCTGCCGACCCGAACAAGGACCCGAAGGCGACGCGCTACGCGACCATCGGTTTCGACGAAGCGATCGCCAAGAACCTGCAGGTGATGGACGCCACCGCCTTTGCGCTGTGCCGCGACCAAAAGCTGCCGATCAAGGTGTTTTCGATCAACAAGCCCGGCGCGTTGAAGCGCGTGGTGATGGGCGAGGACGAAGGCACGCTGGTACACGTGTGAAGACGTGAGAACGCCATGACCATAGCCGACATCAAGACCACCGCCGAAACCAAGATGGGCAAGTCCATCGAGGCCTTCAAGAGTGAGCTGCAGAAAGTCCGCACCGGCCGTGCCCACCCGGGCCTGCTCGATCAGGTGCATGTCGACTACTACGGCTCGATGGTGCCGATCAGCCAGGTCGCCAACGTGAGCCTGCTCGACGCGCGCACGATCAGCGTGCAGCCGTGGGAAAAGGGCATGGGCTCGAAGATCGAGAAGGCCATTCGCGAGAGCGATCTCGGCCTCAACCCCGCGGCCCAGGGGGACCTGCTGCGTGTGCCGATGCCCGCACTGACCGAAGAGCGCCGCAGGGACCTGACCAAGGTCGTGCGCCACGCCGGCGAAGACACCAAGATCGCGGTGCGCAACCTGCGCCGCGACGCCAACGAGCACCTGAAGAAGCTGCTCAAGGACAAGCTGGCCACCGAAGACGAAGAGCGCCGCGCGCAGGACGAGGTGCAGAAGCTCACCGACCGCGTGATCGCCGAGATCGACCGCCTGATCCACGGCAAAGAGGCCGAGATCCTCGCGGTATGACGGCCGCTGGCTCGCTTTGCTCGCGTCCCCCGAGGGAACTCAGGCCGCTTCGGAGCGGCCCTGCGCGGCCTGAGGTCAAGCTACCGTGAAGCGAGATACAGCCCAGCCACGCCACGTGGCGATCGTGATGGACGGCAACGGCCGCTGGGCGAAGAAGCGCTTCATGCCGCGTTTCTTCGGCCACAAGCAGGGCGTCGACGCGCTGGTGCGCACGGTGCAGGCCTGCGCCGACCGTGGCATCGAGTACCTGACAGTGTTCGCCTTTTCGTCGGAGAACTGGAAGCGCCCGAGCGACGAGGTCTCCGGGCTGATGGGCCTGGTGCTGGTGGCCGTGTCGAAATACCTGACCAAGCTGGCCAAGGAGGGCGTGCGCATCCGCATCGTCGGTGATCGCAGTGCCGTGTCGGACAAGGTGCGTGAAGCCTGGGACCAGGCCGAGCGTGCGACCGAGCACAACCGCCGCATCACCTTGTCGGTGGCGTTCAATTACGGCGGCCGCTGGGACGTGGTGCAGGCCACGCGCCGTGCCTTGGCCGATGGCGTCGCCGCAGCCGATCTCGACGAAGCCACCCTCGGCCACTACATGGCCATGCATTACGCGCCCGACCCCGACCTGTTCATCCGCACCGGTGGTGAGGTGCGCATCAGCAACTTCCTGCTCTGGCAGGTGGCCTACTCGGAGCTGTATTTCACTGACTGCCTGTGGCCCGATTTCGGCGATGCCGAGCTCGACGCCGCGCTGGCCGACTTCCGCGCGCGCGACCGGCGCTTTGGTGGCGTGGCCGCTGCGCCTGCAGCGCAGCCTGTTCCCGCCTGAGACGCCCATCCGATGCTGCGCCAGCGTGTGATCACCGCCGTGCTGCTGCTGGCACTGCTGCTGCCGTCGTTGTGGGTCACGACGCCATGGCCGTTCGCGCTGCTGGTCCTGCTGCTGATCGCCGCTGCTGGCTGGGAGTGGTCGCGCTTGAACGGCGTGGCCATGGTCGCAGCGCTCGGCCCCGGCGCCTTGCTGGCGCTCGCGGGGCTCTGGGCGGTCTACATCGGCAGCGTGATCAAGGTGCCGAACGCGGTGTGGTGGGGCACCACTGCGGCGTGGCTCGTGATCGGCGCGCTGGCGCTGCGCGGCGGACCTGCGGCATGGCCGCGCTGGCCGGCGGTCATCCGCCTGGCGCTCGGCCTGCTCGCGCTGTGGGTGGCCTGGTTGGCCCTGGCCAAGGCGCGCACGGTCGGCGTGAATTTCCTGTTGTCGGTGCTGTGCCTGGTGTGGGCCGCCGACATCGGCGCCTATGCGGCCGGCCGGGCCTTCGGCCGGCGCAAGCTGGCGCCGACCATCAGCCCCGGCAAGAGTTGGGAAGGTGTGGCCGGCGGCATGGCCAGCGTGCTGGTGCTGGCTGCGCTGTGGGTGCTGGCGATCGACCGCCTATGGCCGGTGGATTCGGCCAGCCTGTACACCGTCTGGGTCGAGCATCTGGGCTGGCCCGGGCTGGTGCCGCTGGCGCTGGCGCTGGCCGGGTTGAGCGTGGTCGGCGACCTGTTCGAATCGCTGGTCAAGCGCGCTGCGGGCGCCAAGGACTCGAGCCGCCTGTTGCCGGGCCATGGCGGCGTGCTCGACCGCATCGATGCGCTGCTGCCGGTGCTGCCGGCGGCGCTGGCCTTGTCATCGCTGTGAAATGACGACCCCTGGCTCGCTGCGCTCGCGTCCCCCGAGGGGAACTCAGCCCGCTTTGGAGCGGCCCGGCGCGACTGATGCGGTGAAGCAGCGCCTTGTCATCCTCGGCGCCACAGGCTCGATTGGCGTCAGCACGCTGGATGTGGTGGCGCGGCATCCCGAACGCTTCGAGGTTTTTGCGCTCACGGCGCAGCAGCGCAGCCGCGAACTCGAAGACCAATGCCTGCGCTGGAAGCCACGCTACGCGGCACTCGACGATGTCGCGGCGGCGAACGACTTGCAGCGGCGCCTTCGCGCACAGGGCTTGGCGACCGAGGTTTTGTCCGGCAACGCGGCGTTGTGCGAGCTGGCGGCGCACCCCGAAGTCACGACCGTGATGGCGGCCATCGTCGGTGCTGCCGGCCTGGCACCCTGCCTGGCCGCCGCGCGCGCCGGCAAGCGGCTGTTGCTGGCCAACAAGGAGGCCCTGGTCGTCGGCGGTGCGCTGTTCATGAACGCAGTGCGCCACGGGGGCGCCACGCTGCTGCCGATCGACAGCGAGCATTCGGCGATCTTCCAGTGCCTGCCCGAAGACCGCGGTAGCTGGCCTGCGCGCATCGACCACATCGTGCTGACTGCATCGGGCGGGCCGTTTCGCAGCCGCGATCCAGCGTCACTGCACGACATCACGCCGGACGAGGCCGTGGCGCACCCGAACTGGGTCATGGGCCGCAAGATCTCGGTCGATTCGGCGACGATGATGAACAAGGCGCTCGAAGTCATCGAAGCGCACTGGCTGTTCGGTCTGGCGCCCGAGCAGGTGCGGGTGGTGATCCACCCGCAGAGCATCATCCACTCGATGGTGGTCTGCCGTGACCATTCGGTGCTGGCGCAGTTGGGCACGCCCGACATGCGGGTGCCGATCGCCTACGGTTTGTCGTATCCGGAGCGGATTGCGTCGGGTGCCTCCAGACTCGAATTCGAGACCTTGAAAGACTTGAGCTTCGAGCCGGCCGACCGCAGCCGTTTCCCCGGCCTGTACCTGGCCTGGGACGCGCTGCGTGCCCGCGAAGGCAGCGCCGCGGTGCTCAACGCCGCCAACGAAGAAGCCGTGGCCGCGTTCCTGGCCGGAACCATCCGCTTTACCGACATTCACAGGGTCAATGCCGAAACCATCGAGTCCGTGCTGCCCGACCTGCCCGCCGAGGCCGCATTGAGCGACCTCCTGGCGCTCGATGTTCGCGCCCGTGCCTACGCCCAGGCCCTGGTGAAGGAGCGCGCACGGTGATCACCACGGTGCTAGCGTTCCTGGTCACGCTCGGCGTGCTGATCGTGATCCACGAGTGGGGTCACTACCAGGTGGCGCGCTGGTGCGGCGTGAAGGTGCTGCGCTTTTCGGTCGGCTTCGGCCGCGTCATCTGGCGCCGCCAATCGACGCCCGACAGCACCGAGTTCGTCGTCTCGGCGCTGCCGCTGGGCGGCTACGTGAAGATGCTCGACGAGCGCGAGGACAGCGTCTTGCCGCAGCAGCGCGACCAGGCATTCAACCGCAAATCCTTGCCGCAGCGCGTGGCCATCGTCGCCGCCGGGCCGGCGGCCAACCTGATCCTGGCCGTGCTGCTCTATGCCGCCGCGCACTGGATCGGCACCGACGAACCGAAGGCCGTGCTCAGCGCCCCGACCGCCGACAGCCTGGCCGAGCGCGCGGGCATGCGTTCGGGCGACTGGGTGCGCGCCTGGTCACGCGACGGCGCGCAGTGGCAGGACGTGCAGTCGCTGACCGATTTGCGCTGGCAGATCACCCAGGCCGTGCTGCACGGCGAGCCACTGAGTCTCGTGGCCAGCGACGCGGCCGGCCGCGGCAGCCGCCAGCTCACGCTCGAGCTGGGCCGCATCGACAGCCGGGACGTCGACGCCAAGCTGATGCAGCGTGTGGGGCTCGGCGGCCCCTACAGCGAGGCGGTGCTCGGGGACGTGAAGGCCGGTGGCCCGGCCGACAAGGCGGGGCTCGAGAGTGGTGACCGCGTGCTGCGCGTCGACGGCACCGCCATCGCCGACGCGCAACAACTGCGCGACCGGATCCGTCGCCTGGCGGCCGATGGCAGCGCAGCGCCGATGGTCTGGCAGATCGAGCGCGGCGGCGTGGCCCGTGACGTGACCGTAACGCCGCGCGTGATCAGCGAGGGCAACCAGCGTTTCGGCCGCATCGACGCCTTCGTCGGCCGCGTGCCCGAGCTGGTCACCGTCCAGAAGGGCCCGATCGACGGCCTGGTGCAGGGCGCGGCGCGCACCTGGGAAGTGTCGGTGCTGACGGTGAAGATGCTCGGCCGCATGCTGATCGGGCAGGCCTCGCTGAAGAACCTGTCGGGCCCGCTGACGATTGCCGACTACGCCGGGCAGTCGGTGCAACTGGGCCTGGCCTACTACCTCGGCTTCCTGGCCCTGGTCAGCGTCAGCCTGGGTGTGCTCAACCTGCTGCCACTGCCGATGCTCGACGGTGGGCACCTCATGTATTATCTTTTCGAGGCCGTCACCGGCCGCCCGGTCTCCGACCTGTGGCTCAAGTGGCTTCAGCGCGGCGGCGCGCTGATCATGCTGCTGCTGATGTCCATCGCCCTGTCCAACGACGTGGCCCGCCTGCTGGGTCTGCACTGACGCGCCACTGTGTGCGCCCCCCCTCGATGTACTTTTCCTCTGCCTCCAACCCGCTGCGCCCGATCGCGGCCGTCGTGCTCGCCATCGCCGCGCTGGCCGCGGCGCCGGCCGCACTCGCGGCCGAGCCCTTCGTCGTCGCCGACATCCGCATCGAGGGACTGCAGCGCACCGACCCGGGCACGGTGTTCGCATCGCTGCCGTTTCGCGTCGGTGACACCTACAGCGACGACAAGGGCGCCGCGGCGCTGCGCGCCCTGTTCGCCACCGGCCTGTTCAAGGACGTGCGCATCGAGATCGACGGCCGTGTGCTGGTGGTGGTGGTCGATGAGCGCGCGATCATCGCCGCGGTCACCTTCGTCGGCCTGAAGGAATTCGACAACGACACGCTGTCCAAGGCGCTGAAGGACTCCGGCATCGGCGAAGGGCTGCCCTTCGATCGCGCCCTGATCGACCGCGCCGAGCAAGAAATCAAGCGCCAGTATCTGACGCGCAGCCTGTACGGTGCCGAGGTGGTCACGACGATCACGCCGCTCGAGCGCAATCGCGTCAACGTCAGCTTCACGATGACCGAAGGCGATGCGGCCAAGATCAAGGAGATCCGCATCGTCGGCGCGAAGGTGTTTTCCGAGAGCACCCTGCTCGGCCTGTTGGAGCAGTCCACCGGCGGCTGGCTGACCTGGTACACCAAGACCGATCGTTACTCGCGCAGCAAGTTGAACGCCGACCTGGAGACGATCCGCGCGTACTACACCAACCGCGGCTACCTCGAGTTCGAAATCGAATCGACCCAGGTCACGATCTCGCCCGACAAACAGGACATCAGCATCACCGTGACGGTGCGCGAGGGCCAGCGGTACACCGTCACCGCGGTCAAGCTCGAAGGCGACTACCTGGGCAAGGAAGACGAGTTCCGGCGCCTGGTGCGCATCAAGCCGGGTGAGGCCTACCGCAGCGAAGACGTGGCCGCGACCACCAAGTTGTTCGGCGACCTCTACGGTCTGTACGGCTATGCCTTCGCCCGCATCCAGTCGCGGCCCGAGATCGACCGCGTCAACGCCCAGGTGGCGGTGGTGCTGGTGGCCGAGCCGCAGCGCCGCGTCTACGTGCGCCGGGTCAACGTCGCAGGCAACAACCGCACCCGAGACGAGGTCGTGCGCCGCGAGTTCCGCCAGTTCGAGTCGGCCTGGTACGACGGCGGCAAGATCAAGCTCTCGCGCGACCGCGTCGACCGGCTGGGCTACTTCAAGGACGTCGAGGTCGAGACCGAAGAAGTGCCGGGCAGCACGGATCAGGTCGATCTGACGCTCAAGGTCACCGAGAAGCCGACCGGCAACCTGCTCATCGGCGCCGGCTATTCGAGCAGCGACAAGCTTTCGTTCACGGTTTCGATCAAGCAGGAGAACGTGTTCGGCACCGGCAACTACCTGGGCATCGAGTTGAATACGAGCAAGTCGAATCGCACCCTGGTGTTGTCGACGGTCGACCCGTACTTCACCATCGACGGCATTTCGCGCTCGGTCGATCTCTTCTACCGCACCACCAAGCCGATCAACAGCCAGGGCGAGGAGTACCAGTTGGTGACGCCGGGCGCGACGGTACGTTTCGGCGTGCCGTTCTCGGAGTTCGACACCGTGTTTATCGGCCTCGGTTTCGAGTCGACGCGCATCGCCGGCAATGTCACCAACAAGAGCTACCGCGACTACCGCGAGCTGTATGGCGCGTCGAGCACTGCGATCCCGCTGACCCTGGGCTGGGCCCGCGACGAGCGCGACAGCGCGCTGTCGCCAACCAAGGGCAAGTACCAACGCGTCAACCTCGAATGGTCGATTGCCGGCGATGTGCGCTACCTGCGGGCCAACCTGCAGTACCAGCACTACATCCCGATCACCAACCGCTTCACGCTCGGCCTGAACGGCGAGCTCGGCTGGGGCAAAGGGCTGGGCGACAAACCGTACCCGATCTTCAAGAACTTCTTCGGTGGCGGCCTCGGTTCGGTACGGGTGTTCGAGCAGGGCTCGCTCGGCACTGTCGACGTGACCAACAACTACATCGGCGGCAATCGCAAGGCCAATGTCAACGCCGAGCTGTACGTGCCCGTTCCTGGCGGTGGCAACGACAAAACGTTGCGCCTGTTCGGGTTCATGGATGCCGGCAACGTGTGGGGCGAGAACGAAAAGATCGACGCCAAGAGCCTGCGGGCATCGGCCGGTATCGGCCTGTCCTGGATCTCGCCGGTGGGCCCGTTGAAGCTGAGTTGGGGCACGCCCTTGCGCAGCCAGCCCACAGATAGAATCCAGAAGTTTCAATTCCAGATCGGGACTGCATTCTGATGAACATGATGAAGACACTTGTTGCAGCCGCAATGCTGGTGGCTGCAACGACGGCGGCGCAGGCCCAGGAATTGAAGATCGGCTACGTCAACAGCGAGCGCGTGCTGCGCGAAGCCAACCCGGCCAAGGCCGCGCAGGCCAAGCTCGAAGCCGAGTTCGGCAAACGCGAGAAAGACCTCGCCGACGTGGCCAATCGCCTCAAGGCCGCGGCCGACAAGCTCGACAAGGACGGCCCCACGCTGTCCGAAGCCGACCGCTCGCGCCGCCAGCGCGATCTGGTCGAGCAGGACCGCGAATTCCAGAGGAAGCGCCGCGAGTTCCAGGAAGACTTGAACCAGCGCAAGAACGAAGAGTTGTCGGGCGTGGTCGAGCGCGCCAACAAGGTCATCAAGCAGATCTTCGACCAGGAAAAGTACGACCTGATCCTGCAGGACGCCGTGCACTGGAGCCCGCGTGTCGACCTCACCAAGAAGGTGATCGACGCGCTCAATGCCGGCAAGTGAGCCGCGCGGCGACCCTCGGCCTTTGAGAGCGCGGCGATGCGCGTGACCATCGCCGCGATCGTCGCCCGCCTCGGCGGCGAGTGCGTCGGTGATGCCGCCTTGAGCATCGACCGCATCGCCAGCCTCGAAGCGGCCACGCCGAGCTCGATCGGCTTTCTCGCCAACCCGCGCTACCGCGCCCAGCTCGCCACCACGCGGGCCGGCTGCGTCATCGTGGCGCCGGCCCTCAGGGACGAAGCCGCTGTTCGCGGAACGGCGATCGTCACGCCCGATCCGTACCTGTACTACGCCCGCCTGTCGCAATGGTGGGTCGAGCGCGTCCGCCCCGCGGTTCGCCCCGGCATTCACGCCAGCGCCGTGGTCGACGCCAGTGCCGTGATCGCTGCCAGCGCCAGCATCGGGCCGCTGGCTTGCATCGGTCCCGGCGCCAGCATCGGCGCACACACGCGCATAGGCGCGCGCGTGGTGGTGGCGGACGGCTGCCACGTCGGCGAGCGCTGCATCGTTCACCCGGGCGCTGTCATCGGTGCGGACGGTTTCGGCTTCGCCCCGACAGCAGGTCGCTGGGAGAAGATTGAACAACTCGGCGGTGTGCGCATCGGCAACGACGTCGAAATCGGTGCCAACACCTGTATCGACCGCGGCGCCCTCGACGACACCGTCATCGAAGACGGCGTCAAGCTCGACAACCTGGTGCAGATCGGCCACAACGTGCGCGTCGGTGCGCACACCGCGATGGCCGGCTGCGTGGGGGTGGCCGGCAGCGCCAAGATCGGCGCGCATTGCAGCTTGGGCGGCGGCGCGATCGTGCTCGGCCACCTCGAGCTGGCCGACCATGTGCACGTCTCGGCGGCGACCACGATCACACGCTCTATCCTTCAGCCCGGCCAGTACAGCGGCGTGTTTCCGTTCGACGACAATGCGGCCTGGGAGAAAAATGCTGCCACATTGCGCCAGTTGCATGCTTTGCGTGATCGTCTGCGTGCGCTGGAGAAAAAGTCATGACCGTGCCCGTGTTCGACATCCACAGAATCCTCAGCAAGCTGCCGCACCGTTATCCGTTCCTGCTGGTCGATCGGGTGCTCGAGATCGAAAAGGGCGTGCGCATCAAGGCGCTGAAGAACGTCACCATCAACGAACCGTTCTTCATGGGCCATTTCCCGTCACGGCCGGTGATGCCGGGCGTGCTGATGCTCGAGGCGCTGGCGCAGACCGCCGCGCTGCTGTCCTTCGAGAGCCTGGGCCAGGAGCCGGGCGACGACACGGTGGTCTATTTCGTCGGCATCGACGGCGCGCGCTTCAAGCGGCCGGTCGAGCCCGGTGACCAGTTGATCCTAGAAGCCTCGATCGAGCGCGCCAAGTCCGGCATCTACAAGTACAAGACGCGGGCCAGCGTCAACGGCGAAACCGCCGTCCAAGCCGAGCTGATGTGCACGATGCGAAAGATCGCCTGACACCGTGGGCGCAATCCATCCCACTGCCATCGTCGACCCTGGTGCTGCGCTGGCCGCCACGGTGACGGTCGGCCCGTATGCCGTGATCGGCGCCGGCGTCAAAGTCGGTGAGGGCACGACGATCGGTGCTCACGCGGTGATCGAGGGCCCGACCACGATCGGGTGCGACAACCGCATCTTCGCCCACGCCAGCCTGGGCGGTGCGCCGCAGGACATGAAGTACCGCGGCGAGCCGACCGAGCTGGTGATCGGTGACCGAAACACGGTCCGCGAGTTCTGCACTTTCAATCGCGGCACGGCCCAGGGCGGTGGCGTCACGCGCATCGGCGACGACAACTGGATCATGGCCTACGTGCACATCGCGCACGATGTGCAACTGGGCCACCGCATCGTCCTGGCCAACAACGCCACGCTCGCCGGCCATGTGCACATCGGCGACTGGGTCGTCGTCGGCGGCCTGAGCGGGGTGCACCAGTTCGGCCGCATCGGTGCCCACGCGATGATCGGCTTTCAGAGCCACGTCGCGCAAGACGTGCCGCCGTTCATGATGGCCGTAGGGCACCCGCTGGGAGTGCGCGGTTTCAACGTCGAGGGCTTGCGCCGGCGCGCCTTCTCGGCCGAACGCATTGCCCAGGTCAAGCAGATGCACCGGCTGATCTATCGCGACGGGCTCACGCTGGAGCAGGCCACCGAGGCCATCAGATCGCTGCACGGTGCCTTGCCCGAAGGCGACACCGACGTGCAGGCGATGCTCGACTTCCTCGCGGCATCGACCCGCGGCATTGCGCGCTAGCGTATGCGCCTGGCGATGGTGGCCGGCGAAGCGTCGGGCGATCTGCTCGCCGGCCTGCTGCTCAAAGGACTGAAAGCGCGTTGGCCCGGCCTCGCCGCGGCCGGCATCGGTGGCCCGCAGATGGCGACGCAGGGTTTCGACGCCTGGTGGCCGAGCGACAAGCTGGCCGTGCGTGGCTACGTCGAGGTGCTGCGCCACTACCGCGAAATCGTCGGCATCCGGCGCCAATTGACGGCGCGGCTGCTCGACGAGCGGCCGGATGCGTTCATCGGCGTCGATGCGCCCGACTTCAACCTCGACCTCGAAGCCCGGCTCAAGGCGGCCGGCACCAAGGCGATCCATTTCATCTGCCCGTCGATCTGGGCCTGGCGCGGCGAGCGCGTGCGCAAGATCGCCCAGGGCGTCGACCACGTGCTGTGCCTGTTTCCGTTCGAGCCGGCGCTGCTGGCGCAGCACGGTATTGCCGCCACTTATGTCGGCCATCCGCTGGCCGATGCGATCCCGCTCGAACCGCCGCGCGCCGCGGCGCGCCAGGCGCTCGGGCTGGCCGCGGCCGACCGCGTGGTGGCGCTGCTGCCGGGCAGCCGGCGCTCCGAGATCCAGTACATCGCGCCGCTGTTCCTTCAGGCCGCGGCGCGGCTGCATCGGCAGCGACCCGCGTTGCGCTTCGTCCTGCCGGTGGCGCCTGGGCTGCGCACGATGGTCGAGCCGCTGCTGGCGCAGCATGCAGGTAGCACACCGATCGTGCTGCTCGACGACTGCTCGCACGAGGCGCTCGCCGCCTGTGACGTGACCCTCATCGCCAGCGGCACCGCCACGCTCGAAGCGGCCCTGTTCAAGCGGCCGATGGTCATCGCCTATCGCATGAACGCCCTGAGCTGGCAGATGATGCGGCGCATGCAATACCAAGCCTGGGTCGGCCTGCCCAACATCCTGTGCCGCGACTTCGTGGTGCCTGAGCGCATCCAGGGCGAGGCCGACCCCATTACGCTGGCCAGCGACGTGCTGGCCTGGCTCGATGCCCCGGCCCGGGCCGAGGCGCTACAGCAGCGCTTCACTGAACTGCACCACCTGCTGCGGCGCGACACGGCGCGCACCGCCACCGATGCGATCGCGCAAATCCTCCGGGCCTGAACAGTTCGGGCTGGCCTGGACCTCGCGCGGCCTGATCGCGGGGGTCGATGAGGCCGGCCGTGGCCCGCTGGCCGGGCCGGTGGTGGCAGCCGCGGTGATCCTCGACGACCTGCAGCCGATCAAGGGCCTGCGCGACTCCAAGACGCTGGGCCCCGTCACCCGCGAGCGCCTGGCTCTGGAAATACGGGGCAAGGCGCTGTGCTGTAGCGTGGGCCTGGCCAGCGTCGAGGAGATCGACCGCTTGAACATCTTGCAGGCCACGTTGCTGGCGATGCGCCGCGCGGTCGAAGGGCTGCGCCTGCTGCCGGCGCTGGTGCTGGTCGATGGCAACCGCCTGCCGCTACTCAACACGCCGGCCGAGGCCATCGTCAAGGGCGACACCAAGGTGGCGGCGATCTCGGCCGCGTCGATCGTCGCCAAGGTGCACCGCGACGCGTTGCTGGCTGCGCTGCACGAGCAGCACCCGGCCTACGGCTTTGCCGGGCACAAAGGCTACTCGACGCCGGAGCATCTGGCCGCTCTGCGCATGCACGGCGCCTGCATCGCGCATCGGCGCAGCTTCGCCCCGGTGCGCGCGGTGATCGAGGGCGCGACATGAGACGCCGGGCCGCCCCAAGGACGAATACCGCAGCGCGCAGCGCGGAGGTTGCCTGATGACCCCGCCGGGCCGCCCCAAGGGCGAATTCCCGAGTGCGCAGCACGAAGGTACCCTGATCGCCGAGGCCGCCGTGATCAGTTCGCGCGACAACGCCTTGCTGGTGCGCTTGCGCAAGCTGGCCCGAGCGCCGGTGGCGTACCGCAAGCTCGGTGCGGTGTGGCTCGAAGGGGCACACCTTTGTCAGGCCTTGCGCTCGCGCGGCCGTGCGGCGGCGCAGGCACTGGTCAGCGAGTCGGCGTGGCAACAGCCCGCCTTGCGCGAGCTGGCGCTATGGGCGCCGTGCGTGGCACGGGTGCCAGACGACTTGTTCGCAGGTGTCAGCAGCCTGGCGTCGCCTGCAGGCATCGGATTTGTGATTGAGGCACCGGCAGCGCAGCCCGTGAGGGCGGGTGTGCCCTGCGTGGTACTCGACCGGGTGCAGGACGCCGGCAACGTCGGCAGCATCCTGCGCAGCGCCGCCGCGCTCGGCTTCACGCAAGTGCTGGCGCTCGAAGGCAGCGCGGCGCTGTGGTCGCCGAAAGTGCTGCGGGCGGGCATGGGCGCGCACTTTGCGCTTGACCTCGTCGAAGGCTTGGTGGCCACCGATCTCGATGGACTGGGGGTGCCCCTGCTGGCCGGCAGTTCGCACGCCAGGATCGCGCTCGATGACGCCGTGCTACCGTTTCCCTGCGCCTGGGTGTTCGGCCATGAGGGGCAGGGCGTTGCACCGGCGTTGCTGGTCCGTTGCGCGCAGACCCTGCGCATTCCGCAGCCCGGCGGCGAGGAATCCTTGAACGTGGCGGCTGCGGCAGCGATCTGCCTGTACGCAACACGCCGCAGTGGAGGCTGGCGATGAAGGGCCTCGCACTGGCTCTCGCACTGGCTTTCGCACTGTGCGGCAGCCTCGTGGCGACCGCGGCACTGGCGCAATCGCCGGCATCCGCCGCGTCGTCGCCGGTGCTGAGTGTTCGGTTCGAGCCGGCGCGTGACCCGTGGTGGCAACGTGCGACGCTCACGCCGCGCAGCACGGTCGTGCGCGGCATGCCGATCAAGCGGCTCGAGCCGGCCTGGTGTGCGGCCGAAGCGTTCACGCGCGAGCTGTTCGGCGAAGAACTCCTGGGCCCGGCGGGTGGCAGCCCGTTCGATGGCCTGGCGTTCTCGCTCGAAGCGTCGTTCGACGGCAGCGGCAAAGTGCAGACCGCGTTTGTCGGCGCCTACCGCCGCTGCGACGGCGAGCGCGGCCTGTTCGTCGCGATCACCGAGCGGCAAGGCGAGCGACCGCGGATGCGCTTCCTGGTCGAAGTGCCCGACCCTGGCACGGTGTTCGCGGCGTTGGCCCTTGAGCCCGATGGCACGCTCGCGGTGTGGTGGTGCAGCGCTTGCGACAACGGACACCGCATCGCCTTCAATCGCCAGACGCGCGGCTTCTATGTCGCCGGGCCGGCGACACGGCGCTGATCAGTAGATCAAACGGTCGGGGCGGATGTCGCGCAGGATCGTGGTGGCGATCTCTTCGATCGATTTGTGCGTCGAGCTGAGCCACCCAATGCCGTCGCGCTTCATCATGCGCTCGGCCTCGTTGACTTCATAGCGGCAGTTCGCGAGTGCGGCGTACTTGCTGCCGGGACGGCGCTCGTGGCGGATCTGCGCCAGGCGGTCAGGGTCGATGGTCAGGCCGAAGCACTTCTTCTTGTGCGGCGCCAGCGACGAGGGCAGGTGGCCGCGCTCGAAGTCTTCGGGAATCAGCGGGTAGTTGGCGGCCTTGATGCCGTGCTGCATCGCCAGGTACAGCGAGGTCGGCGTCTTGCCGCTGCGGCTCACGCCGACCAGGATCACGTCGGCGCTGGCCAGGTTTTTCGCGCTCTGGCCGTCGTCGTGGGCCAGCGAGAAATTGATGGCCTCGATGCGGTCGTGGTACTCGGTGCTCTTGGCGGCGTCGGAAAAGCGCCCGATACGGTGGTTGCTCTTGACGCCGAACTCGGCTTCGAGCGGCTCGACGAAGGTGCGGAACATGTCGAGCACCAAGCCCTTGCACTCGGCGCCGGTCAAGACGTGGCGCACCTCATCGTGGACCAGGGTGATGAAGACGATCGGCCGCCGGCCTTCGCGCCCGGCCGTGTGGTTGATCTCGGCGACGACCGACTGGGCCTTGTCGACACTGTCGATGAAGGGCCGGCGCACATGGCGCGGCTTGGCGCCGAACTGGGCCAGGATCGAGTTGCCGAAGGTCTCGGCAGTAATGCCGGTGCCGTCGGAGACGAAGAATACAGTGCGATTGGGCATGCCAGGTCCGTCAACGCCAGGGTTGAATGATAGGCGCCGGCAAGCGCCCTAGAATCGACGCCAATCCCTTCGAAGGCCGCTTCGTCGATGCGCTCCCGTCGCTCCGAGACCGAACACCGAACCGCGACGGTTCGAGCGCCAGCCTGGCCCGTGCAAGCACCGCTTTCCCATCATCACGGAGCTTTCCCATGTCCCCTGCAACTCTGGCGACCGCCCTGGTCGTGCCGTTTGAACATCTGAGGATGACCGACCTCGAGGCGGTCGGCGGCAAGAACGCCAGCCTCGGCGAAATGATCAGCCAGTTGGCTGCCTCCGGGGTGCGGGTGCCCGGTGGTTTTGCCACCACGGCGCACGCCTTCCGGCGCTTCCTGTCCCACCAGGGACTGGCCACGCGCATCGCTGAACGGCTGGCCAGGCTCAACACCGACGACGTGCGTGCGCTGGCCGAGGCCGGGGCGCAGATCCGACGCTGGATCATCGAGACGCCGCTGCCGGCCGACCTGGAGGCCGCCGTGCGCGCCGCGTTCGAGACGCTCGTGGCTGGCGACGCGGCCGCAACGTTCGCGGTGCGCTCGTCGGCCACCGCCGAGGACCTTCCCGACGCCTCGTTCGCCGGGCAGCAGGAGACGTTTCTCAACGTGCACGGCATCGACGAAGTGCTGCAGCACATGCACGAGGTGTTCGCGTCGCTGTACAACGACCGCGCGATCAGTTACCGCGTGCACAAGGGCTTTGCCTATGGCGACGTGGCGCTGTCGGTCGGCGTGCAGCGCATGGTGCGCTCGGACCTCGGTTCGGCCGGAGTGATGTTCACCATCGACACCGAGAGCGGCTTCAAAGACGTGGTCTTCATCACCTCGAGCTACGGCCTGGGCGAGACGGTGGTGCAGGGCGCCGTCAACCCCGACGAGTTCTATGTCCACAAGCCGGCGCTGATCGCCGGCAAGCTGGCGGTGATCCGCCGCAATCTGGGTTCCAAACTGATCCGCATGGAGTTCACGACGGCGGCAGAAAAGGCCGCCAGCGGCAGGCTGGTCAAGACCATCGACAACCCGCCCGAGCTGCGCAACCGCTATTCGCTGACCGACGCCGACGTGACCGAGCTGGCCCGGTACGCGCTGATCATCGAGAAGCACTACGGCCGGCCGATGGACATCGAGTGGGGCCGCGACGGCAATGACGGCAAGCTCTACATCCTGCAGGCGCGGCCCGAAACCGTGAAGAGCCAGGGGGTGGGACAGGTCGAGCACCGCTACAAGTTGAAGGGCCACAGCGCGGTGCTGGCCGAAGGCCGCGCCATCGGCCAGAAGATCGGCACCGGCCCGGTGCGGGTGGTCTCGTCGATCGCCGAGATGGAGCGCGTACGGCCGGGCGACATCCTTGTCACCGACATGACCGACCCGAACTGGGAGCCGGTGATGAAGCGCGCGGGTGCGATTGTCACCAACCGCGGTGGCCGCACCTGCCATGCGGCGATCATCGCCCGCGAGCTGGGCATCCCGGCGGTGGTCGGCTGCGGCGACGCCACCGACAAGCTGCACGAAGGGGCGCTGGTCACGGTGGCCTGCTCCGAGGGCGACACCGGGTTCGTCTACGACGGCCTGCTCGAAACCGAGATCAGCGAAGTGCGACGTGGCGAGATGCCGTACTGCCCGATCAAGATCACGATGAACATCGGCAACCCCTCGCTGGCCTTTGAGTTCGCGCAGTTGCCCAACGCCGGTGTCGGTTTGGCGCGGCTCGAGTTCATCATCAACAACAACATCGGTGTGCACCCGAAGGCGATTCTCGACTACCCCAACGTCGACCCGGACCTGAAAAAGGCAGTCGAGTCGGTGGCCCGCGGACACGCCAGCCCGCGCGCCTTCTACGTCGACAAGATCGCCGAAGGGGTGGGCACGATCGCCGCGGCGTTCTGGCCCAAGCCTGTGATCGTGCGACTGTCGGACTTCAAGAGCAACGAATACCGCCAGTTGATCGGCGGCGCCCGCTACGAGCCCGACGAAGAGAATCCGATGCTTGGGTTTCGCGGCGCGTCACGCTACATCAGCGGCGACTTCAGCGATGCCTTCGGTATGGAATGCGAAGCCTTGAAGCGCGTGCGCAACGACATGGGCCTGACCAACGTCGAGGTCATGGTGCCCTTCGTTCGCACGGTGCGCCAGGCCGAGCGTGTGGTGGCGATGCTGGCCGAGCGCGGCCTGGCGCGCGGCGTCAACGGCCTGCGCCTGATCATGATGTGCGAGGTGCCGAGCAACGCGATCCTGGCCGAGCAGTTCCTCGAGCACTTCGACGGCATGTCGATCGGTTCGAACGACCTGACCCAGTTGACTCTGGGCCTCGACCGCGACTCGGGCATCGAGCAGTTGGCCGGCGATTTCGACGAGCGCGACCCTGCCGTCAAGGCGTTGATCTCGCGCGCGATTGCCGCCTGCCGCGCCACCGGCAAGTACGTCGGCATCTGCGGCCAGGGGCCGAGCGACTACCCGGACTTTGCCGACTGGCTGGCCCAGGAAGGCATCGTCTCGATCTCGCTCAACCCCGACTCGGTGGTCGAGACCTGGCTGCGTCTGGCCGCGCGCCGCTGACTGTGGCCAAGGAGAGCCCACGCGCTGCTATACTTATAGGCTTTCCCCTTGCCGTACCTGCACCATGACGCCGCAGGGCGGCTTCCATCCCTGGAAACCATAAGGAGTCCAAATGCGTCACTATGAAATCGTTCTGCTGATCCATCCGGATCAAAGCGAACAGGTTCCGGCCATGCTGGAACGCTACAAGGGCCTG
>JANMSR010000079.1:0-7270 GCA_031389565.1 Burkholderiales bacterium
ATCGATCGGCGCCGGCCTGGCCAAGGCTGCGCTGGCCGGCCGCGTCGATGGCCAGCTCGTCGACACCAGCCACCGCATCGAAGCCGACGCGAAGCTGGCCATCGTGACCGACAAGGACGCTGACGGGCTGGACCTGATCCGCCACTCGACGGCGCACCTGCTGGCTTACGCCGTGAAGACCCTGTTCCCCGAGGCCCAGGTCACGATCGGGCCGACGGTCGAGCACGGCTTTTATTACGACTTCGCCTACAAGCGCCCGTTCACGCCGGAGGATCTGGCCGCAATCGAAGCCAAAAGGGCGGCGCTGGCCAAGCTCGACGAGAAGGTCGAACGCCGCGTGCTGCCGCGCGACGAGGCCGTCGCGCACTTCCAGGCCCAGGGTGAGCATTACAAGGCCGAGATCATTGCCGGCATCCCGGTCGATCAGCAGGTGTCGCTGTACCGCGAAGGCGCCTTCGAAGACCTTTGCCGCGGCCCGCATGTGCCCTCGACGGGCAAGCTCAAACACTTCAAGCTGATGAAGGTGGCCGGCGCCTACTGGCGCGGCGACCAGGCCAACGAGCAGTTGCAGCGCATCTACGGCACGGCCTGGGCGACAAAGGAAGAGTTGCAGCAGTATCTGACGATGCTCGAGCAAGCCGAGCAGCGCGACCACCGCAAGCTCGGCCGCGAGCTCGACCTGTTCCACCTCGACGAGCATGCACCGGGCTTGGTGTTCTGGCACCCCAAGGGCTGGGCGGTGTGGCAGCAGGTCGAGCAGTACATGCGTGCGGTCTACCTTGAGAACGGCTACCTCGAGGTCAAGGGCCCGCAGTTGCTGGACCAGACGCTGTGGGAGAAGACGGGGCACTGGGACAAGTACCGCGACAACATGTTCACCACCGAGTCGGAGAAGCGCGACTACGCGCTCAAACCGATGAACTGCCCCGGCCACATCCTGATCTTCAAGCAGGGCATCAAGAGCTACCGCGACCTGCCGCTGCGCTACGGCGAGTTCGGCCAGTGCCACCGCAACGAGCCCACCGGTGGGCTGCACGGCATCATGCGGGTGCGCGGCTTTACGCAGGACGACGGTCATATCTTCTGCACCGAGGACATGATCTTGGGCGAGTGCGTGGCCTACACGGCGCTGCTGCGGCGCGTCTACGCGGACTTCGGCTTCACGCAGATCATCTACAAGGTGGCCACCCGGCCCGCGCAGCGCATCGGCGCCGACGCGGTGTGGGACAAGGCCGAGTTCGCGTTGATGGAGTCGCTGCGCCGTTCGGGCTGCGAGTTCGTCGTCGCCCCCGGCGACGGCGCCTTCTACGGCCCAAAGATCGAGTACACGTTGAAAGACGCCCTCGGCCGGCCCTGGCAGTGCGGCACGATGCAGGTCGACTTTTCGATGGCCGAGCGGCTGTCGGCCGAGTACGTGGCCGAGTCAGGCGAGCGCCGGCCGCCGGTGATGCTGCACCGGGCGATCGTCGGCAGCCTCGAGCGTTTCATCGGCATCCTGATCGAGCAGCATGCCGGGGCGCTGCCGGTCTGGCTGGCGCCGGTGCAGGTGGTCGTGGCCTGCATCACCGACGGGCAGGCTGCCTACGCCAGTGGAGTCGCAAAAACGCTTCAAGAACAAGGAGTTAGAGTGCAGGCCGACGTGCGGAACGAGAAAATCACGTATAAAATCCGCGAGCATTCGATGCACAAGGTTCCGTTCATCCTGGTCGTAGGCGACAAGGAGAAGGCGAACGGGACTGTTGCAGTGCGCGCCCGGGGCAACCTGGATCTCGGCGTGATGCCCCTCGACACCTTCGCCCAGAAGCTCGCGGCAGACATCAACGCCAAGGTCTAGCGGATGGCCCAGGCGCGTTTCATTTTTTACTCGGACGTGCTGCCTTCACGCCCGCGAAGAGGTTGCCACCATCGCTACGTTTCTTGACCGCCGCACGCCCAACGCCGAGCGCAAACACCGTCTCAACCGCGAAATCATGGCGCCCGAAGTGCGCCTGAACGGCCCCGAAAACGAGCCCCTGGGCGTCGTCAGTATCCAGGAGGCGCTGCGGATGGCCACTGAGCTCGACGTCGATGTGGTCGAGATTTCGGCAACCGCGGTGCCCCCGGTGTGCCGGCTGATGGACTACGGCAAGTTCAAGTACCAGGAGCAGAAAAAGGCGGCCGAGGCGAAAAGCAAGCAGAAGGTCATTGAGATCAAGGAAGTGAAGTTCCGCCCCGGCACCGACGAAGGCGACTACAACATCAAGATGCGCAATCTGCGCCGGTTCATTGCCGAAGACGGTGACAAGGGCAAGGTCACGTTGCGCTACCGCGGCCGCGAAATCACGCACCAGGACATCGGCATGAGGTTGTTGGAGCGTATACGCGACGAACTGGCCGACGTGTCGGTGGTCGAGAACATGCCCAAGCTCGAAGGTCGCCAGATGATCATGGTGCTGGCGCCGAAGAGGAAGTAAGCGAATCGAGAGTTTCGCGACCCGGGTCTGGTCACCGGGGTCGTCGGAGAGAAGCCGCTGCAGGCCAACCAAGCACCGCCCACCGCGGTCGCCTGCAGGGGTCACAAAGAAGGAGCAGTGAAATGCCCAAGATGAAGACCAAGAAGAGCGCGGCCAAGCGGTTCCGCGTGCGTCCGGGGGGTACCGTCAAGCGCGGTCAGGCGTTCAAGCGCCACATCCTCACCAAGAAGTCCACGAAGAACAAGCGCCACCTGCGCGGTGCGGTCAACGTGCACGACTCGAACATGGGCCACATGGCGCAGATGCTGCCATTTGCCGGCCTGTGATCGGTTTGCAGACTCAAACGCACTGAAGGAGAACACACATGCCTCGCGTCAAACGTGGTGTAACGGCACGCGCCCGCCACAAGAAGGTGCTGGCCCTGGCCAAGGGATTCCGCGGCCGCCGCAAGAACGTCTTCCGCATCGCCAAGGAAGCGGTGATGAAGGCCGGGCAATATGCCTACCGCGACCGCCGTACCAAGAAGCGCGTCTTCCGCCAGCTCTGGATCGCGCGCATCAACGCGGCCAGCCGTGAGTTGGGCGTGAGCTACAGCAAGTTCATGGCCGGCCTGAAAAAGGCCCAGATCGGCATCGACCGCAAGGTGCTGGCCGACATGGCCGTCAACGACCCGGCAGCCTTCGGCAGCATCGTTGCCAAGGTGAAGGCCCAACTGGCTTGATTCAGGGCACCGTGCAAGCGGTGGCCATGGAAAGTTTCTCAAGCATCGAAGGCCGTCACCTGGGTGGCGGCCTTTTTTTGTTCATTGAACGAATGAGACATTCGATGTCGATCCGATCGATGCGGGCCGCAGCGCCGGGCCGCCCCAAGCAAGGCCCTACCCTCGCGGAGGGTCGATCGACGTACCCGGCGAGCGGGGTGCGCCATTGACCGATCTCGATTCTCTGGTGCAGGCAGCCATTGCGGATTTCGGCGCTGCCGTCACGCCCGCCGAGCTGGAGAACGCCAAGGCTCGGTTCCTGGGCAAGGCCGGGCACGTCACCGAGCTGTTGAAGTCGCTCGGCGCGCTGTCGGTCGACGCGAAGAAGGCGCGCGGCGCGGAGATCAACGCCACCAAGCAACGTATCGAGCTCGCGCTCAATGCGCGCCGGCAATCGCTGGCCGATGCCGAGCTCGAGGTGCAGTTGAAGGCCGAGGCGCTCGATATCACCCTGCCGGGTCGCCACCGCGGCATCGGCGGCCTGCACCCGGTGTCGCGCACGATCGAGCGCATCGAAGCCATTTTCGGTTCGATGGGTTTCGACGTTGCCGACGGCCCCGAGATCGAAACCGACTGGATGAGTTTCACCGCGCTGAACAACCCCGAGAACCACCCGGCGCGGTCGATGCAGGACACCTTCTACGTCGACATGAAAGACGACCAAGGCCGCTGGCTGAACCTGCGCCCGCACACCAGCCCAATGCAGGTGCGCTATGCCCGCGCCCACGCCGCCAGGTACGCGGGCGTGGAGCCGATGGCCGAGATCCGCGTCATCGCGCCGGGCCGCACCTACCGCGTCGACAGCGATGCCACGCACTCGCCGATGTTCCATCAATGCGAAGGCCTGTGGATCGGCGAGAACGTCAGCTTCAAGGATTTGAAGGCTGTTTTCACCGACTTCTGCCGGCGTTTCTTCGAGAGCGACGAACTCGAGCTGCGCTTTCGGCCGAGCTACTTCCCTTTCACCGAGCCATCGGCCGAGATCGACATTGCGTTCGACTCGGGTCCGTTGAAAGGCAAGTGGCTCGAGGTGGCCGGCGCCGGCCAGGTGCACCCGAACGTGGTGCGGCACTTCGGCCTGGACCCCGAGCGCTACATCGGCTTTGCCTTCGGCATGGGCCCGGACCGCTTGGCGATGCTGCGCTACGGCGTCAACGACCTGCGCCTGTTCTTCGACGGCGACCTGCGCTTCCTGTCGCAGTTCAAGTAGGGAGACGACGATGCAGTTTCCGGAGAGCTGGCTGCGCGAGTTCTGCAATCCGCCGCTGTCGACGCAACAACTGGCCGACCTGCTGACGATGTCGGGCATGGAGGTTGAAGCGCTACGCGCGGTGGCGCCGCCGTTCTCGCGCATCGTCGTCGGCCAGATCATCGGGGCGCTGCCGCACCCGAATGCCGACAAGCTGCGCGTGTGCCGCGTGGATGCCGGCGAGCACTCGAAGGACGGCCCGCTGCAAATCGTTTGCGGCGCGCCGAATGCTCGCGTGGGCATTCGCGTGCCGGTGGCGTTGGTCGGCGCTAAGTTGCCGCCCGGCGACGATGGCAAAGCGTTTCAGATCGGCGTCGGCAAACTGCGCGGCGTCGACAGCACGGGCATGCTGTGCTCGGCGCGCGAGCTGAAACTGTCGCAAGACCACGGCGGCCTGCTCGAACTCGCCGCCGACGCGCCACTGGGCGCCGATGTGCGGCAGGTGCTCAACCTCGACGACCACTTGTTCACGCTGAAGTTGACGCCCAACCTCGCGCATGGCTTGTCGGTTTACGGCATTGCGAGGGAGCTGTCGGCGCTGACTGGCGCGCCACTGAAGGCGCCGGTGTTCGCGCCGGTGAAGGTGCTGCATGAGGCCAGGCTGCCGGTGCGCGTCGAGGCCAAGGATCTGTGCGGCCGATTCTGCGGCCGCATCGTGCGCGGCGTCGACCCGAAAGCCAGGACTCCCGCCTGGATGGTCGAGCGCCTGGCGCGCTGCGGTCAGCGCTCGGTTGCGGCCCTGGTCGATATTTCGAACTACGTGATGTTCGAGTTTGGCCGGCCGTCGCACATCTTCGACCTCGACCAGATCCACGACGGCCTGGTGGTGCGCTGGGGCCGCCGCGGCGAGACCCTGAAACTGCTCAACGGCAACACGGTCGAGGTCGACGAAAGCGTCGGCGTGATCGCCGATGCCCAAGCAGTCGAGTCACTCGCGGGCATCATGGGCGGCGACGCCACGGCCGTCGGCGACGCCACGCGCAACGTCTACGTCGAGGCGGCATTCTGGTGGCCGCAAGCGGTCCAGGGCCGCTCGCGGCGCTACGGCTTCACGACTGACGCCGGCCACCGCTTCGAGCGCGGCGTCGATCCGCTCGGCAACGTCGAACACATCGAGCGCGTCACGCAACTGATCATCGACATCTGCGGCGGCGAGGCGGGGCCGATGGACGACCAGCAGGTTGCGATGCCTCAGCGCGCGCCGGTGACGCTGCGCGTCGCGCGTGCGGCCAAGGTCATCGGCATGCCGGTCACGCAGGCTCAATGCGCCGATGTCATGCGCCGCCTCGGCTTCGCATCCAGCCAGGGCGCTGGCACGATCACGGTCACGCCGCCGTCGTGGCGCTTCGACCTGACGATCGAAGAAGACCTGATCGAAGAGGTGATCCGGGTGCTCGGCTATGGCCAGCTTCCGACCACGCCGCCGCTCGCACCGGTGACCGCGCGCGGGGTGCCGGAGGCTCGCCGCAGTGCCCACGCCGTGCGCCATGCCCTGGCCGCGCTCGACTACCAGGAAACGATCAACTTCAGTTTCGTCGAGGCGCGCTGGGAACATGAGATGGCCGGCAATGCCGACCCGATCGCCGTGCTCAACCCGATCGCGGCGCCGCTGGCCGTGATGCGCTCGAGCCTGATCGGCAGCCTCGTCGCCGTACTGCGCTACAACCTCGCGCGGCGTGCCACCCGGGTGCGCGTGTTCGAGCTCGGGCGTGTCTTCCGGCGCGATGCCGGAATCGCTCACGGGCCAGCTAGCGTGGCTGGGATCGACCAGCCGATGCGCGTGTCCGGGCTGGCCTTCGGCCCCGCCGATTCGGTGCAGTGGGGCACGCCCGAACGCGCTGTCGATTTCTTCGACATCAAGGGCGATGTCGAGGCCCTGCTGACGCCGCGCCAGGTGCGCTTCTTCGCTGCCGACCACCCCGCGCTGCACCCCGGCCGCAGCGCGCGCGTCGAGGTCGATGGCCAGGCGATCGGCTGGTGTGGCGAGCTGCACCCGCGCTGGCGCCAAGCCTACGAGCTGCCGCAGGCGCCGGTGCTGTTCGAACTCGACCTCGCGGCCCTGCAGGAACGCGCGGTGCCCGTCGCCGCGGTTGTAGCGAAGCAGCCATCGGCGATCCGCGATCTGGCGCTGGTGCTGCCGGACCACGTCAGCCACGACGCGCTGATCGCGACCGTGCTCGCCGACGCGTCGGGCCTGGTGCGTTCGGCCCGGCTGTTCGATTTGTACAAGCCAAAGACGGCTGTGGCAGGCATTGCCGCCGACGAGCGCAGCCTGGCCGTGCGCCTCGAGCTCCGCGACGACGACGCTACCCTGAACGAAGAGCGCATCGCGACCGCCCTGAGCGCCGCGGTGTCGCGCCTGCAATCGCAACTCGGCGCCCGCTTGCGCGCTTGAAGGCTGCCACGATGAGCACCATGCCCCCCCAAGTCCCTCCCGCCAGGGACGCCGATCGCGTGCTCTTGCCGACCCTGGAGACGCCCACGCTGACCAAGGCCGAGCTGGCCGAGTTGCTGTTCGAGCGCCTGGGCCTGAACAAGCGCGAGTCCAAGGACATGGTCGAAGCCTTCTTCGACATCGTCCATGCGGCGCTGGTCTCGGGCGACGACATCAAGCTGTCGGGCTTTGGCAACTTCAACATCCGGCGCAAGGCACCCCGACCCGGGCGCAACCCGCGCACCGGCGAAGCGATCCCGATCAAGGCCCGCAATGTGGTCACTTTTCACGCCAGCCACAAATTGAAGGGCCTGGTGCAGGGCGACATCGGCGCTGACGAAGAGTTCGAGTAAAGTCTGAGCTTTCCCAATGAA
>JANMSR010000092.1:0-2761 GCA_031389565.1 Burkholderiales bacterium
GCGTCGCGGCAACCGGGTCACCGCAGCGGGTGGCCGCTCGAACGCTGGCCGTCCTGGCAGGTCTGTGGGGCGGCGCGATGGTGCTCGGCGCCGCCGGCGGTGCGGTGGATCCGTGGCGCCCACTGGCGTTCGCCGCAACGCCGGCCAACGCGTCTTCTGCGCAGCCGACGAGCTTGCGATTTGAGCCGGTCGCCAGCGAGCCTGAACTCCAGGCCCGCCTGGCCACCGCGCGCGCGTCGGGGCAAGTCACCCTGGTCGAGTTCTATGCCGACTGGTGCGTCTCCTGCAAGACGATCGAGAAGAAGGTCTTCGGCGATCCGCGAGTGCAGCGCTCGCTGGCAGGCGTGCTGCTGCTGCGCGCCGATGTGACCGCGAACGATGCACGTCATCGGGAGCTCATGCGCAGCCATCAGGTGATCGGCCCGCCGACCGTGATGATGTTCGACACCGCGGGCCGCGAGCGGCGCGAGGCGCGCCTGGTCGGCGAGTTCACGGTCGAGCAGTTTCTGCAGCGTCCAGCAGCCGGGCCGGAGCAAGGCTTGTGACGCAGAGCTTGCAGATCGGGCCGCTGGCGCTGCCTTACGGGTTGCTGCTGACGATGGCCGCCATCGGCCTGGGCTGGTTCATCGCCAGGCGCCTGGCGCGCACCGCGGGCATCGATGCCGAGCAGGTGCTGACACGCATGCTGTTGGTGGGGTTGGTCGCAGCGCGTTTGGCCTTCGTCTGGCAATGGCGCGGACCGTACTTCGACGCGCCGGTGTCGATCCTGGATATCCGCGATGGCGGCTGGGACGCGGCGATGGGCCTTGCCGCGGCGGGCTTGTATGGCCTGTACCGCATACGCAGCGCGCCTGGGCTGCGCAAACCCGTGCTCGCTGCGGTCCTGACCACCGGCCTGGTCTGGGCGCTGGGAAGCGTCGCGATCACGATGGGGTCGCGCGAGGCGGTTGCGCTGCCGCAACTCGGCCTGGCCACGCTCGACGGCCGCGCCGTGCCGCTCGACGGATTCGTTGGCAAGCCCACCGTGGTCAACCTCTGGGCCACCTGGTGTCCGCCTTGCCGGCGCGAAATGCCGGTGCTCCAGCAGGCGCAGGGCGCGAATCCCGACGTGAATTTCGTCTTCGTCAACCAGGGCGAGAAGCCGGATGCCATCCAAAGCTTCATCGACCGACAAGGGCTGACGCTGCGCAACGTGCTCGTCGACGAGCGGCTGCAGACCGGCTCGGCGCTTGGTCATCGTGCGCTGCCGACGACGTTGTTCTTCGACGCGCGCGGACAACTCGCCAGCACGCGCATCGGCGAGCTGTCGCAGGCCACGCTGGCACAGCGCCTGAGCGACCTGCGCGCCGCGACACCGCCAGGCAAATCATCTACTTCCCGAGCATCGACCCCATGACTCCGAAAACCTTCTCGTTCCCACGTCGGCCAGCCGCACCGGCGATCGTGGCCGGTGTAGCTGTTGCAACCGCATTGGCTTCGGCCGTCGCATCGATCGCCTTCGCGGCCGCGCCGCGCCCCGCACCGCTCGAAGCGCTCGAAAAGCGCGGCCTCACCATCGTCGGCACGCTCCCGAGTCCTGCGGGCCTGAGCGCTTATGCGGCTCACATGGGCACCGAGCCCGTGGCCCTGTACGTCACGCCCGACGGCAAGCATGTGATCGCCGGCACGCTCTTCGACGCCGCAGGCAAGGACCTGACGGCCGACGTGCTCGAGAAGACGCTGGCCAAGCCGATGGCCAACGCCGTCTGGGGCCAGCTCGAAAAGAACCACTGGATCGCCGACGGGCGCGAGGGCGCGCCACGCACGGTCTACGTCTTCACCGACCCGAACTGTCCGTACTGCAACAAACTCTGGGCTGACGCGCGGCCGTGGGTCGATGCCGGCAAGCTGCAGTTGCGCCACGTCATGGTCGGCATCCTCACGCCGACCAGCGCCGGCAAGGCAGCAGCGCTTCTCAGCGCCAAGGACCCGGCTGCCGCACTGGACGCGCACGAGCGTGGGCATGTGGCATCGAACGCGAAGACGCTTGCCAGCGGGCGACCGAAACCGCTCGGCGACGAGGGTGTGAAGCCACTGGCAACGGTTCCGCCGGCACTCGCGGCTCAACTCGATGCGAACGCCAGGCTGATGGCGTCCTACGGCCTGCGCGCGACACCGGCGCTGGTGTGGAAAGACGCCAAGGGCGGAGCGCAGATGCGCCAGGGCGCGCCCGAGGGCGACCTGGCGGCGATCTTCGGGCCGCGATGACATCCGACATGCGGCACCGGCTCGCGCCTACATCCAGCGGCCACGCCAACCGCCAAAGTGACGCGACAGGCCGAGCCGGCAGTTGCTATTGCCGTTCACCACCAACTCTGGAAGAAAACCGATGACCCAAGCCTTCAAGCTCATCTCGTTGTTCGCGTGCGCGCTGTGGCTTGCCGCCGCGCCGGTCCGGGCCCAGGGCGTCATCAACGTCTACGGCCCCGGGGGCCCGGCCCCGGCGATGCAGGAGGCCGCCAAGGCGTTCGGCGGCATAAACAAGGTCAGCGTGAACGTCGCCGCCGGGCCCACCGCGCAGTGGCTCGACAAGGCCAAGCAGGACGCCGATGTCATCTTCAGCGGTGCCGAGAACATGTTCACCGACTACGCCAAGGCCTTGCCGGGCGCGTTCGAGCTGAAGGAAGCCTATCCGCTGTACTTGCGGCCTGCGGCGATCCTGGTGCGGCCCGGCAATCCGAAGAACATCCGCGGCTTTCGCGACCTGCTGGCGCCGAACATC
>JANMSR010000171.1:0-6797 GCA_031389565.1 Burkholderiales bacterium
AACCCCCGGCGGCAGCGGCCGGCGATTGGCGCGCGTGGATGTCGGCGCACGACACGCTGGCCCCCGGCGCCTGGCCCGATGACGTGGCCACCGCACTGCGTTGGTACCAGCCGCACCTGGAACGCCTGTTTGAGGACGCCGTGATCCGCGCCGCCGACCTGGCGCAACTGGCGCGCATCGCGGCGGGCTTCACCAGCCGCGAGCGCTTCCTGGCCGAGCTCACACTCGACCCGCCCGAGGCCACCAGCGACGAAGCCGGCGCGCCGCACCGCGACGAGGACTACCTGATCCTGTCGACGATGCATTCGGCCAAAGGCCAGGAATGGACCGCCGTGTACCTGCTCAATGCGGTCGACGGCTGCATGCCGTCGGACCTGGCCACCGGCAGCGCCGCCGAGATCGACGAAGAACGGCGCCTGTTCTATGTGGCGATGACGCGCGCCAAGCGGCACCTGGCGCTGCTGGTGCCGCAGCGTTTTCATGTCACGCAGCAGGCCCAGTACGGCGACCGGCATCTGTATGGCTCACTCACACGCTTCATTCCACCGGCCGTGGCCGCGCTGTTCGACACCGACGGCCCGGTGGCTGAAGCGTGCGTGCCGCCGCTGCATGCACTGGGGCCGACCATCGACGTCGGCGCCCAGGTGCGCAGCTTGTTTTGAGCGCGGCAAACGAGATACCCTGGCGCTGCCTGCCGTCGCGGCGCTGAGCGTTTCGATCGACGGCCCGAAGTGACCCAGCCCGGTATGCCTTGTCAGCCGCAAGCCTGCACGGCACGATGCGGCGCTCCCTCCCACGCGATGTTCATGAGGCTCTCGATGCTGCCACCCAGCCCACCCTTGCCCTGCCGCCGCGCGCTGACGCGGTTGTCGTCCCTGTTCGCGCTGGCGTGCGCGTTGTTGGCGTCGGGGTGCGGCGGTGGTGGCGGTGCGACGGCGGGGCCGAACACACCGCCCCCCGACACCGTGCCCGCACCGGGCGTGGACGGACCGGCCTGGTGGGGCTTCGGCCGCGATGCGCAGCACTCGGCGGTCGGCGCGATCGCAACCCAGGACCTGAACCGCATCGCGTGGTCCACGCCGGTGGACCTGGCGCCGCAGTACCGTACCGACGGGGCGCTGCTGATCCACTACGGCTCGCCGGTGGTCACCTCGCGAAACACCGTGATCGTGCCGGTGAAGACCGGCGCAGCGGGCGGCTTTCGTTTCGAAGCGCGCGCTGGTGGCAACGGTGGGCTGATCTGGGCGGCCGACAGCGACTATGTCTTGCCGCCTCACAACTGGGTGCCGAGCTACAACCTCGCGTTGAGCCCCGGCAATCGCCTGTACGCGCCGGGCGCCGGCGGCAAGCTGTTCGTGCGCGACAACGCCGACGCACCGACCGGCATGCTGCAAACCGCGGTGTTCTTCGGTGCGGCGGCCTACGCCGCGGCACCGGCTGCGTTCGACGCCAGCATCTTCATCAACACGCCGCTCACGGTCGATGCGCAAGGCAACGTCTACTTCGGCTTCGTCGCCACCGGCGCCAACCCGGCGCGCCTGGCCAGCGGTGTAGCGCGCATCGGCGCCGACGGTGGCGGCAGTTGGGTGTCCGCCGCCGCGGTGGCCGGCGACGCCGGCATCGCCAAGCCCGCGATGAACAGCGCGCCGGCCGTCTCGCCCGATGGCGCCACGCTGTATGTGGTGGTCAACACCGCCGCGGTGAGCGGCGTGGCGCAGTCGGGCTACTTGCTGGCGCTCGACAGCCGCACGCTCGCGCTGAAAGGGCGGGCGGCGCTGGTCGACCCGAGCACGGGCACGCGCGCCCGCGTCAGCGACGACAGCACGGCGTCGCCCACCGTAGGGCCGGATGGCAAGGTCTTCATCGGTGTGCTCGAAGCCAACTCCGGCGCCCACAACGGGCGCGGCTGGTTGCTGCAATTCGACGCCTTGCTGGCCACCAGCGGCGTGCCCGGCGGCTTCGGCTGGGACGACACCGCCTCCATCGTTCCGGCGGCGATGGTCGCGTCGTACAGCGGCGCTTCGGCGTACCTGCTGATGGTCAAGTACAACAACTACGAAGGCCGGGGCTCCGGCGACGGCCTGAACCAGGTGGCCGTGATCGACCCGAATGCCTCGCAGACCGACCCGATCGGTGGCGTGGCGATCATGCGCGAGGTGCTGACCCTGCTCGGCCCGAGCTTCGAGTCGGGCAACGCTGGCCCGGTGAAGGAGTGGTGCATCAACACCGCGGCGGTCGACCCGATCACGAAGTCGATCCTCGTCAACAGCGAAGACGGCTACCTCTACCGCTGGAGCCTGACCACCAACACCTTCACCCAGCGCATCCAGCTCACCAGCGGCATCGCCGAGTCGTACACCCCAACCGCGATCGGTGCCGACGGCGCGGTGTACGCGATCAACAACGCGGTGTTGTTTTCGATCGCGAAGTAGCGCGGCCGGCAGCGAAACGGCGTCGCCCGCATGATGACGGCTGACAACATTGGCGCTGAATGTCGACGCGGGTATCAGGCTTGGTTCGGTGCGTCGCCGGGCCACAGGCGCGCGAAGTCGAATGACAGTTGCCGGTGGTGCCGGATCGACAGCAGGTACACCGTGTCGTTGGCCTCGGCCAGCGCGTACAGGATCAGGTAGTCGCCCGTCAGGTACTCGCGCAGTGCGCCTGCGGCGCCGGCCGGCAGCGCTGCGAGTTGGGCCAAGGCTTCGGCCGAGCACGGCGCACGGTCCAGATAGCGGCGGCCGATTCGAGGGAACCGGCGCAGATTGGGGATGACGGTTGCGCGCAACGCCGCCAGCAACTCGTCGTAGGCAACGCCCGCGTCGGCCTCACCCAGGAACGCCTCGATCGATTCGAGCCGCTGCAGGAAACTCGCGGTCGCCTCGACCTTGTGCAGCCGATCAGCCACGCTTCCTGGCAGTTTTGCCCCCGCGCGCAGCGCGGGCGGGCCGCTTGCGTTGCAGCGTGGTGATTGCCGCGTCGGCCTCGCGCGTGCGGCCGGCAGCGATGTCTTCCAGTCCGCGGCGGGCATCTTCTATCAACAGCAGGTGGATGTGCTCGCGCTCCAGCCGGTGGTAGTAGTCCAGCCGCGCGGCATCGATCAGGGCGACATAGCTCTCGCCGTTCTTGGTGATGATCTTTTCGCTGCCGGCTTTGGCTTCATCGGCCAGCTCCGACAGGTTGGCGCGTGCCTGGGTGAAAGGCACGATGTCGCGGGTGGAGATGCTCATGGCCGGCGCTGAATCAGGAGTTACAGAATTCTGTGCAGTCTACGTGATCCGCTCGGCGCGCCTTTGTGGGTGGCCTACGAGAACGACGCGCGATAGGTCGTCGGGTCGAGCCGACAGTGACGATCAGGCCTGCCGCGCAATTCGAACATCCGCGGTGCCCGTCGAAATTCAAAGACCCGGTACAGGCGGAATTCCAACTCGTGCGAGTTCGCGAATGAAATCTCACCATTGCTGATGAAGAATGGCGTCTCTTTCGCATAGGCGGTCGTCTTGACCTCGATGAATCGCTCGCGGCCATCTTCTTCGAAAGACCGGATGTCATACCCAGCGCCGTCGCCACGGACCTTTGACGTGTGCTCGACCTGTTTCGCGAGCCCCTCGTGGCCGTGCTGGATCAAGCGCCAACGCTCGTAGTGCACGACAAACTCTTCACCGGCGAGACCGAGACTTTGGTTCCTGGCCTCGCGGGCCAGGTAGTCACGCTGCGAAAGGGCTGACGGTCGATAGACATCAAGCTCACGTCGGCAGCAGCAAATGGAGCGCCCGCCGGTGCTCGGCCTTGTTGTACGCCTGCCCGGTCAACTCCATTGTCAGCATGCGCAGGTATGCAGCGACCGTCGCTGCCACCTCTTCAACGGTCCAATCCAAAGTCACCCCCCCGGCGTGAACGCCTTGCCCAGCGAGGCCGGCATGTTGGCCTTGATCCAGGCCGCGTTGCTCGAGATCAGCACCAGCACGACGATGGTGGCGACGTAGGGCAGCATGACCAGGAACTGGCTGGCGATCTGCACGCCTTGACCTTGCAGGTGGAACTGCAGCATCGTGACGCCGCCGAACAGGTAGGCCCCCATCAGCACGCGGGCTGGGCGCCAGGTGGCAAACGTCGTCAAGGCCAACGCGATCCAGCCCTTGCCCGCCACCATGCCCTCGACCCACAGCGGCGTGTAGACCACCGAGATGTAGGCCCCGGCCACACCGCACAGCGCGCCGCCGGCGACCACCGCGGCCAGCCGGATGCGGCGCACCGGGTAGCCGAGCGCATGCGCCGATTCGGGTGACTCGCCCACCGCGCGCAGGATCAGCCCGCTGCGGCTCCTGGCGAGCCACCAGGCCAGCGCCAGCGCGAGGCCGATCGCGACCCAGACCATCGGGTGCTGCCTGAACAGCGCCGGGCCGATGAGCGGGATGTCCGACAGCCACGGGATGTCGAAGCTGGCGCGTTCGCCGAGCCGCTCGCGCGTGTAGGGCTGGCCGACGAAGGCCGAGAAGCCGGCGCCGAACAGGCTCAGCGCCAGCCCGGTGGCGTACTGGTTGGTGTTGAGCCAGATGACGAGCACGCCGAACACCGCCGCCAGCGCCGCGCCGGCCAGCGCCCCGGCACCGAAGGCCAGCGTGTCGCTGCCGGTGTGCACGGCGGTGGCGAAGCCCGCCACCGCGGCCACCAGCATCAGGCCCTCGGCGCCGAGGTTGACGATGCCGGCGCGTTCGTTGATCAGCAGGCCGAGTGCGGCGATGCCGAGCACGGTGCCGGCGTTGAGCGTGGCGGCCACGAGGAGGGCGATTTCGTTCATGCGGCAAGCCTCGTCGCGCGGCGTGTCACCCAGCGCAGTCGGTAATGGATCAGCGTGTCGCTGGCCAGCAGCGAAAACAGCAGCAGGCCCTGGAACACGCCGGTGATCGACTTGGGCAGTTGCATGCGCGACTGCGCCAGCTCGCCGCCGATGTAGAACATGCTCATCAGCACGGCCGAGACCACGATGCCCACCGGGTGCAGGCGGCCGACGAAGGCGACGATGATCGCCGCGAAGCCGTAGCCCACCGGCACGTACGGCGTGAGCTGCCCGAGCGGCCCGGTGGCTTCGAGCGCGCCGGCCAGCCCGGCCAGCGCGCCCGAAGTCAGCAGCGCCGTCCACAGCGAGGCGCGCGAACTGAAGCCACCGTAGCGCGCGGCCAGCGGCGCCAGGCCGCCCACCTGCGCCTGCATGCCGCGGAACAGGCGAAACAGGAAGATCGTCATGCCGATCACGGCCACCAGCGCCACGATCAAACCGACATTCACGCGCAGGCCGGCAAACAGCCGTGGCACCTGGGTCGGTTTGGCGAAGGTCACGGTTTGCGGAAAGTTGAAGCCCTGCGGGTCGCGCCAGGGCCCGTAGACCAGGTACGACAAGACCATCTCGGCCACGTACACCAGCATCAGGCTGACCAGGATCTCGTTGGCGTTGAAGCGGTCGCGCAGCAGCGCGGTGATCGCCGCCCAGCCCATGCCGCCGACGACGCCGGCCAACAGGATCACGATGACGATGGCGCCGGGCGTTTCCGGCGTGGCCTGCATCGCGATGCCGCCGGCGAAGATCGCGCCGAGGATGTACTGGCCCTCGGCACCGATGTTCCACACATTGGCGCGAAAGGCGAGCGCCAGGCCGAGCGCGATCAGCACCAGCGGCACCGCCTTGACAGCAATCTCACTCCAGGCATAGCCGCTCTTCACCGGCTCGACGAAGAACATGCGCAGCCCCAGCACCGGGTCCTTGCCGAGCAGCACGAAGAGCACGATGCCGATGGCCACCGTGGCGGCCAGCGCGATCAGCGGCGAGGCCAGCGCCATCGCGCCCGACGGCGCGGCGCGGGGTTCAAGCTTGAACATGGGCCGGCTCCTTCGCGGGTTGCCCCGCGGCGCGGTCGTCGCCGGTTTCGTCAAACAAGCCCGCCATCCACAGTCCGATGCGTTCGATGGTCGCTTCGCGCGCCGGCACGCTCGGCGACAGCCGGCCGCGCGCGATGACCATCAGGCGGTCGGACAGCTCGAACAGCTCGTCGAGCTCCTCGCTGACGACCAGCACCGCGCAGCCCTGGTCGCGCAGCGCCAGGATCTCGCCGCGGATCTGCGCCGCGGCGCCGACATCGACGCCCCAGGTCGGCTGCGAAACGATCAGCAACTTCGGATTGGCGTCGATCTCGCGGCCGACGATGAATTTCTGCAGGTTGCCGCCCGAAAGCGACTTGGCTGCCGCATGCGGCCCGCCGGCCTTGACGTTGAAGCGCGCGACGATGTTGCGCGCCTGCTGCTCCAGCGCCTTGACGTCGATCCAGCCGCACTTGCCGACGGCGTCGGTGCGGGTCAGCATCAGGTTGTGGGCCAGCCCCAGCGTCGGCACGGCACCGCGGCCCAACCGCTCCTCGGGAACGAAATGCAGGCCGAGCTTGCGCCTGCGGCCCGGGTGAGCGCGCGTAACGTCCGCGTCGCCCAGGCGGATCGCACCGGGTTCGGCGCGGCAGTCCTCGCCCGACAGCGCATACAGCAGTTCGCGCTGCCCGTTGCCGGACACGCCCGCGATGCCCACCACCTCGCCGACGCGCACCTCCAGCGAGATTCCGACCAGGTCGACACCGAACTGGTCTTCGCGCGCCAGGCTCAAGCCCTGCACCCGCAGCACGGCGCGCCCGGGCTGCTGCGCCCGGTGCGTCAGCTGCGGCGGCTCGGCGCCGATCATCAACCTGGAGAGGGATGCGTTGGACTCCTCGGCCGGATTGCACACGCCGGTGACCTTGCCGCCGCGCAGCACCGTG
>JANMSR010000178.1:0-3787 GCA_031389565.1 Burkholderiales bacterium
GCGCCATGGCCCGAAGTGCCGTTGACGGTAGTGGCTGACTTGGTCCGCGGCGTCTCATATCCAAAGACCGACTCGCGCGACGATGCCGCTGCGGGTTACGTCCCAGTTCTTCGAGCGACCAATATTCAGGACGCTCGCTTGGTTCTTGAGAGCGACCTTGTCTACGTTGCCGAATCAAACGTCTCGCCAGAACAGCGACTCCGACCCGGTGACATCGTCGTTGCCACGTCGAGTGGCAGCAAGCATCTGGTCGGGAAATCTGCGCACTTGCATGGTCACTGGAATGGATCGTTCGGTGCGTTCTGTGCTGGCATTCGCCCAAAGCCGAACATCGAATCACGCTACTTGGCCTACTTCCTCCAGTCGCCGCGATATTGGAAGGAAATTGGCAAGAAGGCGCTCGGCGTCAACATCAACAACCTGCGACGCGGCGACTTGGAGACGCTGTCATTGCCGTTGCCGCCGGCAGAATCGCAACGCGAAATCGTCGCCGAGATCGAAAAGCAATTCTCCCGCCTCGACGAAGCCGTCGCCAACCTCCTGCGCGTCAAGGCCAACCTCAAGCGCTACAAGGCCGCCGTGTTGAGCGATGCCGTTGTAGGTGATCTTGCCGGTGCGAGCAACCGGTGGAAGGAAGCGGTGCTGGGCGACGTGGCCGCATCGGTACGAAACGGCTACTCGCAGAAGCCCGATGCGGAGCACGGAACTCCCATCCTTCGGATCAGCGCGGTAAGGCCGCTTCAGCTGAACATGGCTGACGTTCGCTATCTGTCAGGCGTGCCGTCAGACTACGAGCAGTTCACGCTATCGGCTGACGACGTTCTGTTCACCCGCTACAACGGCAGCCGCAACTACGTGGGCATCTGTGCCCAAGTGCCAGTCGGTTTGCGGCCCACTGTCTACCCGGACAAACTCATCCGCGTGCGCGTGCCGCCCGACGCGTTGCTGCCTGCGTTCCTGGTGATTGCTGCGGCGACGGGCCAAGCACGCGCGTTCATCGAGTCCCGCATTCGCACGACGGCAGGTCAAGCTGGCATTTCAGGTGCCGATCTCAAGGCGTTGCCGTTGCGATTGCCGCCGCTCGCCGAACAACACCGCATCGTCGCCGAAGTCGACCGCCGCCTGTCCATCGTTCGCGAAGTCGAGGCCGAGGTCGATGCCAACCTCAAGCACGCACAGGCGCTGCGACAGGCGGTGTTGGCGGCTGCCTTCAGGACTCCTTGCCGCCCCTTACCATTGCCTGCTTGAGACCGTTTCTGCTCCATGTCCGCCATTGAGTTCGCTTCGATCAACCCGCACGTTCTCGCCTGGGCACGTGTGGAAGGCGGCTGGCTGCCCGATCAAGTTGCGCAGAGCCTGCACGTCAAGCCGGAGCGAGTGGCGGCATGGGAAAGTGGTGACCGCAAGCCCACCATGCGCCAGGTCGAGAACCTGGCGCGGTTTCTGCACCGGCCGCTCAGCATCTTTTTCCTGCCCAGCCCCCCGGAACTGCCGGCCTTGGCCACCGAGTACCGGCGCCTGCCGGGCGTGAAGGCGGGGGCCGAGTCGCCGCAGCTTCGGCTGGCGCTGCGCCAGATGCTGAATCGCCGCGAATACGCGCTCAACCTCTACGAAGAGCTGGGCGAAGCGATCCCGGCCTTCGACGCCGTGGCGCATCTTGCCGAATCGGCCGCGAGCGTCGGTGACCGCTTGCGTGCGCAGATGGGCGTCGTTGTCGAGAGCCAGGTCGCATGGACCAGCGAATGGCAAGCGTGGCGTGCTTGGCGCGCAGCGGTCGAAGCGGCCGGTGTGCTGGTGTTCCAGTTCAACAAGGTGGCGCTCGAAGAGGCACGGGGCCTCACCTTGCTCGATACGCCGCTTCCGGTGGTGGGCATCAACAGCAAGGAACGCGTGCCCGAAGCCAAGGCGTTCACGTTGCTGCACGAGGTCGTTCACCTGATGCTGGCTGCGGGCAACGAAGAGCGCCCCGCGCTTCAGGAGCAGCGCAGCAACGAGCAATGGGCCGAGGTCGAGCGATTTGCCGAGTCAGCAGCGAGTCACGCGCTGGTTCCGGAGGCGGCATTACGCCAATGGGTGGATGTGGCGGGCGCAAACGACATCGCATGGTCGACGCAGGACGTGCGACGCGTGGCGCGCCGATTCTGGATCACGCCGCTGGCGATGGCGACACGCCTGCGCGAGTCGGGCTTCATGAGCTGGAACCGCTACAACGAGTGGCGCGGCGAATGGAACGCGTACGTGGCATCGCTACCGGCGCGAGCGGGCGGCTTTGCGACACCGGCCGAGAAGGCGATGAATCGTCATGGCCGGCCCTTCGTGCAGCTGGTGCTGGAGGCGATGTCAGCGAACAGGATCACGTCGGTCGATGCCGCACGCTACCTGGAGCTGAAGTTCCAGCATTTCGATCAACTCCGCGAACTCGTCAGTGGCCCTGGCACCGGAGCCGCCGCGAATGGCTGATGGCGCTGCCGAGGTCGTGTATTCGATCGACACCAACTCCTTGATGGATTGGCAGGCGCGCTACTACCCGGTTGACGTGTTTGCAGGTCTCGTCGCTCGGGTCGACGCGCTCGTGCTGGCCGGACGATTGATCGCCGCGCAACTCGTTCACGAAGAAGTCGATGCGGTGGGTACGGCCGGTCTGATCGCCTGGGCCAAGGCCAACAAGGGCATCTTCGTGCCGACCAAGACGGTCCTCGCCGATGCGCTCGTGATCCAGAACCAGTTCACCGGCCTGCGCGACCCCAAGGCCGAGTTCGAAGAGGCCGACGCCTACGTGATCGCGCTTGCACAGCAGCGGTCCGGGATCGTGGTCACGCAGGAAACGCCGGCTGCCGAGAAGCAGAGGCCACGTCGCACGCACTTCATTCCGGATGTGTGTCGCGAACTCGGCGTCCCGTGCATCAGCTTGCTGGGCATGATGCGGCGCGAGAAATGGACGCTCTGATCTGGCCGCGAAGACCTTGTCCTTGAGCGTGGCATGAGCAACCCCTTCTCCCTCCGCATCTTCGTCGCCGACGGCGACCCCGACGGCCTGCGCGTCGTCGAGCGCTCCTACTGGATCGGCAAGGCGCTGATCTTCCCGCGCGCCTTGCTGCCGAAGGTGAAGCAGCGCGACGAGTTGGGCCAGACGGGGGTGTACCTGCTGCTCGGCCCGCGCGACGACGGTGAGGGCGAGAAGCTCTACATCGGCGAGGGCGACCCGATCCGCCCACGGCTCGAATCGCACTACGCGCAAAAGGATTTCTGGACCCGCGCGGTGTGCTTCGTGGCCGCGCCGGGGCAATCGAACAAGGCGCATGTGCAGTTCCTGGAAGCAAACCTGGTGCGCCTGGCCAGGGCCGCCAAGCGCATACCGCTGGACAACGGCAACGCGCCCGCCGAACTAGCGATGTCCGAGACCGCCGCGTGAACACGGCTGAACTCACTGCCTTGCTCGACCGCCTGCGCGCCGAGCCGCGCGAGTCCGAATGGCTGGAGTTCAAGGCCAACCGCCATGAACCGCAGGCGCTGGGTGAGTACCTCTCGGCATTGGCCAACTCGGCATGCTTGCTGGCCAAGCCTCGCGCCTATCTGGTCTTCGGCATCGAGAACGGCACCCATGCGGTGGTGGGCACCGCTTTCGACCCACAGGCCGAAAAGGGCTAAGGCGAGCAGTTGCTGCCGCTGTGGTTGTCGCGCGGCTTGCATCCGAATGTCGGGTTCGAGATGCATGCCTTCACCTACGAAGGTGCGCGCGTCGTACTGTTCGAGGTGCATCCGGCGTTCGACAGGCCGGTGAAGTTCT
>JANMSR010000181.1:0-6000 GCA_031389565.1 Burkholderiales bacterium
ATCAAGGAGACCGTGGCCGCATTGCTGGTGGAAGCGCGGGTCGAGAGCCACCCGTTGACGCGCCAGGACATCGAGGACACGCGCACCCTGGTGCTGCCCGACGCCCAGGCCAAAGAGGCGCAGTTCATCTGGGACAACGAGGTCGTCGATCCGTTGCCGCTGCCGTCAACGCTGACGCGGCAGATCCTGATCAATCTGCTGCTCAATGCGGTGCAGGCGATCGAGCCCGGGGGTAGAGTGCATTGCCGCACGGTGCTGGCGAACGGTGCCTTGCAGATCGAGGTGACGAACGACGGCCGCCACATCCCGTCCGACAAGCTGCACTACCTGTTCGAGCCCTTCTCGCTCTTGAGCCGCGACGGACACGGCTTGGGCCTGTGGGTCAGCTACCAGATCGTGCAACAACTGGGCGGTGAGATTCGTGCCAGCAGTGAACCCGACTCGACCGCCTTCACCGTGGTCCTGCCACTGAGGAAGGAACATGAACGATCCCCCCGCGTCGACGCTTTGCCTGGTTGAAGACGACGAGATCATGGGCGAGTCGCTGTGCGATCGCTTCCGTCTCGAAGGCTACAGCGTCGACTGGCATCGGCGCGCGGCCGATGCGCTGCGGGCGATCGGCCGCACGGCGTACGTCGCCGTCATCAGCGACATCCGCTTGCCCGACTTCAGCGGCGAAACGCTGTTCACGCGCTTGCAAGAGGGCACGGCCGAGTTGCCGCCATTTGTCTTCATCACCGGATTCGGCTCGATCGAGCGTGCCGTCTCGCTGTTGAAGCGGGGTGCCGTGGACTACGTCACCAAACCGTTCGACCTGGACGAGCTGGTGCTGAAGGTGCGCCAGCTCAGCCATGCGCGTGCAGGCCGCGCTGGTGCGGCCGGCGCCGGCCTGCGGCTGGGCATCTCGGCAGACATGCAGAAGATTGAGGCCATGCTGCCGCGACTCGCAGAGCATGCCCACACGGTGCTGATCACGGGCGAATCCGGCGTCGGCAAGGAGCATGTCGCGCAGCAGCTGCATGCCCTGGCGACCCGCGGCGCGGATCAACCGTTCGTCGCGGTGAACTGCGGCGCGATCACCGAGACGCTGATCGAGGCCGAGTTGTTCGGCTACGACAAGGGTGCATTCACCGGCGCCCTGCGCACGCGCAAGGGGCTGTTCGAACAAGCCCATGGCGGCACGCTTTTTCTCGACGAGATCGGCGACATGCCCCTGCTGATGCAGGTCAGGCTATTGCGTGCGATCCAGGAACGCCGCATCGTCCGGGTCGGCGGGGAAACCGAAATCCCGGTCGACGTGAGGATCATCTGTGCCACGAATCAGGACTTGCGCGCGCGTGTCGAGGCCGGTGCCTTCCGCGAGGACCTGTTCTACCGCATCCATGTGATCCACCTGCGCATCCCGGTGCTGCGCGAGCGTCGCGACGACATTCTCTGGTTCGCGCGGCAGTTCCTGCGCGAGTTCAGCGCCCAGCACGGCGGCGACCAGCGTGTCCTGTCCGCTGCGGCCGAACAGGCCCTGCTCGGCTACCCGTGGCCAGGCAACCTGCGCGAGTTGCGGCACTGCATCGAACGCGCCTGCATCCTGTCGGCCACGGGCACGCTGGAGCCTGTGACCTTGTTCGAGAACTGGCCCAAGGACGCCCTCGATCATGCCCAGGCAGTCAGCACGCTCGATCAATACATCCGCGATTGCGAACGCGGCTACATCCAGCAAGCGCTGCGGCAATGCCAAGGACAGATCGGCCACACGGCAGCGTTCCTCGGCATCAGTCGCAAGAACCTGTGGGAGAAGATGAAGCGCCTGCAGATTCAGGCACGCGGGCCGGAAGGGCTGGAGAATTGACCTGGCCGGTCGACGCACAGCGGCTGGTGCGCCGCCAGCCGCTTCGCGGCGCACGATCGCACGCTTTGCCGCCGCGCGGCAGCACTGCGCCGTCGCAGGCAGAATGCAGGCTTTCGACCATCGGGGTGCGGGCCGTGGACTTGAAGGTGAAGATCGCGATAACCGATGAGCTGAGCGACGACATCGTCGCGTCGACCGGCTCGCTCGACCTGGCCAGCGGCGAGATCAGCCGCATCGATTACCAGGACTACGACCTTGCCGAACGGGGCCTGCCCTGGGACAGCACGGACTACGAATTCACCAGCGGCATGCTGTCGCACGATGGCAAAGACGTCGAGTTCCGCATCGACGTCAACAAGACCACCGGCCAGTACTCGGTGAGTGCCAGCGAGCTGCTGGAAATCAAGCTGCGGGCCGCCGCGCTGTTTGCGGGGTTGAGCGGCAAAGACCTGTTAGGCAGCGTCGAGGCCAAGGCCGGCGGCGGCAAGGCCGGCCGTCTGCACTGAGCGCTCAGGTCGCGCCGGGCCGCTCCCGAGCGACCTGAACTCCCCTTGGGGGGCGCGAGCGCCGCGAGCTTGGAGCCGTCATCTCACGCCGGCTGGTACGTCGCCAGCCGCTTGGCGTCCAGGATGTGAATGTCGCGCTTGTCGACCTCGATCAGGCGGGCGGCCTCGAGTTCGTGCAGCACGCGCGAAAAGTATTCCGGCGTCAGCGACAGGCGCGAGGCGATCGTCGCCTTGCTCACCGGCAGCGAGACGGTGATCACGTCGCCGCTGCCGCAGTTGTCGGCCTGCTGGTCGCGCAGCAGGTAGCCGATCACGCGCTGCATGCCGGTGTGCAGCGCATAGGCCTGGACATCGTGCACCAGGCCGTGCAGCCGGCGCGAGATGCCGGCCAGCATGCGCAGCGCGAAGCGCGGGTCGCGCTCGATCTCATCGATCACCGCGCGCTTGCCCACCGTGAGCAGCAGCGTGTCGGTCAGCGCCTGCGCGTTGATGAAGTAGGGCTTGCCGGTGAACATCAGTGCCTCGGCGAAGCTGTTGCCGGGGCCCACCAGTTCGATCACCTTCTCCTGCCCCGACGGCGACAACGCGTACAGCTTGACCTGCCCGGTGACGGTGACGTGAAACGACTCGCACGGGTCGCCGCAGCGAAACACCATCTCGCCGCGCGCGAGCCGCCGCAGCGAGCAGCCCTCGGCCAGACGCTGCAACTCGGCCGCGTTCATCTCCTGGAACAGCGGCAGCACCGCCAGGAAGCGCGGCAGGTCGAAAACGCGGGCGTCCACGGGATAGGTTGATCGAGTCGGGCCGGCGCATTGTCCGAACCCTCAGCGCTGCACGGCTTGATGCCGGTCAAACGAGCCGCAGCACGAGCGCCAGCAGCAGCGCCGTGCCCAGGTTGTGCAGCAGCACCGGCACCAGGGGCAAACCGGTGCTGCCGATCGCCATGCCCAGCGCCCATTGCAATGCCAGCAACGCCAGCAGGGCGATGCCCGCGTGCCGGCGGCCACGCCGCACGGCCGCCACGCCCAGCACGGCCACGGCCGGCACGACGACGCTGCTGCCGAGCCGGTGCAGCAACTGCGCCAGGGCGCCGTCGGGATGCGGTGTGCCGACCGCAAAACGCGGTTCGCGCCACGGATCGAGGGACGGCCAATCCCAACCCGCCGCGCGCACTTGCGTCACGCATTCGGCGATGTCGGTGCACGCCAGCCCGGCGTGCGATGCACTCACCAGGGCCCCGCTCAGGGTCTGCAGCAACAGCAGCCCCGCGACGCCGACCGCGGCCAAGCCGAGGCCCTCGCGTGCCGGCGGCCCGACCAGGCGGGCCGCGAGCGCAAGCATCAGCATGCCGCCAAGCAGATTGGCCATCGCCACCGCCGGCAGGCGCGCGCCCGGCGTGAACAGGCCCAGCAGCGCCAGCAGTGTCGCGAGCACGAGCAGGGCCAACGCAAGCCCACCTGCGCGGCGCAGCGCCGGCCGTGCGCCGAAGGCGATCGCCACCATCGCGATCACCAGCAACAGCGCCAGCGTGGCCGCAATGCGGTGGGCGACGCGCGCGGCGGTGAGCGCCTGGCCGCCGACCATCACCGCACCCGGCGTTGCCGCCACGCGGTCGCCCTGGCCATAACAAGCCGGCCACGGGTCGCAGCCCAGCCCGGCCGCGCGGTGCCGCATTAAGGCGCTCAGGCTCGTCACGGCCACCAGCAGCAGCAGGCACAGCAGCGCCAGGCGATGCAATAGCTTCAGGCGGGAATCGGTGGTGTGCATGGGGTGCGCGCATCCTAGGTTGGGAGCGCCGCCGCGCCCTGCCTTATCGCTGGCTTCCTTGTCCTAGATCATGTCCGCGCCGTGCCGTGCGCAACAGAATGATTTTGGCCAGTCGACAACAAGGAGACGCCATGAGCCCCGTTCCGCAAGACGATGACACCGCCCCCGTGCCCTGGATGCAGCAGTTGCTGGACAACCCGTTCCTGCTGTTGTTCATCGGCGTGATGGTGCCGATGGTCGTGTACACGGTGTGGGGGGTGTTCGACATCCTGACGCTGCCCACCGCGAAGTGAGGGACATGCGATGAGCGCCATCCTCCCCCCCGCCGAACGCCTGTGGTACCGGCACCCGATCGACCGCGTCGAAGGCACCTGGATCGCGATTGCGCTGGTCTGGTGCCTGGTGATGTTCTTCATGATGGTCGGCTGGCACATCTGGGGCAAGCAGAACCTGTCGACCGAGACCTACCGCACCACGCCGGAGAAGTTCACGCTCAAGGCGCAGGCGATGGTCGACAAGTACACCGTGCGCACCGAAACCGCCGACAAGACGCCGGTGGTCGCACCGCCCCCCGGCAGTGATGTCTATCTGATCGCGCGGCTGTGGAGCTTCTGGCCGATCCTCGAGCTGGAAAAGGGCAAGACCTACAAGCTGCACCTGACCTCGATGGACTACAACCACGGCTTCTCGCTGCAGCCGGCCAACATCAACATCCAGATCGTGCCCGGCTTCGAGCATGTGGTGACCGTCACACCGAACCAGGCCGGCACCTACTCGGTGGTGTGCAACGAATACTGCGGCATCAACCATCACACGATGGTCGGTCGCCTGTACGTCAAATAGCGCGAGGCCCAGCATGACAACAACAAGCTATCGCACCTGCCCGCGCTCGGGGCTTCAGTTCGAGTCGCAGGCCGAGAAGCTGATGATCGCCAACGCGGTCACCGCGGTGGTGTTCCTGCTGATCGGCGGCATCCTGGCCATCGGCGTGGTGCTGACGCGCTGGCCGGCGATCCACTGGCTCGAGGCCGACACCTTCTACCAGGTGCTCACTGCGCACGGCATCGACATGCTGATCTTCTGGATCATCTTCTTCGAGATCGCGATCCTGTACTTCTGCTCATCGACGCTGCTGCGCTGTCGCATCGCCACGCCGAACTTCGCCTGGGCCGGCTTTGCGCTGATGCTGATCGGCGCGGTGATGAACAACGTCGCCGTTTACCAGGGCGGCTCGAGCGTGATGATGACGTCCTACGTGCCGATGATGGCCGCGCCGTCGTTCTATGCCGGCTTGATCCTGTTTGCCGTCGGTGCGCTGATCGCGAGTTTCGTCTTCTTTGGCACCCTGGTGATCGCCAAACGCGACAAGACCTACCAGGGCTCGGTGCCGCTGGTCACCTTCGGCGCCATCACCGCGGCGATCATCGCGGTGTTCACCATCACCTCGGGCGCGATCATCCTGATCCCGACCTTCCTGCTGTCGATCGGCTGGATCAGCGCCGTCGACCCGCTGGTCTACCGCACGATCTGGTGGGCCTTCGGCCACTCGTCGCAACAGATCAACGTGGCCGCGCACATCTCGGTCTGGTACCTGGTGGCCGCGGTGGCCTTCGGCGCCAAGCCGATGAGCGAGCGCGTCAGCCGCGTCGCGTTCCTGCTCTACATCCTGTTCCTGCAACTGGCCGCCGCGCACCACCTGCTCGCCGACCCCGGCCTGTCGACCGCCTGGAAGGTCGTCAACACCAGCTACTTCATGTACTTCGCGGTGCTGGCCTCGATGATCCACGGCCTGACGATCCCCGGCGCGATGGAAGTCGCGCAGCGCCAGAAGGGCTTCACCAAGGGCCTGTTCGAGTGGCTGCGCAAGGCGCCGTGGGGGAA
>JANMSR010000205.1:0-7604 GCA_031389565.1 Burkholderiales bacterium
GACGGTGCCGCCCGAGCCATTGCCGGCGTCGATGCTCACCTCCAGGCCCGCGGCCTTGTAGTAGCCCTTGGCCGCGGCGCCGAGGAACAGCGCGGCCGGGCCTTCGAAGCGCCAGTCGAGCTGGAACTTGATGGGGGTGGCTGTCTGGGCCTGGGCGGCCAGCGGCACAGCGCAAAGCAGTGCTAAAGCCAAAAGAGCGCGGCGGGTCGGCGTGATCGACATTGAAATCTCCATGAACGGCAGGATTGGGTGCAGAACAACGCATTGATTGTGCAAGTTCCGTGCGCACCATGGTCTTGGGTGTTGCACCAGCCCAGGGCAGCTTGCGCCGTGCCAAACTTCGCCGATGGGACACCTCAGCACCCACGTACTCGACACCGCCAACGGCTGTGCTGCCGCCGGCATGCAGGTGACGCTGGAGCGCATCGAGGCCGGCGGCCCGGTGACGCTGCGGCGCGTCACGCTCAACGACGACGGCCGCAGCGACGGCCCGCTGCTCGACGCCGCGGCGATGGCCGTCGGCCGCTACCGCCTGCGGTTCGAGGTGGCGCCGTACTTCCGCGCGCGCGGCGTGGCGTTGCCCGAGCCGCCGTTCATCGACGTGGTGCAGCTCGACTTCGGCATTGCCGATGCGGCGGGCCATTACCACGTGCCGCTGCTGGTGAGCCCGTGGAGCTACAGCACGTACCGGGGCAGCTAGGCACGGCCTTTGCGATATTCGAATTACCACCACCGAGGAGACCCCATGCTCGTTCGTCGCGCCGCCATCGCGTTGGCCATCGCCGCACTTGCCCTGCCGTTCGCGACCCACGCCGCGTGGCCCGAGAAGCCGGTGCGCATCGTCGTCACCTTTGCTTCCGGCGGCGCCAGCGACATCGTGGCCCGCGTCATTTCCGAGCCACTGGCCAAGGCCCTGGGCCAGGCGGTGGTGGTCGACAACAAGCCCGGTGCGGGGGGCACGATCGGCGGCGCGGAGGTGGTCCGCGCGGCGCCCGACGGCTACACGCTGATGCTGTCGAACTCGACGCCGACTTCGATCGGCCCGTTCACGCTGCCCAAGCAACCCTACGACCCGGTCACGCAGTTCACGCATGTGTCGATGCTCGGCGTGGCCCCGGTGCTGCTGATGGCCAACCCGAAATCCGGGCCGGCCAGTCTGAAGGACCTGCCCAAGGCCGCCGCCGCGCCGGGCTATACCTTCGGCAGCGGCGGGCCGGGCTCCATCGGCCACATCGTCGGCGAGATGACCAAGGCGGCAATGAAGGTCGACATGACCCACATTCCCTACCGCGGCGGCGCACCGATGACCACCGACCTGATCGCAGGCCAGATCCCCGTCGGCATCGATGTCATCACCGCTTTCGTGCCGATGGTCAAGGCCGGACAGATCAAGGCCCTGGCCGTGACCACGCGCACCCGCTCGCCGCTGCTGCCCGATGTACCGACCGTGGTCGAGCTGGGCTTGCCGCAACTGGTGGCCGAGAACTACTTCGGTGTCTCCGGCCCGGCCGGCCTGCCCAGGGACGTGACCGACAAGTTGAGCAAAGCGCTGGCCGACATCCTGGCCGACCCAGCGATCGTCAAGCGCTTCGAAGAGCTCGGCATCACCCCCGTGAAGATGGGCAGCGCCGACTTCACCCAGTTCGTCGCCAAGCAGGTGGCCGACTGGGGCCCGGCGATCAAGGCCGCCGACCTGAAACCCTGATCGAGTGACTCCCTCGCTGATCGACGCGCTGGTCGAGCGGCTGGCCCGCGAGCCGGCGGTGCAGGTCGTGGTCCAGTCCACCCAAGGCTCGGTGCCGCGCGAGGCCGGGGCCTGGATGGGGGTGTTCGCCGATGGCAGCGCGGTCGGCAGCGTCGGCGGCGGTCATCTCGAGTTCGAGGCCATCGATCTGGCACGGCGTGCGCTGGCAGGCCAGGCCATCGAAGCGCTGCGCCGATTCGCCCTCGGTCCGTCGCTCGGCCAATGCTGCGGCGGCGTGGTGCACCTGCGCTTCGAACTGCTGCACAGCGGCCAGGCCGACGCGCTGCGCGAGCGTCTCGAAGCGGCGGCCGACCGCCTGCGCATGCCGGTGGCGCTGTTCGGTGGCGGACATGTCGGACGCGCCATCGTGCGGGCGCTGGCGCCGCTGCCGGTGCGCGTGCACTGGGTCGACAGCCGCGACGAGGTCTTTCCGACCGGGCTGCCGCGCTGGATGGTCACCGAACATTCGGTGCCGGTGCAGGCCGCCGTCGCCGGGCTCGCGCCGCAGTCGCGGCTGCTGATCATGAGTTTTTCCCACGCTGAAGACCTCGACATCGTGGCCGCCTGCCTGCAACGCCAGCGCGAGCGCAGCGACCTGCCGTTTATCGGCCTGATCGGCAGCCGGAGCAAGTGGGCCAGCTTCCGGCACCGGCTCGAAGCGCGCGGTTTCAGCGAAGCCGAGCTGGCGCACGTCACCTGCCCGATCGGCGTGGCCGGCGTGGTCGGCAAGGAGCCCGAGGTGATCGCCGCGGGGGTGGCGGCGCAGCTAATGCAGCAGCGCGGGTTCGGGGCGTCCTCGGTGGGCCGGCACTGGGAGCCCGCTAAAGCTGCCGGTTGCGCGCCAGCGGCGGGTTCTTCGCGAAGTAGCGCTTGATGCCGGTGTTGAGTGCTTCGACGAGTTGCTTTCGGTAGTCGGGATCGGCCAGCTTGGCTTCCTCGTCGGGGTTGGAGATGAAGGCGGTCTCGACCAGGATGCTCGGGATGTCGGGTGCCCTGAGCACCGCGAAGCCGGCTTGCTCGACGTGTGACTTGTGCAGGCGGCCGACGCGGTCGAGCTGGCCGAGCACTTCGTGGCCGACGCGCAGGCTGTCCTTGATCTGCGCGGTGGTGCTCATGTCGAGCAGGGCGCGCAGCACCTGCACGTCATTGCCGGCCTTGACGTTGACGCCACCGACGACGTCGGCGGCGTTTTCCTTGTTGGCGATCCAGCGCGCGGCCGTGCTCGTGGCCGCGCCCTGGCTCAGCGCGAAGACGCTGGCGCCGCGCGCGGCCGGGGTCATGAAGGCGTCGGCATGGATCGAGACGAACAAGTCGGCCTGCACGCGCCGCGCTTTCTTCACGCGTTCGGCCAGCGGCACGAAGAAGTCGGCGTCGCGGGTCAGGAAGGCGCGCATGCCGGGTTGCGCGTTCAGGCGCTCGCGCAGTTGCAGCGCCACGGCCAGCACCACGTCCTTTTCCTTCAGCCCGCGGGGGCCGACGGCGCCCGGATCTTCGCCGCCGTGGCCGGGGTCGAGCGCGACGATGATCAGGCGCTCGACTTTGCGCATCATCTCGGGCGACGGTGGCCTGGGGGTCGGTGTCTGCCCCGGTGGCGCGGCGGGGGGCGGCGCGGGGGCCTTGGCGGTCTGGCCACTTTCGACGCGCCCGATGAACTCGCCCAGCGCGTCGCGCACCGAGCTGGTGGCCTCGCGTTCGGCCTGCTCCTTGTCGCGGATCAGTGCCAGCAGCGGGTCGCGCGCTTCGGTGGGTTTCAGGTCGAACACCAGCCGGTGTTTGTAGGCAGCCACCGGTGCCAGTGTGAAGACCTGCGGCGCCACCGCCTGCTTCAGGTCGATGACCAGGCGCACCGCGCGCGGCTGGTACTGGCCAACGCGCACGCCGGCGATGTAGGGGTCGTCGGCGCGCACCTTGCCCACCAGCTCGCGCAACTGCGGGCTGAGTTCGAGGCCGTCGATGTCGATCACCAGGCGTTCGGGCGCGCTGGCCAGGGCGTGGCGGGCAACGAGTGCGGCGTCGGACTCGATCGTCACCCGCGTGTAGTCGGCGGCCGGCCAGACGCGCACGGCGACGATCTCGGCGCCGAAGGCCAACTGCGGGGCTTGCAGCAGCAGTGCCAGGCTGCCGAGCTGCCCGAGTTGCTTCAATGCGGCGCGGCGTGTCATGCCAAGTCGGCCAGCAAGCGCTGGCCATGGTCGGTGTGGGCGTGCACGGTCACGCGGCGTTGGTCACCCTCGAGCGGCTCGAGTTCCATCTGCCAGTCGGCCAGCGGCAACACGCCGGCGGCGTGGCCTGGCCATTCCACGAGTTTCAGGCCGGGCGCTGTGAAGACATCGCGAAAGCCGGCGTCGGCCCATTCGCGCGGGTCGGCGAAGCGGTAGAAATCGAAGTGCGACACGGCCACGCCATCGACCTCGTAGGGTTCGAGCATGGCATAGGTCGGGCTCTTGATCCGCCCCTGCACGCCGAGCGCGCGCAGCAGGTGGCGCACGAAGGTGGTCTTGCCGGCGCCGAGCGGGCCGACCAAGGCGATGAAGCTGTCGGGGCGCAGGGACGGCAAGGCCGCGAGCCGCTGCGCAAACGCCGCGCAGGCGGCTTCGTCGGGCCAGGTGAACGTGCGGGTTTCTAGAATCGGCGGATGCGTCAACAAGACCATGCTTCGATCGACGGCGCGCAACTGCTCGAAAAACTGCGCGGCTGGGCCGGGGAGCTTGGATTCTCCCAGATCGGTGTGGCCGGCGTGGACCTGGCCGCGGCCGAGCCGGGCCTGGCGGCCTGGCTGGCCGGCGGCCACCACGGCACGATGGCCTACATGGCGCGCCATGGCGGCAAGCGCGCGCGGCCGGCCGAGCTGGTGCCGGGCACGCTGAGCGTGATCACGGTGCGCATGGACTACCTGCCGCAGGGCCGCGCCGACGGTTGGCAGGCGATCGAGTGGCGGCGCATCGCCGACGCGCGGGCGGCAAGCGTGTCGCTGTACGCCCGCGGCCGCGACTACCACAAGCTGCTGCGCACGCGTCTGCAAGCGCTGGCCGATCGGCTGGCGGCCGAGATCGGTGCCTTCGGCCACCGCGTGTTCACCGACTCGGCGCCGGTGCTCGAAGTCGAACTCGCCGCGAAGAGCGGTCTGGGCTGGCGCGGCAAGCACACGCTGGCGCTGTCGCGCGAGGGCGGATCGATGTTCTTCCTCGGCGAGCTGTTCATCGACCTCGCGTTGCCGCACACGCCAGCCGCCGACGCGCATTGCGGCAGTTGCCAGGCCTGCATCGACGTCTGTCCGACGCAGGCGATCGTCGCGCCGTACCGCCTCGACGCGCGACGCTGCATCTCGTACCTGACGATCGAGCACGATGGGCCGATCCCGGTCGAGTTCCGGCGGGCGATGGGCAACCGCATCTACGGCTGCGACGACTGCCAACTGGTCTGCCCATGGAATAAATACGCGGCTCGCGCGACCCTGCCCGATTTCGACGCGCGCGAAGCGCTGGCCGATCCGACGCTGCTACAGCTCTGGGCCTGGACCGAAGCCGAGTTCCTGCGCCGCACCGAGGGCAGCGCGATCCGTCGCATCGGCTTCGCCCGCTGGCAGCGCAACCTGGCCGTGGCGCTGGGCAACGCGCTGCGCGAGACGGGCGCTGCGCCGATCCGCGCGGCGCTGCAGGCGCAGCGCGCCGCCGCCGCGCCGCTGCTGCAGGAGCACATCGACTGGGCGCTGGCCCAGGGGCCGTCGGTCTGAGCGCGCCGGTGTGCGTGCGACGCCGCCGGGCCCCGCTGCGCAGGCCCCACAATGCCGGCGGTCTTCCGGGCAGGCATGCTGCGCGTTGAGGGCCGACCCGTCACACTTGCGCCTGCCATGTTCGACCGACTTCCTCTCTCGCGCCGCCGCCGCCTGCTTGCGGTGGCCGTTATCGCCGTCCTGGCCGCGCGCGGCGCCCATGCGGCGCCGCCGATCAAGGTTGAGGGCGTCACCTTTGCCGGCGCCGCGACCGTGGCGGGCGAGGCGCTCGAACTCAATGGGGTGGGGCTGCGCGCGGTGGCCTGGCTCAAGGGCTACGCCGCGGGCCTGTACCTGACGAGCCGTGCGCGCACGCCCCAGCATGTGTACGCGGCCGCGGGTGCCAAGCGCCTGCAATTGCGCATGCTGCTCGATGTCGACATCGAAGAATTCGTCAAAGCCTTCCATAAGGGCGTAGACCGCAACACGCCGCCCGCCGAGCGACCGGCTCTGGCCGAGCGCATGGCGCGCTTCGATAGGCTGTTGCGCGCGATCGGCAAGGTGAAAAAACGCGACGTGGTCGACCTCGACTGGTTGCCCGGTCGGGGCCTGCAGTTGGTGCTCAATGGCCAGTTGCGCGGCGAGCCGATCGCCGGCGAAGACCTTTACGCCGCGCTGCTGCGCATTTTTGTCGGCGACAAACCGGTCGATCCCGAGATGAAGATCGGCCTGCTCGGTGGCCCGGTGGCCTGAGCCGATGCCCGGCTGTGCACTTGCCCGACCTTCATTTTCAGGAGACCTTTCGATGACCAAGACAGCCTCGGTTCACATCCTGTTGTTGACGATGTCACTGGCTGGCTTTGCGCCGCTGGCGCTGGCCCAGGCCTACCCGGCCAAGCCGGTGCGGCTGGTGGTGCCGTTCGCGCCCGGCGGCACGACCGACATCGTCGCCCGCGTCGTGGCCGAGCGCGCCAACGCGGCGCTGGGGCAGACCCTGGTGGTCGAGAACAAGGCCGGCGGCGGCGGATCGATCGGCGCGCTCGAAGTCATCAGGGCCACGCCCGACGGCTACGTGCTCGGCATGGCGACGGTGTCGACCACGGCGGCCAACCCGGCCATCAACGTCAAGATCGGCTACAACCCGACGACCGACTTCACGCCGATCATCAATATCGCCGCCACGCCCAACGTGATCGCCGTGCATCCGAGCTTTCCGGCGCGCGACTACAAGGGCTTCCTGGCCGAGGTCAAGAAGTACCCCGGCAAGTACAGCTTCGCCAGTTCGGGCACCGGCGGCATCGGCCACCTGCAGATGGAGCTGTACAAAAGCCTGTCGGGCACCTTCATCACGCACATCCCGTACCGCGGTGCGGGCCCGGCGCTGAACGACACGGTGGCCGGTCAGGTGCCGATCATCTTCGACAACATGCCCTCGGCGCTGCCCTTCATCAAGGACGGGCGGCTGATCGCGATCGTGGTGGCGGCGCCGCAGCGCCTGACCCAACTGCCCAACATCCCGACCTTCAAGGAAGTCGGCCTGGAGCCGGTCAATCGCATGGCCTATTACGGCGTGCTCGGCCCCAAGGGCCTGCCCAAGGACGTGGTCGACAAGGTGGCGGCCGCAATGAAGAAGACAGCCGAACTGCCCGAGGTCAGGAAGCGCATCGAAGACACCGGTTCGCTGCTGATCCTCAACACGCCCGAGCAATTCGCGGCCCAGATCAAGGCCGAGTTCGAGGTCTACAAGCAGGTCGTCGACAAGCAAAAGCTCAAGCTCGATTGAGCGCTCCGACGACGCCCAGCCCCGCGGTGATCGACCGCTTCCTCGAGGCCCTGTGGATCGAGGATGGCCTGGCCGCCAACACCCTGGCCGCGTACCGGCGCGACCTTGGGCTGTATGTGGCCTGGCTGGCGCGCCAGGAGGGTCTGGCGCTCGAGGCCACGCGCGAAAGCCACCTGCTGGCCTACACCGCGCACCGCCACGCCGGTTCGCGCGCGACCAGCGCCAACCGGCGCCTGACGGTGTTCAAGCGCTTCTTTCGCTGGGCATTGCGCGAGCAACTGGTGCAGGCCGACCCGACGCTGCGCCTGCGCAACGCCCGGCAGCCGCTGCGCGTGCCCAAGACGCTGTCCGAGGCCCAGGTCGAG
>JANMSR010000261.1:0-8975 GCA_031389565.1 Burkholderiales bacterium
CGACAGGCGGATCGGGCGCCTCTCGACCACATACAAGTCACTTCGCCTACACCGCCCTAGAATTGGAGCACCCCATCCCGCCCGCCGCCGCCCACGACGCCAGCGGCACGCCACTGCCGGAGCCCCACACCATGGACACCCGCACCTCTCTAATCCCACTGCGCCTCGAACGCGTGCGCGACGCCCTCGCCGCGCAAGGCCTGACCGCCCTGCTGGTGCCCTCCAGCGACCCGCATCTGTCGGAGTACCTGCCCGAACGCTGGCAAGGCCGCGTCTGGCTGTCGGGCTTCACTGGCTCAATGGCCACCCTGGTCATCACCACCGAGCGCGCGGCGCTGTTCGCCGACAGCCGCTACTGGGGGCAGGCCGAGGCCGAGTTGCGCGGCAGCGGCATCGAGCTGGTGAAGATTCCCACCGCCGCGGCCACGCACCACATCGACTGGCTGGCCCTGAACGTGCCGCGCGGCGGCGCGGTGGCCGTCGATGGTCAGGTGATCGGCCTGGCCGCCGCGCAAGGGCTGCGCAGCGGCCTGGACAAAGCCCGAGTGGCGCTGCGCACCGACACCGACCTGCTGGCCGGTGTGTGGCCCGAGCGACCGGCCCTGCCGCGCAGTGCGGTGTACGCGCACCGCGCACCGCAGGCCACCATCACACGCGGCGCCAAGTTGGCCGCGGTGCGTGAAGCGATGGCCGGCCACGGCGCCACGCAGCACTTCGTCTCGACGGTCGACGACGTGGCCTGGATCACCAACCTGCGCGGCGCCGATGTCTCGTACAACCCGGTCTTCCTGGCCCACCTGTTGATCGATGCCACGCGCGCCACACTGTTCGTGAGCGGCGGCAAGATCGATGCGGCGCTGGCTGCCGAGCTGGCCGCCGACGGCATCGTGCTGGCCGACTACGCCCAGGCCGCGGCCGCGTTGGCTTCGCTGCCCACGGACAGCACGCTGCTGATCGACCCGCGCCGCATCACGCTGGCCTTTCGCGAGCAGGTGGCGGCCGGTGTGCGCGTGGTCGAAGCCATCAACCCGAGCACGCTGGCCAAGAGCCGCAAGACCGCTGCCGAAGCCGCGTTCATCCGCGACGCGATGGCCGAAGACGGTGCTGCGATGTGCCACTTCTACGCTTGGCTCGAAGCCGCGCTGGCACGCGGCGAGTGCCTAACCGAATTGACGATCGACGAGAAGCTGAGCGCCGAGCGCGCCAAGCGCGCCGGCTTCGTCGGCCTGTCGTTCCCGGACATCGCCGGCTTCAACGCCAACGGCGCGATGCCGCACTACCGCGCCACGGCGGCGTCGCACGCCGCGATCGAAGGCGACGGTTTGCTGCTGATCGACTCCGGCGGCCAGTACCTCGGCGGCACCACCGACATCACCCGCGTCTGGCCGATCGGCACCGTCAGCGCGGCGATGAAGCGCGACTACACCCTGGTGCTGAAGGGCACGATCGCGCTCTCCCGCGCGCGCTTCCCGCGCGGCACGCTAAGCCCGATGCTCGACGCAATCGCGCGCGCGCCGCTGTGGGCTGAAGCGCTCGAATTCGGCCACGGCACCGGCCATGGCGTGGGCTATTTCCTCAACGTGCACGAGGGGCCACAGAGCATCAGCAAGGCAATCCCCGACGCCACGATGGCGATGGAGCCGGGCATGATCACCTCGATCGAACCGGGCCTGTACCGGCCCGGCCATTGGGGCGTGCGCATCGAGAATCTGGTCCTCAACATCGCCGGGCCGAGCAACGAGTTCGGTGAGTTCCTCGACTTCGAAACCCTCACGCTGTGCCCGATCGACACCCGCTGCATCGAGCGCTCGTTGATGCGCGAAGACGAAGTCGCCTGGCTCAACCGCTACCACGCCACGGTGCGCGAGCGCCTGGCGACGCGGGTCCAGGGCGACGCGCTCGCCTGGCTGATGGCGCGTACGCAGCCGCTGTAACGCCACCGTTCGTCGCCGCCAAAAGCATTTGGGCGCCGTCGAGCGGCGCTTCGTCTGATGGTGCTGTGATTGCGCCGCCGGGGCTCCTAGAGTTCAGCCATCGACAGTCGTCTTTGGCTGCAACGACCCGCACATCTTCCGAGGAGCCCACCATGTCCGACCGCCTGTCCATCCGCCTCGTATCCATGGCACTCGCCACGCTGATGACATGGACGCTGGCCATGGGCATCGACACAATGGCGTTCGACCGCCATTCCGGCCTCCTGCAGATGTCGGCCGCGCCGGCCGCCTCGCAAGTCGCTGCAGCCCCGCGGGCGCCGCGCAGCTGACCCCAGCGTCCGCGTTCAGCTCCGTTACTGGCGGGCAGAAAGCTCGTCGCTTTGCCCTCAAGGACCAGCCCCACTGGCAGCCGCGGCGGGGCGTGGAACCAACTGCCCCGGTGTGTCCGTGGGGGCATCGCCGGCTGGGATGTGCGGCAACTTGTGCGCGATGCCCTTGTGGCAGTCGATGCAGGTCTTTTCCTTGCTCGCCAGGTAGGTTGAGTGCATGTTCTGTGCTCGCACGCTCTGGCGCGTGAAGTCCATCGACTCGTATTGGTGGCAATTCCGGCATTCCAGCGAATCGTTGGCCTTCAGGCGCGCCCACTCACGACGCGCCAGCGTCAGGCGCATCGCCTGAAACTTCTCCTGCGTATCGATGGTGCCGAAGACTTTGCCCCAGACCTCCTTGGAGGCCTGCATCTTGCGGGCCATCTTGTCGGTCCACTGGTGCGGCACATGGCAGTCCGAACAGATCGCGCGCACGCCCGAGCGATTGGAGTAGTGAATGGTCGTCCTGAGTTCTGCGAATACGTTGTCTCGCATCTCGTGGCAGCCGGTGCAGAAGGCCTCGGTATTGGTGGCCTCCATCGCGGTGTTGAAGCCGCCCCAGAAGATCACGCCACCAATGAAACCGCCCAGGGTCAGGAAACCCAGGCTGAGATGCGCGCTCGGACGCCAGACGATCTTCCAGTAGCGCTTGAGGCGTTCAATCATGCATGAATCCGGGCGTGTCAGGGCTTCGTGGCGACCGCGTCGCCGAGACCGCGAAACGCGTTGCCGACCAGCGGGCGCACCGCCTCCTGGGCCACATGGCACTGCATGCAGAAGTAGCGGCGCGTCGACACAGCAGCCAGCACAGCGCCGCCGCGATCGACATAGTGCGTTTCGCTGACCGGCACGGCCTGCGAGAACGCGGACTTGGTGCGCGCATGGCAGTCCAGGCACTTGTTGAAGTTTTTGTCGATCTGGTAGCCGTCGACGCGGTGCGGAATGATCGGTGGCTGCTTGTCGTAATTGCGCGCTTGCCGCACGTCGTCATTGACCGGATTGCCCAGCAGCGGCGGGCGCGTGGTCGCGGTGATCGGTACCGGCCCGCGCAGGGCATCGACAAAGCCTGGCGCGGGTTCGGCCGCGACCTGCGCAGCAACCAGGCTGGCGGCGAAGAACAGGCGGCACAGCTTCATACGGGCCTGGCTCCTGTGTTCAGAACCTTGGCGATCCTGACCGCGCACTTCTTGAAGTCGGTCTGGAACGAGATCGGGTCGGTAGCGTCGAGCGTGAGCTTGTTGATCAGTTGGCTGGCGTCGAACCAGGGCACGAAGACGAGGCCGCGCGGCGGCTTGTTGCGCCCGCGGGTCTCGACGCGTGTGCGCATGCTGCCCCGACGCGACGAGATTTCCACTTCCACACCCCGCCGCAGGCCCAGCGCGGTCGCATCCTCGGGGTGCATGTAGCAGACCGCATTGGGCACGGCGCGGTGCAACTCGGGCACGCGTCGCGTCATCGAGCCCGAGTGCCAATGCTCGAGCACGCGGCCGGTGGACAGCCAGAACGGGAATTCCTTGTCGGGTACTTCGGCCGGTGGCTCGTAGGGCAGCGCAAAAATGCGCGCCTTGCCGTCGGGGTGGCCGTAGAACTGAAAGCCCGCCCCCGCTTTCACGTAAGGGTCGGCGCCCTCGCGGTAGCGCCACAGCGTTTCCTTGCCGTTGACCACCGGCCAGCGCAGGCCGCGCGTCTGGTGATAGGTGTCGAACGGCGCCAAGTCGTGCGCCTTGCCGCGGCCAAAGCGCGCGTACTCTTCAAACAGACCCTTCTGCGGGTAGAAGCCGAAGGCCTTGGCCTCGTCATTCGCGTAGCCGGACGCGATGTCCGTGACCGGGAAGCGGTCGACTTGCCCGTTGCGGAACAGCAGATCGAACAAGGTCTTGCCGCGCACCTCGGGCTGCTTGGCCACCAGCTCGGCGGGCCACACCTCCTCGACCTTGAAGCGCTTGGAGAACTCCATCAATTGCCACAGGTCCGAGCGCGACTCGCCGGGCGCGCTCACCAGCTGGTGCCAGAAGTGCGTGCGCCGCTCGGCGTTGCCGTAGGCGCCCTCCTTCTCGACCCACATCGCCGTCGGCAGGATCAGGTCGGCCGCCACCGCGGTGACAGTGGGGTAGGCGTCGGACACGACGACGAAGTTGGCCGGGTTGCGATAACCGGGATAGCCTTCCTGCATCAGGTTGGCTGCCGCCTGCATGTTGTTGTTGACCATCACCCAGTAGGCGTTGAGCTTGCCGTCCTTGAGCATCCGGTTCTGCAGCACGGCGTGATAGCCCGGCGTGTCTGGGATGGTGCCTTCCGGCACCTTCCAGATCTGCTCGGTCATCGCGCGGTGCTTCGGATTCGTGACCACCATGTCGGCAGGCAGGCGGTGGGCGAAGGTGCCGACCTCGCGCGCGGTGCCGCAAGCCGAAGGCTGGCCGGTCAGCGAGAACGGGCTGTTGCCGGGTGTGGAGATCTTCCCCGTGAGCAGGTGGATGTTGTAGACCATGTTGTTGCACCAGACCCCGCGGGTGTGCTGGTTGAAGCCCATGGTCCAGAACGACATCACCTTGATCTTCGGGTCGGCATACAGCTCGGCCAGCGCCACGAGGCGGTTCTTCGGTACGCCGCTGAGCCGGGCCGTGGACTCGAGGTCGTATGCGGCAACGAACTTCGCGAACTCGTCGAAACTCATCGGCTTGGCGCCGCCCGCGTTGGCGGCATTCTTGGCGGCCTTTTGCAGCGGATGCTCCGGCCGCAAGCCATAGCCGATGTCGGCGTTGCCGAGCCAGAAGGTGGTGTGCTTCTCGACAAACTCCTTGTTGACGCGACCGGTGCTGATGATGTGGTGGGCGATGTAGTTCAGGATCGCCAGATCGGTCTGCGGCGTGAACGTGAGCTCGATGTCGGCCAGTTCGTAGGACCGGTGCTCGAAGACCGACAGCACGGCGACCTTCACGTGGCCGGCGCTCAGGCGCCGGTCGGTCACGCGTGTCCACAGGATCGGGTGCATCTCGGCCATGTTCGCGCCCCACAGCACGAAGGCGTCGGCGGCCTCGATGTCGTCGTAGCAGCCCATCGGCTCGTCGGCGCCGAAGCTGCGCATGAAGCCGGCGGCTGCCGAGGCCATGCAGTGGCGCGCATTCGGATCGAGGTTGTTCGAGCGAAAGCCCGCCTTCATCAGCTTCAGGGCCGCATAGCCCTCCCAGATCGTCCACTGGCCGGAGCCGAACATGCCCACCGCCGTGGGGCCCTTGTCCTTGAGTGCGCGCTTGAACTGTTCGGCCATCACGTCAAAGGCCTTGTCCCACGAGACCCGCTCGAACTCGCCGTCCTTGGCGTACTGGCCGTTCTTCATGCGCAGCAGCGGCGTGGTCAGCCGGTCCTGGCCATACATGATCTTCGACAGGTAGTAGCCCTTGATGCAGTTCAGGCCCTTGTTGACCTCGGCCTGCACGTCGCCGTGTGTAGCGACGACGCGGTTGTCCTTGACCCCGACCGTCACGCCACAACCCGTGCCACAAAAGCGGCACGGTGCCTTCGACCACTTCACTTGCGGATCTTCGGCTGCGGTCTGAGCCACGCCGGGCAGGGGCACGCCCGCCACCGACGCGGCGGCGGCGGCGGCCGAGTTGCGGATGAAGTCGCGCCGCAGCAGGGTCATCAGGCAACCTCCGCGCTGCGCGCTGCGGTCAACTCGCCTTTCGGGCGGCCGGGCAGGCACATCAGGCAACCTCCGTGCTTCGCACTGCGGTATTCGCCCTTGGGGCGGCCCGGCGGGCTCATGCCGGCATCTCCTCGTTCATCACGTCCAGGCTGTCGGCGCACTGGTAGACCAGCGCCGCTGACAGCACACCGTCGAGGTGCTGGATCGCGGCGACCTGCGCCGTCATGCCCTCGGCGGTACTCGCCTCGAGCGTGACCACGAGTTTGCCGTTGGCCGTCGCGGCGTGCACGCACGCGCCCGGCATCGCGGAAATGGCGGCCTCGGCCCGCTGCGCGCGCGCGGGCGCGGCATGGACCACCAGGCTGGCAATGTGCAGTTCCTCGGCCACTCAGTCTCCTTCGTTGCAGGTGGAATCAGGCCGGTGCATTGGTCAGTTGCGCATGCCGCGGACAATCGGTCAGCTGCCGGGTGGGCCGGCCATCAATTGCAGCATCCAGACCAGGAATCCATAGCCCGAAACGACGATGACGGCAAGCACGGGAGCCATCACGACCGACAGGAACAAGAAGCTGCGCAACTCCTGTGCACGGGAGGGGGCCGGGGTGGGGTTGGGGAACGGGGGTCGATTCATTGGCGGGCGACGCGGCTCCTTGACATGGCTCAAGACTACAGGCGGATCGCGCGAGCGTCCACCCGAGGGATCACTTTTTTCTCCGCGCGTGCCGGCAATCCCAGCTCGAGCGAGCGCACCAGCCCGCGCTACATCTGCCGAAACAGATGCACGTAGCTGCGGCTGACCGGCAGCACTTCGCTGCGGCCCTTGACGTGCACGTCGGCGGTCTCGTTCACGCCGCGCGAAACCTGCTCGACGCGTGAGAGGTTGACGATCACCGAGCGATGGATCTGCGCAAAGCGCTCCGGGTCGAGTTCGTCGGCGAGTTCGCGGATGGTCTTGCGAATCAGCGCCTCGCCACCGTCCCAGACCACGAGCGTGTACTTCTCGTCCGAGCGCATGAACGCCACCTGCTCGACGGGAATCAATCGCACCGTCGTCCCCACCGACGCCTTGATCCACTGCAGCCAGCGCCGCGTTGGGCCGCGCGCCTGGAGTCCGGAGGACAGCTGCGCCAGGGCCGCCGCCAAGCTCGCGTCGGGCGCCGCCGAATCGCGCTGCTGCGCCAAGCGCAGCTTGAGACGCTGCACCGTGGCCTCCAGTCGCGCTTCGTCGAAGGGCTTGACGAGGTAGTCGATCGCGCCCTGCTCGAAGGCCGTGACTGCGTACTCCTCGAACGCGGTCACGAAGACGATCTGCGCGCGCCCAAGCATGCTGCGCGCCGCTTCGATGCCCGACATCCCCGGCATGCGCACGTCGAGAAACACCACCTGCGGCGCGTGGTCCTCGAACAGTTCGACCGCCTCGCGACCGTTGCGCGCCTGGGCTACCACCTGCAGGTCGGGCCACAGGCGCGCCAGGTGGGTGGCCAGCCGCTCGCGCAGCAGCGGCTCGTCGTCGGCGATCAGCGCCGAAGGCGCGCTCATCGGGCCTCCAGGCGCAACCTGATCTCGGCGCGCAGACCCCGCGGCTGCACCGCATGCAGCTCGAGCGTGGCGCCGGGTCCGTACGTCGCCGCCAGTCTCTCGCGCAGGTTGGCCAGCCCCATGCCGGGCACTTTGGACTCGTCGACGCCGGGCCCCGTGTCCTGGACCGACAGCACCACGTCGTTGCCGCCGTCGACGCGCTTTGCGCTGACGTCGATCCGCCCGCCCGCTTCGCTCGGATCGATGCCGTGGCGAACGGCGTTCTCGACCAGCGTGAGCAGGGTCAGCGGAGCCAGGCGCATGCCGCGCAACCCAGCGTCGACGTCGATGCCGTAGGCCAGCCGGTCGGGCATGCGCATTTGCATCAACTCGAGGTACGCGCGCACCAGCGACTCCTCCTGTCCCAGGGTGGGCGCGCCGTCATGGAGCTTGGGCATGGCCGCACGCAGGTAGGCGATCAGGCTGCCCAGCACCGGCGCCGCGCGCGGCGAACCGCTCTCGACCAGCGCCTGCACATTGGCCAGCGTGTTGAACAGGAAGTGTGGCTCGATCTGTGACTGCAGCACCGCCAGTTGCGCGTCGGCGGCCTGGCGCTGCAGGGTCTCCTTCTCGAGCGCGAACTGCAGTGCCTGGGCGTTGGCTTGCGCGTCGCGGGTGCGGTACAGCGCGCCCAGCGCCAGCAGCAGGCCCAGCACCAGCGCCGAGCCGCCGATCAGCACGAAGCCCGACACCCGCGCCGGGTTGCCGAACAGGGCCTGCCAATCGCCGCCGGTGGACAGCAGGTAGACCGCCAGCGTGGCCAGCGGCGCGGCCAGGGCCACTGCAATCAGTTGCACCACCCAGCGCGGCAGGGGCGCGTTGCGCCATTGCCCGGCCGCCGTGAAGGCGACCAACAAGACGATGGAGACGAACAAGGTGCGGCCGAAAAGCACTGGCCACGGCGGCAAGAAAATCGGCGCAAGCATCAGCGCCACGAGAGTCGCCAGGCCGACGGCCCAGCCGACGCTCTCCCCCGTCAAGGCGCCGAAGAATCGGCGCAGGAAGGGTGGCTGCGGCGCGTCGGCAGTCAGCGGCGTGGAGGACATGACGGCACGATAACGCCATCACGGCAGACGCGGGCGATGGTGGCCGCTCCGGTGCGACGAAGCGCGGGTTCTTGGGCCTGACTCGCGCGGGGCCGCGAAGGCCCGCCGCAGCGGGCCCTCGAACGGCCGACCTCAACCTTCAGGCACCGGCGCGTGCCAACCGGGCCGCGAGCGCCTGAGTCAGCGTCTCGGCGCTGTCGGCAAGGTGAGCGCGGGCCTCGACGCTCAAGTCGGCGCGATGTGCCGCCGCCTTGATGCGCGACAGCAGCGCCTGCGCCTCGTGGCGCAGCAGGCTGCGCGCATCGGCGCGACTGGCCGCTCCCGGGCGCATCAGGCCGGCCGCGAGCTTGGACGCGTGCTCGCGCTGGAGTTCGCGGCGCGGCGACGAGATGTCGCCCTTGAC
>JANMSR010000289.1:0-28383 GCA_031389565.1 Burkholderiales bacterium
CCGGCACGCTGCGCGTCCATCGGCGGGTCGGCCACCGGGACGTCGATCTTGCGCTCCCCGATAAGACCCCAACGCATGCGTTCTCGAATGCGCCGGCACGAGTTTCGCGTGGTCGCCCGGAGTGCCCAGGCGGCTCTGGAGGGGCCCGCCGTCTCTGCTCGCCGCGTCCGCCGCTATCCATTGCCCCGCGGCCGTCTGCCGATTGCATATAGCCTCCGAAGCCGCTATAGGGGCCTACTTCGGCGCTAACCGAATCGCCCCGAATCACTTCGCCATTCAATATCTCGCTGGTGATGATCGCCTGCACCTGCTTGGCGTAGTCGGCCTGCGTACCCAGGCGACTCGGTGCAAATTCCGACGCCGTCGCGACAGTTGGAAAATACTTCCCTGTAAGAACTCTGGGAACTCTATGGATGGCACCGCTGCGGCAAGATAGCCAGCCACTTTCTGGAAAGACCCATGTCCACCACAGCCATGGTCAGCGACAAGGGGCAGGTCACGCTGCCCAAGGCCTTGCGTGAGCGGCTGGGTATCCAGCCTGGCTCGCGCCTCGCGTTTCACATTACGGCCGACGGCAGCTTGAATGTTCAGGTGCTTGCCAAGGGCTCGGACGCGCTGTTCGGCTTGCTGGCCAAGCCCGGCGAGCCGTCGCGTTCGCTGGAGGAGATGGAGGCCGCAGTAACCGAGACCGTGCGTGAACGGGCCAGGCGCGTGCGGTGATCGCAGTCGATACCAACGTACTGCTTCGCCTGCTTGTCGGCGACGATCCCGCGCAGGCCACCAAGGCCCGCCGTCTGTTTGACCGGGCCGATGCGGAACACAAGGCCGTCTGGGTTGCCGATACCGTGCTGGTCGAGATGGTTTGCACACTCGCCAGGGCCTACCGCCGTGAGCGAACAGACATCGTCAAGGCGCTGCGAACGCTCTCGTCGCACGCAACCGTTGTCCTGGAGTCGGCCGCCGCGGTGCGTGACGCGATCGATGCCTTCGAGCGCGGACGGGCTGACTTTGCAGACTGCCTGCTGGCCATGAAGGCGCAGTCGGCGGGGTGTGACGAGGTGGCGACGTTCGATCGCGGCATGAGGGGGCTGCCGGCCGTTAGGCTGCTATGAGCTGCGGCACCTACTTCGGCGCCAACCGGATTGCCCCATCCAGCCGAATCACCTCGCCATTCAGCATCTCGTTGGTGACGATCGCCTGCACCAGCTTGGCGTAGTCGGCAGGCGTGCCCAAGCGGCTCGGAAAGGGCACGCCCGCCGCCAGCGCGTCCTGCACTTCCTTGGGCATGCCGAACAACATCGGTGTGCCGAAGATGCCCGGTGCGATGGTCATGCAGCGGATGCCGTTGCGCGCCAGGTCGCGGGCGATCGGCAGGGTCATGCCGACGATACCGCCCTTGCTGGCGGTGAAGGCCGTCTGGCCGATACCGCGGTGCTGATAAACTTAGTTCGTTCAACTTGGTTCACTGGAGGGCAAAATGACCGTCACTGTCAACATTCACGAGGCCAAGACCCACTTGTCCCGGCTGGTAGAGCAGGCTGCCAAGGGGCGCGATTTCATTATCGCCAAGGCGGGCAAGCCGATGGTGCGTGTGCTGCCGCTGGAAGCGGCGCCGACCTTCAGAACATTGGGTTTCCTGACCGGCCATGGCGTCGTCGAAGTCGATGTGAAGGAGGCGTTCGCGACCGATATCGACGCGATGTTCGGTGCCGCCCGGTAGGCGGCCGACAATGCATCTGCTCGACACCCCTCTGGTGCTCTGGGCCGCTTTCGAGCCCGAGAGGCTGTCTGCCAAGGCCAGCAAACTCTTGCGCTCGCGCGAAGCGCCGCTGGCGTTCAGTTTGGCTACCTTGTGGGAGGTGGCCATCAAGACCTCGCTCGGGCGACCCGGCTTCTCGGTTGATCCATCGAAGCTACACCACGCGCTGCTCGCAGAGGGCTTCATCGAGTTGCCGATCCAGGCGCTGCACATCGCTCGGGTGGCGTCGCTGCCATGGGTGCATCGGGATCCGTTCGACCGCCTCTTGGTGGCCCAAGCCATCGTCGAGCGCCTGACCCTGCTAACCGCCGACATCACCCTCAAGCGCTATGGGCGCTTCGTCCGGGTTGTGTGACGCTCACTTCGGCGCCAGCCGAATCGCCCCATCCAGCCGGATCACCTCGCCGTTGAGCATCTCGTTGGTCACGATCTGCTGCACCAGCTTGGCGTAGTCGGCCGGCGTGCCCAGGCGGCTCGGGAAGGGCACGCCGGCGGCCAGCGCGTCCTGCACTTCCTGCGGCATGCCGAACAGCATCGGCGTGCCGAAGATGCCCGGCGCGATGGTCATGTTGCGGATGCCGTTGCGGGCCAGGTCGCGGGCGATCGGCAGGGTCATGCCGACGATGCCGCCCTTGCTGGCCGAATAGGCGGCCTGGCCGATCTGGCCGTCGTAGGCGGCCACGCTGGCAGTGCTGATCAGCACGCCGCGCTCGCCGGTGGGCTCGGGGGCGTTCCTGCACATCGCCTCGGCGGCCAGGCGGATCATGTTGAAGCTGCCGACCAGGTTGATACTGATGACCTTGGCAAACTGGTCCAGCGGGTGCGCTCCGTCCTTGCCGACGGTCTTCACGCCGATGGCGATGCCGGCGCAATTCACCAGTCCCATCAGCTTGCCGAGCGACGCGGCTTTGGCCACCGCGGCCTGGCCGTCGGCTTCCTGGGTCACGTCGCACTTGACGAAGGCGCCGCCGAGTTCGCGCGCCAACGCTTCGCCCTTTTCGACCTGCACATCGGCGACGACGACGGTGGCGCCCTCGCGCGCGAGCATGCGCGCGGTGCCTTCACCGAGGCCCGAGGCGCCGCCGGTGACGATGAAGACCTTGCCTGCGATTTCCATGCTCTCGATCTCGTTCAGCGCAACGCGGCGAGCGCGCGCGCGGCGATCTCGTCGATGCTGCCGGTGCCGTCGATCTTGCGATAGCGCGGCGCGCTGGTATCGCCGCTGGCAGCCCAGTGGTTGTAGTAATCGACCAGTGGGCGCGTCTGCGCGTGGTACACGTCCAGGCGCTTCTTGACGGTTTCTTCGCTGTCGTCGGCGCGCTGCACCAACGGCTCGCCGGTCACGTCGTCGACGCCGGCCACCTTGGGTGGATTGAAGACCACGTGGTAGGTGCGGCCTGAGGCCAGGTGCGCGCGGCGCCCGCTCATGCGCTCGATGATCGCGCTGTCGGGCACGTCGATCTCGAGCACGACGTCGAGCTTGACACCGGCGTGCTTCATCGCGTCGGCCTGCGCGATGGTGCGGGGAAAGCCGTCGAACAAAAAACCGTTGGCGCAGTCGGGCTGGGCGATGCGTTCCTTCACCAGGCCGATGATGATGTCGTCGCTGACCAGTGCGCCCGAGTCCATCACCTTCTTCGCGGCCACGCCGAGCGGGGTGCCGGCCTTGACTGCGGCGCGCAGCATGTCGCCGGTGCTGACCTGCGGGATGGCGTATTTCTGGCACAGGAAGGTGGCTTGCGTGCCCTTGCCGGCGCCCGGCGCCCCCAACAGAATCAGTCGCATCGTCGTCCTCTTGTGATGGCTGGTGGCCAGCGTGTCGGCTCGCTTCTCGTGCAGCTTATCACCCGCACCCTGCGCGGCACTGACAGCGAAAGTCAGTCGCTGAACAACCGCCGCACGCGTTCCAGATCCTCAGGGGTGTCGACGCCGGCGCCCGGTGCCTCGGCCGTCACATGCACCGCGATGCGCTCGCCGTGCCACAACACGCGCAACTGCTCGAGCGCCTCGATGCGTTCGAGCGGGGCCATCGCCAAGCTCGGGAATCGGCGCAGGAAGGCGGCGCGGTAGGCGTACACGCCGACGTGGCGCAGTGGCGCCGGGTCGGGCAGGGCGCTTGCGTTGGCCATGCCGGCGGCATAGCCATCGCGCCACCACGGCAGCGGCGCGCGGCTGAACAGCAGCGCACGGCCGGCAGCGTCCAGCACGACCTTCACCACATTCGGGTTGACGTAGTCGGCCACCGACGCGATGGGGTGCGCGGCGGTGCCGACCGCGCAGTCGGGGTGGGCGTCGAGCAGGGCCGCGCAGGCGTCGATCAGCGCCGGATCGATCAGCGGCTCGTCGCCCTGCACGTTGACCACGGTTGCACCGCCATCGAGGCCGAGCTGTTCGCAGGCCTCGGCCAGGCGGTCGCTGCCATTGGCGTGGTCGGTTCGCGTCAGCAGCGCGCGCACGCCGTGACGCTCGCACGCGGCGACGATCGAGGCATCGTCGGCGGCCACCACCACCTGCTGCGCCTGCGACAGCGCCGCGCGCTGCGCCACCCGCACCACCATCGGCAGCCCGCCGATGTCGGCCAGGGGTTTGTTGGGCAGCCGCGTCGACGCCAGCCGCGCCGGAATGATCACCGAAAAGCTCACGCGGCGTCCGCGGGGTCGAACGGCTGCGCTTGCTCTTCGAGCATCACCGGGATGCCGTCGCGGATCGGGAAGGCCAGCCGGTCGGCCACACAGGCCAGCGCCTGCGGCTGGCCGTCGGCGCTGCGCTGCATGTGCAGCGGGCTCTTGCACAGCGGGCACACCAGCAGATCGATCAGGCGGTGGTCGAGCGCAGTCATGGGTCGGTCCCTCAGGTCAGTGCTTCGGAGGGTGCGGGCAGTGGCGTTTGAGTGCCGCGGCGAACGCCACTTCAGGTTCGAAGTCTAGCGCTGCAACCCACACCCGCGTCAGGTCGCCCGCGCGCGGCAGCACGCCGGGCCGCAGCTTGACGGCGTCCTTCTCGGTGATGACGACATCGGGGGTGTCTGCGGGCCAAGGCAGTGCGTCGAAGCGATAGTGGTCGGGCAGCGACAGCGTCTGCGCCAGCGTCAGCCCCTGGGCCTCGAGCATCACAAAAAAACGCGCCGGGTCCGCCATCCCGGCGGCAGCCAGCAGCGGCAGGCCCCGCAGTGCCTTCCAACTGCCGGCCCGGGGCGTGTGACCCTGCCACCAGTCGGCCAGCCGCAGCACGCCCGCCAGCCGCCGCGTGGCCATCCAGCCTGGCAGGCGGGTGCTGACGCGCGGTGCGTTGTAGAGCACCAGCGTGGCGGCAGGCACCAGGCCCGGCAGTGGCTCGCGCAACGGGCCCGCCGGCAGCAGCAGGCCATTGCCCGCGCCGCGCTCGTCGAAGACGATGATCTGCAGGTCGCGCGCCAGGCGCCGGTGTTGCAGTCCGTCGTCGGCCACGATGATGTCGACCTGCGGGTGTGCAGCGAGCAGCGCGCGCGCCGCGGCGACGCGGTCGGCGCCGACCATTACCGGCATGCCGGTGCGCAGCCGGATCAGCAGCGGCTCGTCGCCGCATTCATCGGCGCGGCTGTCGCGGCTGACCGCGACCACACCGCGGCTTCGTCGGCCGTGGCCGCGCGAGACCACGCCGGGGTGCCAGCCGAACGCGCGCAACAGCCGCACGACGGCGATCGTGGTCGGCGTCTTGCCCGCGCCGCCGGCGATCAGGTTGCCGACCACGACCACGGGCACGCCGACGCGTTGCGGCCGGCTCAGCCGCCGGTGCACGGCCGCCAGACACGCGTACAGGGCCGCCAATGGGCGCAGCGCTTGCGCGGCGGGCGTGGGCGGCAGCACCCACCACTGGCGCTGTAGCGCGGCGCCCAGACGCAGCAACAGGCCGCCGGTGGGGGCCTGCATGTGAGAGGACGCGGTCGGCCGCGGCGATGGCTTCAACGCGGCGCAGCGCCGTCGCCCGCCGCACCCGGGTCGCCGGCGCCGGTTTGAGCGGCGAAGGTCAGGCGTGCCAAGCCGGCGCGACGCGCCGCGTCGAGCACGTTGATCACCGCCTGATGGGCGGCGGTGGCGTCGGCCGAGACAATCACGACCGGGTCTTTCAGCACTTGCGCCGCGGCGCTCAGTGCGGCCGTCAACGTCTCGACGCTGCGCCCGTCGAGCGCCTTGCGGTTGACGGCGTAACGGCCGTCGCCGGCCACCGCGACGATGATCTCGGCCGGCCGGTCGCGCGGCTTGTCGGCTTCGGCCGTCGGCAGATTGACCTGCAGCTCGGTGAACTTCGAGTACGTCGTCGACATCATCAGGAAGATCAAGACCACCAACAGCACGTCGATGAACGGGATCAGGTTGATCTCCGGCTCTTCGTTGCGGTGCTTGCGGAAGTTCATCGCCGCTTCAGGCTTGCTTCACGGCAAAGCGCATCAGGTGCGGCACCAGTCGCTCGGCGGCCTGCTCCATGTCGACGGTGAACTCGTCGATGCGGCCGCGAAAGTAGCGGTAAAACAGCAGCGCGGGAATGGCGATCATCAGACCGAACGCGGTGTTGTACAGCGCCACAGAGATGCCGTGCGCAAGTTGCGCCGGGTTGCTGCCGCCGCTGGGTGCCTGCGAGCCGAAGATCTCGATCATGCCGACCACGGTGCCGAACAAGCCCAGCAGCGGCGCCGCGGTGGCGATCGAGCCCAGCGTGTTCATGTAGCGCTCGAGCCGGTGCACGGTCACGCGGCCGGCGTTCTCGAACACCAGACGCAGGGCGCTCTCGCTCAGGCGTGGCTCGGCCACCACGCTGCGCAGGCCCGCCGCCAGCACCTGGCCGAGCGCGGAGTTGCCGGCCAGTTTGTTGACCACGTCCGAAGACGGCAGGCTCGTGCGGGTGATCGAGATCACCTCCTCGAGCAGCTTTTCCGGCGCCACGCGCGCACTGCGCAGGCTGGCCAGGCGTTCGATCACCAGCGCCAGGGCCACGATCGAGCAAATGATCAGCGGCCAGATCGGCCAGCCTGCGGCTTGTATGATCGAAAACAAGCGGTCCCCGAAAGCGAAGAAGCACCTCAAACCATGCCCGCCCCAGAGGCTGCGGCGGGCATTCGAAGCCGCGCGATTATGGGCCCGGCAACGCGCTGTTCCGGTCTGCAAAGCACCGGTCTTTTGCGCGCTGTGCGATTCGCGCGACGCCAGCCCCATGCGCAACTGGCTGGCAATCCACCGCTGCGGTGGACAACATTGTGTGTAACTTCGCAAGCCCGGCCGCCAGGGCGCATGCGGACTGGCCCGGAGACAGTTTGCTCAATCTTTCAGCAGGAAAAAATCCTTGCACATCAACCACTTAGATAGAAGTGACAGGGCTGTGACAGGCACAGCACCGCGCCAGGCCAGCATTGGCGCGGCTGTGGAGTTCTGGGCCCGCGCCCATGCTGGGCTGGCCGGTGGCTGAGACCACCGCCCTGGGTGCGGTGCCGCACGTTTGGAGCGTCGGCGCGCTGGTGCTGGCGGTCGCCGATGCGCTGGCTGTGCGCTTTGGCGCCTGCAGCGTGCGCGGCGAGCTTTCGGGCTTCTCGCGCGCGACCAGCGGACACTGCTACTTCACGCTCAAGGACGCCGAAGGCGCCGAGGCCAGCCTGCGTTGCGCGATGTTTCGCCGCGCCGCGGCGCTGCTCGATTTCGCGCCCCGCGACGGCCTGCAGGTCGAGCTGCGCGGGCGTGTGGCGGTGTACGAGCCGCGCGGCGAGCTGCAGTTCGTGGTCGAGGCCATGCGCCCACTCGGGGCCGGCTCGCTGTACGAACAGTTCCTGGCGCTCAAGGCCAAGCTCGAAGCCGAGGGCTTGTTCGACCCGGCCGGCAAGCGCAGCCTGCCGCGCTACCCGCAGCGTATCGGCGTGGTCAGCTCGCTCGGCGCCGCGGCGCTGCACGACGTGTTAACCACCCTGGCACGGCGCGCACCGCAGGTGCCGGTGATCGTCTACCCGAGCCCGGTGCAGGGCAGCGAAGCGCCGGCGGCCCTGGTGGCGGCGCTGACGCTGGCGGCCCGGCGGCGCGAGGTCGACGTGCTCGTGCTGGCCCGCGGCGGCGGTTCGCTCGAAGACCTGTGGGCCTTCAACGACGAGCGCGTGGTGCGCGCGGTGGCGGCCTCGCCGATCCCGCTGGTCTGCGGCGTCGGCCATGAAACCGACATCACGTTGGCCGACTTTGCCGCCGACCTGCGCGCGCCCACGCCGACCGCCGCCGCCGAGCTGGCCGCGCCTGCGGCCGCCGAGCTGCTGTCGGCGTTGCAAGGGCTGGCACGCACGCTGTCACGCGGCGTCGAGCGCAGTCTGCAGGTCCGGGCGCAGCGGCTCGACCGGCTCGCGCCCCGTCTGGTGCCGCCCGCGCGAATCGCCACGCACACGCGCCGGCTCGACCACCTGGCCAGCCGGCTCGCCGCGGCGGCCGTGCGGGCCCGCCATGTCTGCGCCTGCGCGTTGCAGGCGCAGGCCGGCCGGCTGCTGCACGCCGTGCGCGACCGGGTGGCCCAACCGCGGCACCGCCTGGCGATGCTCGCGGCGCGCTTGCGTGCGCTCGACCCCCAACGCGTCGTCGAACGCGGCTACAGCGTCGTGCAGACACCGGGTGGTGCGCTGCTGACCGACCCGCAGCAACTCGCCGCCGGCCAGGAACTGCGTCTGACGATGGCGCGCGGCGTGGCCGAGGTGCAACTCGCGACGGTGCGTGCACGAGGGTGAAATCGATTCGCGCTTCGGCGCAGGCCCATGCTGCGCAGCGAGGTGACGCCGAAAGCAAAGCACCGTGCCCGCGGTCCCGAGGGCCCGGCGTCATCGCGGCCGACGGTCGTTCAGAGCCCGGTGTTCTGTTGCGCCACCATGCAGTACAGCATCGGCAGCGACAGCATCGTGTTGGTGCGCGAGATCAGCATCGCCAGCCGGGCGGCCTTGGCTTTCTCTTCCGGCGGCACGGTGACGATACCCAGCGCCTTCTTCTGATTCGGCCAGATGATGAACCAGACGTTGAAGGCCATGATCAGCCCCAGCCACATGCCGATGCCGATGGCCAGGAACGGCCGCTGCAGGGCCAGCGCCGAGACGATGTAGCCGCTCATCCAAGCCAGCAACGCGCCGGTGACCACAGTGGCCAGGGCCGCCCAGCGGAACCAGAACAGGGCCTCCGGAGCGATCACCTTGCCGATGGCCGGCTTGTGTTCGTCGGGGATCTTGGGCATCGACGGGATCTGCACGAAGTTGAAGTACCACAGCAGGCCGATCCACATCACGCCGGCGACCACGTGCAGCCAGCGCATCACGAACTTGGACCAGGCGTGGTCCATCGGCACGTTGCCGACCAACAGCGCCAGCAGGACCACCAGCACCACGCCGGCGGCGACCGTGCGGCCCAAAGATTGAAGAATGGCACCCATACTGGTCTGGCTCCTCGTTGTTAGGAATGCGAACGCGGCGACTATAGCGAAGTCGCCCCACCCGCGGCCAGCCAGTGCAAAGTGGGGCTCAGCGCCCGGCGGCGAACGGCGGGCCGCTGATCTTCGAGCCGGGCTTGACGCCGCGTTTGGCGAACCAGCCCTGGTTCATCTCGAGCACGAAGCGCACCGGCCGGGTCGAGCAGTGGCTGTCGAGCGCCTGGGGCTGCATGTCGGCGATGTTGACCACGCTGCCGTCGTCGGCCAGGAAGGCGATCGACAGCGGCAGCACGGTGTTCTTCATCCAGAAGCACTGCGGCGAGGCCTCGTCGAAGACGAACAGCATGCCCTCGTGCTGTGGCATCTCACGGCGGAACATCAGCCCCGTCTGGCGCTGCTCGGGGGTTTGTGCCAGCGCGGCGCGGATGGTGTGCATACCGGCTTGCAGCGTGATTGCCGGCAGGGTCTGCGCCACGCCAGCGCCACCCTGGGCGACAGCAGCCGCGGTCAGCGCCAGGGCGACGAGCAGCGAGTACGGCTTGATGTAGGTCATGGGGGTGGATGCCAGCGGTGCCTAGATTATCGGCAGAGCCCGATGCCGATGAACGCCGTTGCTGAAGTTTGCGCCGACCTGTCGGCCTTTGATGAGCCCGAAGCGCTGGCGGGCTACACCCGTTGGGGTGCCGACGGTGCGGCCGATTCTTCACTGCGCCTGGCCGGCTTGCATTGCGCGGCCTGCGCAGGGCTGATCGAGACGGCGCTGCACAAGGTCGACGGCGTTCACGCCGCTCGCGTCAACGCCGCTGCCGGCGTCGCCCGGGTCCAGTGGGACCCGGCGCGCACGCGGGCCTCGGCCCTGGTGGCTGCCGTGCGCGCCGCCGGCTACGACGCCGCGCCCGACCTCGCCGCCGACGCCCGCGCGCTGCGCCAGCGCGAGCAGCGCCTGGCGCTGTGGCGCTGGTTCGTCGCCGCCTTCTGCGCCATGCAGGTGATGATGTTCGCGACGCCCGTCTACCTGGCCGAGGCCGGCGATCTCGCGCCCGACCTGCGCCAACTCCTGCACTGGGGCAGTTGGCTGCTGACGCTGCCGGTGCTGCTGTTCAGTGCCGCGCCGTTCTTCAGCGGCGCGTGGCGGGCACTGCGCCAGCGCCGCGTCGGCATGGACCTGCCCGTGGCGCTGGGAGTGCTCGTCACGTTCGTCGCCAGCACCGGTGCGGCGTTCGACCCAGAGGGCCCGTTCGGCCACGAGGTCTATTTCGATTCGCTGGCGATGTTCGTGGCCTTTCTGCTCGGGGCCCGCTGGCTCGAACTGCGCGCGCGCCACCGTGCCGCCGATGCGCTGGAGGCCGGCACGGCGTCGCTGCCCGAGCGTGCAGCGCGGGTGCTGGCCGACGGCCGCATCGAACAGGTGTCGGCACTTCGCCTGGTTGCCGGCGACCGCGTGCGGGTGGCCCTCGGTTCGGCTTTCCCCGCCGACGGCGTGCTGCTGGCCGGCGTGACCACGGCCGACGAGTCGCTGCTGTCGGGTGAGTCGCACCCGCTGCCCAAGCAGCCGGGTGACGAGGTGCTGGCGGGCAGCCTGAATCTGGGCGCACCGGTCGAATTGCGCGTCACGCGTTGCGGATCGGCGACCAGGCAGGCTGCGATCGTCGCCCTGCAGCGCGCGGCGACGGCGCAGCGCCCGGCGTTCGCTGCCAGCGCCGATCGCTGGGCGGCGCCATTCCTGATCGGCGTGCTGGTACTGGCCGCGCTGGCGGCGGCGGTGTGGAGCGTGGTCGAGCCCTCCCGCGCGCTGTGGGTTGCTGTGTCGGTGCTGATCGTGACCTGCCCCTGCGCGCTGTCGCTGGCGGCCCCGTCGGCACACCTGGTGGCCAGCGGTCGCCTGGCGCGCAGCGGCGTGCTGTTGCGCCGGCCCGACGCGCTCGAGGCGATGGCGCGGGTGCGCACGCTGTTCGTCGACAAGACCGGCACCCTCACCGACGAGCGGCCCGTCTACTGCGGCTACACGCGCCTGGCTGGAGCGCCGCAGGGCGACGACAGCGAGTTGCTGCAGGCCGCCACTGCGCTGGCGGCCTGGTCGAACCACCCGCAGTCGCGCGCGCTGGCCGCGCAGGCCGCACGAGGTGTATCGGACTGGCGCGACGTGCGCGAGCAACCCGGCGCCGGCATCGCCGCACTCGACGTGCAAGGCCGCGAGTGGCGCCTCGGTTCGGCCGGATTCGTCGGCGCGCCCACGAACGACGACGACGCGCTGCACCTGTGGTTCGGCCCGGCGGGGCAGGCCTGGCTGCGCTTTGACTTCGACGAAACGCTGCGTCCGGATGCCGCCGCGGCCATCGCCGCACTGCAGCAGCAGGGCATCGAGGTGCGCGTGCTCTCGGGCGACCGCAGCGCGCGCGTGCTGCGCCTGGCCACGCGGCTCGGCCTGGCGTCGGCCCAGGGCGACGCGACGCCGCAGGACAAACTGGCGGCGCTGCGCGCAGCGCAGGCCGGCGGCCGCGTGGTTGCCATGCTCGGCGACGGCATCAATGACGCGCCGGTGCTGGCGCAAGCCGACGTGTCGCTGGCCATGGGCGAGGGCGCCGATCTGGCGCGCCAGAGTGCCGATGCGCTGCTGTTGTCGATGCGCCTGGGTGACGTGGCGCAGGCGTTCGCGCTGGCGCGGCGAACGCGCCGCATCGTGCGCCAGAACTTCGCCTGGGCCGCGACCTACAACGCGGCGTGCATCCCACTCGCGCTGGCCGGTGCCTTGCCGCCGTGGCTGGCCGGGCTCGGGATGGCAGCGAGTTCGTTGGTGGTGGTCGGCAACGCGCTGAGGCTCGCGCGCTAGAAATGACGACCCCCAACTCGTTGCACTCGCGTCCCCCGAGGGGAGTTCAGGCCGCTTGGGGCGGCCCGGCGCTGGCCTGACGCATGGACATCCTGTACCTGCTCATTCCGTTCTCGGCGCTGCTGGTGCTGGCCGTCCTGGCGATCTTTGCCTGGGCGCTGCGCGGCGGCCAGTTCGACGATCTCGAGCGCGAGGGCGAGCGCATCCTCGAGCTGCCGCTTGATGCGCGTCAAGCCTCGCCGGGCACGGCAGTCGAACAATCGATCCGCTAGCAAAGAGGAGGCGATCGATGGCTGTAGCAAACTTGGCCGGCAGCGAGCCGGTCTACACCGATGATGCGGTGCGCTTGTTCGCACTGGCTGCCGTGCTGTGGGGCGTGGTCGGCATGCTGGTGGGGGTGGTGATTGCCGCCCAACTGGCGTGGCCGGAACTCAACTTCGGCATCCCGTGGCTGTCCTACGGCCGCCTGCGCCCGTTGCACACCAATGCGGTGATCTTTGCCTTCGGCGGCTGCGCGCTCTTCGCCACCTCCTACCACGTGGCCCAGCGCACGGGGCAGACGCGCCTGTTCGCGCCGGGCCTGGCGATGTTCACGTTCTGGGGCTGGCAGGCGGTGATCGTGCTGGCCGCGATCACGCTGCCGCTGGGCATGACGCAAGGCAAGGAATACGCCGAACTCGAGTGGCCGATCGACCTGCTGATCGCGGTCGTGTGGGTGGCCTACGCGGTGGTCTTCTTCGGCACCATCGGCATCCGCAAGGTGCGCCACATCTACGTCGCCAACTGGTTCTTCGGCTCCTTCATTCTCGCGGTCGCGCTATTGCACATCGTCAACAGCGCCGCGCTTCCCGTGAGCCTGACCAAGAGCTACTCGGCCTACGCCGGCGTGCAGGATGCGATGGTGCAATGGTGGTACGGCCATAACGTGGTCGGCTTCTTCCTCACCGCGGGCTTCCTCGGGATGATGTACTACTACATCCCCAAGCAGGCCGAGCGGCCGGTGTACTCGTACCGGCTGTCGATCGTGCACTTCTGGGCCCTGATCTTCACCTACATGTGGGCCGGCCCGCACCACCTGCACTACACCGCGCTGCCCGACTGGGCGCAAAGCGTCGGCATGGTCTTCTCGCTGGTGCTGCTGGCGCCGAGCTGGGGCGGCATGATCAACGGCGTGATGACGCTGTCGGGCGCCTGGCACAAGTTGCGCGACGACCCGATCCTCAAGTTCCTCATCGTCAGCCTGTCCTTCTACGGCATGAGCACCTTCGAAGGGCCGATGATGTCGATCAAGACCGTCAACGCGCTCTCGCACTACACCGACTGGACCATCGGCCATGTGCACAGCGGCGCGCTGGGCTGGGTCGCGTTGATGACGATGGGCAGCCTGTACCACCTGATCCCGCGCATGTACGGCCGCACGGCGATGCACAGCGTGCGCGCGATCGAGTTGCATTTCTGGATCGCCACCATCGGCATCGTGCTCTACATCGCCGCGATGTGGATCGCCGGTGTGATGCAGGGCCTGATGTGGCGCGCGGTCAACCCCGACGGCACCCTGGTCTACAGCTTCGTCGAGAGCGTCAAGGCAACCTATCCGTTCTACGTCGTGCGCCTGGCGGGCGGCCTGCTGTTCCTGGCCGGTATGGGGGTGATGGTCTGGAACGTGCTGATGACGGTGAGGAGCGGCCAGCCGCGCCCGGTCCCGATCCCGCCGCTGCGTGCCGCACTCGCCTGAACAACAAGGTAACGACAAGATGGCTGAATCCACCCACCCCACCGGTCACGAAAAGATCGAGACCAGCAACTTCCTGATGATCGTGCTGATCCTGGTCACGATCGCCATCGGCGGCCTGGTCGAGATCGTGCCCTTGTACTTCCAGCGCTCGACGACGCAGCCCGCGCCGGGGCTCAAGCCCTACACCGCGCTGCAGTTGGCCGGCCGCGACGTCTACGTCCGCGAGGGTTGCTACAACTGCCACTCGCAGATGATCCGGCCCTTTCGCGCCGAGACGCTGCGCTACGGTCACTACTCGACCGCCGGCGAGTTCGTCTATGACCGGCCGTTCCAGTGGGGCAGCAAGCGCACCGGCCCCGACCTGCACCGCGTCGGCGGCAAGTACAGCGACGAGTGGCAGCGCGTGCACCTGAACAACCCGCGCGACCTGGTGCCCGAATCGAACATGCCGGCCTACCCGTGGCTGGCGCGCACCGCGGTCGATCCGGCCGACATGGCGCCCAAGCTGACGGCCTTGCGCCGGCTCGGCGTGCCGTACAGCGACGACGAGGTCGCCGGCGCCGGCGCCGCAGTCAAGGGCCAGACCGAGCTCGACGCGCTGGTGGCCTACCTTCAGGTGCTCGGCACCACGGTCAAGTGAGGAGCCCATGACGATGGATATCAATGACCTGCGCAGCGCCGTCACCGTGATCGGCCTGCTGCTGTTCCTGGCCCTCGTGGTCTGGGTCTACCGCACGCCGCGGCGCAGCGCGTTCGACGCCGCGGCACGGCTGCCGTTCGAGGGTGAAGGGCAGGGCCGGCCATGAGCGACTTCTTTGCCAGCGGCTGGTCGGTCTACGTCACAGTCGGCACCGTCCTGGGCCTCGTCGCCTGCCTGGTGCTGCTGTTCATCGCCGCGCGCCGCCGCGCGCCCGCCGTCGGTGTCGACGACAACACCACCGGGCATGTCTGGGACGAAGACCTGCGCGAAATGAACAACCCGCTGCCGCGCTGGTGGATGGTGCTGTTCGTGATCACCGTGCTGTTCTCGTTTGCCTACCTGGCGCTGTACCCGGGACTGGGCAGCTACGACGGCAACCTGAAGTGGACCAGCCGCGGCCAGTACGAAGGCGAGCAGGCGCGTGCGGCGTTGACGATGGCGCCGCTGTACGCGCGCTTTGCGGCCATGAACGAAACCGAGTTGGCCCGTGACAGCCGGGCCATGGGCGTCGGCGAGCGCCTGTTCATCAACAACTGCGCCACTTGCCACGGCTCCGACGCGCGCGGCAGCAAGGGCTTCCCGAACCTGACCGACAACGACTGGCTGTGGGGCGGCTCGTTCGCCGCCATCCAGCAGACCATCACCCAGGGGCGCAACGGCGTGATGCCGCCGATGGCCGCAGCCGTCGGTGGCGGCGACGATGTGCGCAACGTCGCGCACTACGTGCTCAGCCTGTCGGGCAGCCCGCACGACAAACTCGCAGCGCAACTCGGCCGGCCGAAGTTCGCGACCTGCGCCGCCTGCCACGGTGTCGACGGCAAGGGCAACCAGGCGCTCGGGGCGCCGAACCTGAGCGACAAAGTCTGGCTGCACGGCTGGGGCGAACAGGCCATCGTGGCTATGGTCAACGGCGGCAAGAACAACGTCATGCCCGCGCACGCCGGTCGCCTGTCGGCCGAACAGATCCGCGTGCTCGCGGCCTATGTGTGGAGCCTGTCGGGCACCCGGGTGGCGGCCAACCCGTGACCGATCGGCCCCCCGCCACCGCGGCCGGTGGCGAGTTCATCTGGCTCTACGAAAAGCAGCAGACGATCCATGCCCGCACAGTCACCGGCTGGTTCGCCAACTGGCGCTGGGCCTTCGTCTGGGCGACGCAACTGGTGTTCTATGGCCTGCCGTGGCTGCAATGGAACGCACGCCAGGCGGTGCTGTTCGATCTTTCGTCCAGGCGCTTCTACCTCGGCAGCCTGGTGTTGTACCCGCAGGACTTCATCTACCTAACGGGTCTGCTGGTGGTCAGCGCCTACGGCCTGTTCCTGTTCACCGCGGTGGCCGGGCGCCTGTGGTGCGGTTACGCCTGCCCGCAGACGGTGTACACGGAGATGTTCATGTGGATCGAGCGCCGGCTCGAGGGCGACCGCAATGCGCGCATCCGTCTGGATGCCGCGCCATGGAGCACTGCCAAGTTGCTGCGCCGGGGTGCCAAGCACGGGCTGTGGATCGCGCTGGCCCTGTGGACCGGCTTCACCTTCGTCGGCTACTTCACGCCGATCCAGACCCTGTGGGCCGAGGCCTTCACGCTCGATTTCGGTCCCTGGGAGTGGTTCTGGGTGCTGTTCTACGGCCTGGCCACCTATGGCAATGCCGGCTTCCTGCGCGAGCAGGTGTGCAAGTACATGTGCCCGTACGCGCGCTTCCAGAGTGCGATGTTCGACCGCGACACACTGACCGTCAGCTACGACGCCGGGCGCGGCGAGCCGCGGGGCACCCGCGGCCGCAAGACCGATCTGGCGGCGGCCCAGCTCGGTCACTGCATCGACTGCGAGCTGTGCGTGCAGGTCTGCCCGACCGGCATCGACATCCGCAAAGGCCTGCAGAACGAGTGCATCGGCTGCGCCGCCTGCGTCGACGTCTGCGACAGCGTGATGGACAAGATGCAGTACCCGCGCGGCCTGATCCGCTACGACACCGAGAACGGCCTGGCCGAGCAGCTCACGCGCGGCCAGCGCTGGCGACGCGTGCTGCGCCCGCGCGTGCTGGCCTACGGCGCCGTGCTGGCGGCGATCTGCATCGCCCTGGCCGCCAGCCTGGCGCTGCGCACGCCGTTCAGGGTCGACGTGGTGCGCGACCGCGGCACGCTGGCCCGGCTGGTCGAGGACGGGCATGTCGAGAACGTCTACCGACTGCAACTGATGAACGCGAGTGAGGTCGCGCAGCGTTACCGCATCACGGTCTCCGGCCTGGCGGGCGCGCAGGTTGCGGGCGCTGGCGAGGTCAGTGTCGGCGCGGCCGAGTCGCGCTGGGTGCCAGTGGCCGTGCAGGTGGCGGCGCCAGCGGCGCAGCGTGCCGGCAGCGGTGCGCACCCGATCGAGTTCCACGTCGAGCAGCGCCCGATGGCCGCCGACGGCCCGGTTTGGCAACGCAACGAGCGGTCGACCTTTGTCGTGCCGCGTTGACTAGGAGCTATCCAACATGAGTCTGCACTCTTCGATGCCCTGCGGCCCGGTGTCGCCGTGGTGGCGCCACGGCATGGTTTGGCTGGTCATCGGCGGGCCGGCGGCCGTGGTGCTGGCCAGCGTGGCCACGCTGCTGATCGCGCTGACGCATCCCGACCCGGTGCTTTCGGTGCGCGCCCAGGCGCAGGCGCAGCAACCCGCGGTGCAGGCCCGCAACCACGCCGCGGCGCCGCGCTGAGGTTGCCTGATGAGCCGCCGGGCCGCTCCCAAGGCGAATACCGCAGTGCGAAGCACGGTTGTCTGATGACCCGGATTGCCCTGCAGATCCTCTGGCCCGCGTTCCTGATGGCCGGCGTGCTCGAGGTGCTGGTCTTCGCCCTGGTCGACCCGGGCGAACTGCACTGGCTCGGTGGCGCGCCGATCGTGGCCTCGCGGCAGGCCGTCTATACGCTGGCTTTCCTGGCTTTCTGGGCCGTGATTGCCGCCGCGGGCGCCATCACCGCGCTGCTGCGGCGTCGCGCCGACCTGCCGTCTTGAGCAAGATCAAGACGCTGGGGGCGGCCCGAGCGCACAGTGGCCAGGCCATGCACACCGACACGCCCCCCATCTTCTCGCCCGCACTGCTGCAGCAGCTCGACATCAACGGCCCGCGCTACACCTCGTACCCGACGGCCGACCGCTTCCACGCCGGCTTCGACGCCGCGGCCTACGCCCGCACGCTGTCAGCGCGCCGCGAGCTGCACGCGCACCAGTCGGCGGCACCACTGTCGGTGTACGTGCACATCCCGTTCTGCGAATCGGTGTGCTACTACTGCGCTTGCAACAAGGTCATCACGCGGCACCACGAGCGCGCCGCCGAGTACCTGCGCGCGCTCGACACCGAGATCGAACTCCACCGTGTTGCGCTCGCCGAGCCGCAGTCGCTGTCGCAGTTGCACTTCGGCGGTGGCACACCGACCTATCTGTCCGATGCCGAGTTGGGGGGCTTGATGGCCTCGCTGCGGCGCGCGTTCAGTTTCATGCCGGACGCAGAGTTGTCGATCGAGGTCGACCCGCGCACGGTCGATGCCGGCCGGCTGGCCTCGCTGCGCCAGCTCGGCTTCAACCGCATCAGCTTCGGCGTACAGGACTTCGACCCCGACGTGCAGAAAGCGGTGCACCGCGAGCAGAGCGAGGCGATGGTGCGGTCGCTCGTCGAACACGCGCGTGCGCTCGGCTTCGCGTCGATCAACACCGATCTGATCTTCGGCCTGCCGCTACAGACGCCGGCCTCGTTTGCGCGCACCGTCGAGCAGATCGGTGCGCTGCGCCCCGACCGCATCGCGCTGTACGCCTACGCCCACCTGCCATCGCGCTTCAAGCCGCAGCGGCGCATCCTGTCGGCCGATCTGCCGCTGGCGGCCGCGCGGGTGCAGATGCTGCAAGGTGCGATCGAGGGCTTCCTCGGCCAGGGCTACCGCTACATCGGGATGGACCATTTCGCCCTGCCCGGCGACGCGCTGGCCCAGGCGCAGCGGCAGGGCCGGCTGCACCGCAACTTCCAGGGCTACACCACCCAGCCCGACAGCGACCTGATCGGCCTGGGTGTGTCGGCCATCGGTGGCGTGGGCGCGAGCTATGCGCAAAACGCCAAGACCCTGCCCGAGTACTACGAGGCGCTAAAGCAGGGCCGCTTCCCGGTGGTGCGCGGACTGATGCTCGACGGCGAGGACCTGCTGCGCCGCGATGTGATCATGGCTCTGATGTGTCACGGCCACGTCGACTTCGCGGCCATCGAGGCCCACCATGCGATCAGCTTCACCAGCCATTTCGCGCCCGAGCTGGCGCGGCTTGCACGCTATGCCGAGATGGGGCTGGTGCGCGTCGAGCCCCACGCCATCGAGGTCACGCCCACCGGCTGGTTCTTCGTGCGCGTGCTGGCGATGGCCTTCGACGCCGCACTGGCCAGCGAGGTGCCACGCGAACGCTTTTCGCGCGTGATCTGACCGGGCAGCGATGACCCCCTCGCTGCTGCTGGCCGCGCTGTTGATGGGGCTGGCCGGCTCGGTGCATTGCACGGCCATGTGCGGCGCGGCCTGCACCGCGATCGCCCAGCGCTGCGGTGGTGCGGCGATGTCGCGGGCCTTGCTCGGCTTTCACTTCGGCCGGCTGCTCGGCTACGCCGCCGGCGGCGCGCTCGCCGCCGCCAGCGTCGGCGCGCTTGCTGGCTGGTCGCAGGCGATGCCGGCCTTGCGCCCGCTGTGGACCCTGGTGCACGCCGGCGCGTTGATGCTCGGCCTGTGGCTGGCCGCGACCGGCCGCCAGCCGGCCTGGCTCGCGGCCTGGGGCCGGGCGCCTGTGCCGGCCGCCGCCGGCTGGCAACCCGTGCGAGGTCCCTGGCGCGGCGCGGCGGGTGCGGCGGCCGTCGGTGGGGCCTGGGTGGCCATGCCCTGCGGCCTGCTTCAATCGGCGCTGCTGGTGGCTGCCCTGGCCAGCGACGCGGCGGGCGGCGCGGCGGTGATGGCGGCCTTTGCCGTGGCCTCATCCCTCGGCCTGTGGCTCGCGAGTACGGCTTGGCAGCGCGCCGTGGCCACACCGCAGGCGCTGCGCTGGGCGGTGCGCTTGGCGGGGGTGATGCTGGCCTCGGCGTCGGCCTGGGCCCTGGGCCACGGCTTGTGGCAACAGGTGCTGGCCTACTGTTTCGGCTGAACACGCGACGACCCGTGCGGCGCTACGATGCAGGCTCATTCCACCTCGCCGGCGACGGTACTGCGATGAGCCCCTGGCTGACCTGCGATCTCTGCGACGCCCACCAGGACGACGCGAGCGGTGCGCTTCGCGTGCTGCCGCCGCAGTGGCACGAGTTCGGCGGCGTCTTGTCGTTCAGCGGCCTGGTCAGCACGCTGCAGTGCTTCGAAGACAACACGCTCGTCCGCGCGGCGCTGGAGTCGGCCGGGGCGGGCAGGGTGCTCGTCGTCGACGGTGGCGGATCGCGGCGCACCGCCCTGGTCGGCGGCAAGCTGGCCCAGCTCGCGCTCGCCAACGGCTGGGCCGGGCTGGTGGTGGACGGCTGTGTGCGTGACGCGGCCGAGCTGGCCGCTTGCGCCGTCGGCATCCGCGCGCTGGCGCTGAACCCGATGCCACCGGCCAAGCGCGGCGCCGGCCAGCGCGATGTGCCGGTGCGGCTGCAAGGCGTGTGGATGCGGCCGGGCGACTGGCTCTGCGCCGACGGCGACGGCATCGTCGTGCTCGACCGGGCCCCGGCGGCGCGCGCGTGATGACGCTGCGGGCGCGGCGGCTGCGTGCCGATACGGTCGATGCCGAGGACGCGGTCGATGCGGTCGACGCCATCGCCAAGCGCTGCCGCCAGCGCGTCAACCAGCGCGCGCTGCTCGCCGCCGGTGTGGCCATGGTGCCGGTGCCCGGCCTGGACTGGCTGACCGACGTGGGCGTGCTGATCAAGTTGCTGCCCGACATCAACCACGCCTTCGGCCTGGCGCCCGAACAGATCGAGCGCCTCGCGCCCGACCGCAAGCTGGTGGTCTACAAGGCCCTCAGCGCAGGCGGCGGCATGCTGGTCGGCAAGCTGATCACGCGCGAACTGGTGTTCAAGGTGCTGAAGATGGTGGGCGTGCGCCTGAGCACGCAGCAGGTGGCCAAATACGTGCCGATCGCCGGCCAGGCCATCTCGGCAGCGCTGACCTACGGCGCGCTGAGGTATGTCTGCGAGCAGCACATCCTGCAGTGCATCGCCGTGCGCCGCCAGTTGCTGCTACCCGCGCCCACAGCCCCATAGGCACACGCGAGGGCCCCGCCCGTAGAATGCGCACCAGTCGGGGCGTGGCGCAGCTTGGTAGCGCGGCTGCTTTGGGAGCAGTAGGTCGCACGTTCGAATCGTGTCGCCCCGACCATCTTGCCCGTGACAGCACCGTCTGCCCGTAGCTCAACTGGATAGAGCACCAGCCTTCTAAGCTGGGGGTTGGGGTTTCGAGTACCTCCGGGCAGGCCACCCCCAACTTCACGCTGTTCATGCTGCACGCCATGCTGTCTCGTTCGATCCGTGTTTTTCTCCTCGCCCTGCTGATCGCGCCGCTGGCCGCCCTCGCCGCGCCCAAGCCGGTGACCGCCGTCGAAGGCATCACCGAGATCCGCCTGCCCAACGGCTTGCAGGTGCTGCTGGCGCCCGACGACTCGAAACCGACGACGACGGTGAACCTGACCTACCGCGTCGGCAGCCGCCACGAGAGCTATGGCGAGACCGGCATGGCCCACCTGCTCGAGCACCTGTTGTTCAAGGGCACGCCGCGGCACCGCACGGTGTGGGCCGAGTTCAACAAGCGCGGACTCAACGCCAATGGCAGCACCTGGCTCGACCGCACCAACTACTACGCCAGCTTCTCGGCCAATGACGCCAACCTGGCGTGGTACCTCGATTGGCTGGCCGACGCGATGACGCAGAGCTTCATCGCGAAGAAGGATCTCGACAGCGAGATGACCGTGGTGCGCAACGAGATGGAGATGGGCGAAAACAGCCCGGGCCGGATCCTGTTCGAGAAGACGATGGCCGCCATGTATCAGTGGCATAACTACGGCCACTCGACGATCGGTGCGCGCGCCGACGTCGAGAACGTCGACATCGCTCGGCTGCAGGCCTTCTACCGCCGCTACTACCAACCCGACAACGCGACCCTGATCGTATCGGGCAAGTTCGATCCGGCCCGGGTGCTGACACTGATCGAGCAGCAGTTCGGCAAGCTGAAGAAGCCCTCGCGCGTGCTGCCCACGCTGTACACGCTCGAGCCGGCACAGGATGGCGAGCGCGCGGTGACCTTGCGCCGTGTCGGCGGCACCGCGCAACTGATGGCGTCGTACCACACGGTGCCCGGTGCCCACCCGGACCAGGCCGCCGTCGAGGTGCTGGCGCTGGTGATGGGCGACACGCCGTCGGGTCGACTGCACAAGCGCCTCACTGAAACCAAGCTCGCGGCCAGCACCTGGGCCTGGACGCCAGGCACGCACGACCCGGGCTTCATTGCTTTCGGCGCCGAGCTCGCACCGGGCCAGGATGTCGACGCCGCGCGCACGGCCCTGCTCGCGACGCTGGAATCGGTGGCCGCCGAGCCGATCACCGCGGCCGAGCTGGCGCGGGCTCAGACCAAGTGGATCAATGCCTGGGAGCAGCAGTACAGCGACCCGCAGCGCGTGGGCGTGGCGCTGTCGGAGACGGTGGCCCAGGGCGACTGGCGGCTGCTGTTCCTGTTGCGCGACCGCGTGCGCGATCTGAAGCTCGCTGACCTGCAGCGCGTGGCGGCCGAGCGCCTGGTGGCCGCCAACCGCACGTTCGGCACCTACCTGCCCACCGACAAGCCCCAGCGTGCGCCGCAACCCGCGAATGTGGATCTCGCCCTGCAGATGAAGAGCTTCGTGCCGCAGGCCGCCGAGAAGGCGGCCGAGCGATTCGAGGCCACACCAGCCAACATCGACGCGCGCACCCAGCGCGGCCGGCTGGCCGGTGTAGCCAGTGGCGTGCAGGTGGCGCTGCTGCCCAAGGCCACGCGCGGCGAGGCGGTGACTGCCACGCTGACATTGCGCGTCGGTGACCTGAACGCCTTCGAGGGCCAGGCCGAGGTGGCGGCCCTGCTCGAAGCGATGCTCGACAAGGGCACGCCGACACTCGGCCGCCAGCAGGTGCAGGACCGGCTCGACGCACTGCGCACCGAGCTGCGTTTCAGTTTCACCGACCTCGGTGCCTTGACCGCCTTCGTGCAGACCAAACGCGAACACCTGCCGGCCGCCCTCGAGCTGGTGGGCACGCTGCTGCGCCAGCCGGCGTTCGATGCGGCGGTGCTCGACGAACTCAAGCGCCAGTCACTGACGGCCATCGAGGCCCAACGCAAGGAGCCCGAGGCGCTGGTCGACGAGGCGCTGGACCGGCACGGCAACGCCTACCCGCGCGGCGACATCCGCCACGCGCGCAGTTTCGACGAGCGTGTGCAAGACGTGCGCGCTGTCACGCCCGAGGCCCTGCGCGCGCTGCACAGCCGCGTGATCGGCGCCGGTCGCGCCGAGTTCGCGGCGGTGGGGGATTTCGATGCCGCGGCCGTGCGCGCGGCGCTCGAGCGCGCGCTCGGCGGCTGGCCCGGCGCGACGCCCTATGCGCGCGTGCCGTCGCCGTTGGTCGCGCCGCCACCGACGCGGCTGGTGTTCAGCACGCCCGACAAACAGAACGCCACCCTGCTGGTGCGCCTGGCCCTTGCCTTGTCGGACAACGACGGCGATTACCCGGCGCTGGCGATGGCCAATTACCTGCTCGGCAGTGGCGGCAACTCGCGGCTGTGGAAGCGCATCCGCGAAACCGATGGCCTGTCGTACGACGTGCGTTCCTCGGTGCGCTGGTCCAGTCGCGAGCCACATTCGCTGTGGCAGGCCAGCGCGATCTTCGCGCCGGCCAATCGCGACAAGGTCGAGGCCGCTATCAAGGAAGAAATCGACCGTGCGCGCAAGGACGGCTTCAGCGCCAAGGAACTCGAGGAAGGCAAGGCCGGGCTGTTGAGCTTTCGCCGCCTGTCGCGCGCGCAGGACGGCAACCTGGCCTTCGGCCTGGCAGCCAACCTCGATCTCGGCCGCACGATGGCCAGGGCTGCCGAGGTCGATGCGCAACTACAGGCGCTGACGCTGGACCAGGTCAACAGCGCACTGCGCAAGTACATCGAGCCCGAGCGCTTCGTCACCGGGGTAGCCGGCGACTTCAAGTAGTCAGGCCGGCGCCGGCCGCTCCCAAGCGGCCTGGCTCGCCTTTGGGGACGGCGCCGCAGGCGCCCAGGGGCTGTCAATCAGTGTCTGGCGTACTGCGTGGCGCCGAACAGCGTCTCGCGCGCCTGGTCGTCGAGCAGGGGCTTGCGCTCGGCGGCCAGCACCTCGACACCGCGCATCACCGCCGGGCGATGGGCGATCTCGTCGAACCAGCCCTTGAGGTGCGGATAGTCGGCCCAGTCGATGCCCTGGTTCTTCCACGAGCGCAGCCAGGGGAAGACGGCAATGTCGGCGATGCTGTACTCGGGCCCGCCGAGGTACTTGCTGTTGGCCAGCCGCTTGTTCATGACAGCGTACAGGCGCTTGGCTTCGTTGGTGTAGCGGTCGATCGCGTAAGGGATCTTTTCTGGTGCGTAGATACGGAAGTGGTGTGCCTGGCCGAGCATCGGCCCGACGCCGCCCATCTGGAACATCAGCCACTCGAGCACCGTGTACCTGGCGCGCGTCGAGGTCGGCAGCAAGCGCCCGGTCTTGCCGGCCAGGTAGAGCAGGATCGCGCCCGATTCGAACAGCGACATCGGTTGACCGTCGGGCCCATCGGGGTCGACGATGGCCGGGATCTTGTTGTTCGGGCTGATGGCCAGGAACTCGGGCTTGAACTGATCGCCGACGCCGATATTCACGGCGTGCACGCGGTAGGGCAGGCCGCACTCCTCGAGCATGATGTGAACCTTGTGGCCGTTCGGCGTGGCCCACGAATACACTTCGATCATCGAGCGGTACTCCCCGCGCTGCACTGGCGCGACTCTAGCAGCGATGCACAAGCTCTTCTCGCGTTGGTTCGGCGGTTCGCGCGGCGAGGATCCCTGGGCCGCGGTCCAAGCCTGGGCCGATGGCGCCCACCACCGCTTTGCACGCAGCCGTGACGGCAGCGGCTTCGTCATCGAACCGGTGCAGGCCGTGGTGGCCTGGCGGCTCGAATGGGGTGCGCCGCAACGGCATTACTTCAGCGGCCCCGAGCTGCGTCTTCGGGCCGAAGTCGGGCCCCCGGCCGATTTGCAATTGCTGGTGATGAGCCGCACGCTGATGACCCTGCTCGAACAGCAGGTGTTCGAGGAGGTCACCGAGAGCAATCAGACGCGCATGGACGACGACACGCCCGAAGAGATGCGCTGGCTGGTGCTGTACCCGAAATTGCCGCGCACCGAGATCGGCAAGCTGCGCGAGCGTTTCGGCGCGCTGTCCAACCTACCGCGTGCCGCGCTGTTGTGGCTCGACGGCCCCTTGTCCAAGCAGCTCGATGCGTCGTCGTCGTGGCTGGACGAGGAGCAGGCGCTGGTGCTGGTGGTCCAGCGCGGGCGCCTGACGCTGCGCTGCGCGCTGCCGCAACCCGACCTGCCTTCGCTGCAAGGCGCCCTCGGCTTGTTCGGTGTGGCGCTGGCCGCGGCGCGCCGCGTCGGCGCCGAGGTTGCCAGCGGGGCGGTCGGCGGCGATCGCGCCAGCAGATGGGGCCCAGCGAGCGCCATGCCGCCGACCGACGCGGCCGGGCGCTGACCCGGCTCAGGCCGATTGACGGCCCAGTTCGATCTTCGCGATTGCGTTGCGGTGCACCTCGTCGGGCCCGTCGGCAAAGCGCAGCGTGCGCGCCGCGGTGTAGAAGTAGGCCAGCGGAAAGTCCTGGCTCATGCCGGCGCCGCCATGCACCTGGATGGCCCAGTCGATGACGCGGCAGGCCATGTTCGGCGCCACCACCTTGATCATTGCGATCTCGGCCTTGGCGGCCTTGTTGCCCGCGACGTCCATCATCCACGCCGCCTTCAAGGTGAGCAGGCGGGCCTGCTCGATCTGGCAGCGCGCTTCGGCGATGCGTTCCTGCGTCACCCCTTGGGCCGCCACCGGCTTGCCGAACGCGACGCGCGACGAGGCCCGCTGGCACATCAGTTCGAGCGAGCGTTCGGCCAACCCGATCAGGCGCATGCAGTGGTGGATGCGGCCCGGCCCCAAGCGACCTTGCGCGATTTCGAAGCCGCGGCCTTCGCCCAGCAAGATGTTGGCCGCCGGCACGCGCACGTCGACAAAATCGACTTCCATGTGGCCGTGCGGCGCGTCGTCGTAGCCGAACACCATCAGCGGCCGCAGCACCTTGACGCCGGGTGCGTCCATCGGCACCAGCACCATCGACTGCTGCGAGTGCCTGGGCGCCTCGGGGTCGGTCTTGCCCATGAAGATCATCACCTTGCAGCGCGGGTCGCCGGCGCCGCTGGTCCACCACTTGCGGCCATTGATGACGACCTCGTCGCCGCGGCGCTCGATGCGCGCTTCGATGTTCGTCGCGTCGCTCGAGGCCACGCCCGGCTCGGTCATCGCGAACGCGCTGCGGATCTCGCCGGCCAACAGCGGCCCGAGCCAGCGCTTTTGATGCTCCGCGCTGCCGTAGCGCACCAGCACTTCCATGTTGCCGGTGTCGGGCGCCGAACAATTGAAAACCTCGCTGGCCCAGGGCACGCGGCCCATGATCTCGGCCAGCGGCGCGTATTCCTGATTGCTCAGGCCGGCGCCGCGGTCGGTGGCGCGGGAACTCGCACCTTCGGCGCTCGGGGGCAGGAACAGGTTCCACAGCCCGGCGGCGCGCGCCATGGGTTTGAGCGCCTCGATCACCTTCAGCGGTGTCCAACGCTTGCCGGCCGCGGTGTTGGCCTCCAGTTCTTGCCAGTACGGTGCCTCGGCTGGATAGACATGTTCGGCCATGAAGGCCTTGACGCGCGCCTGCAGTGCAGCGGTGCGCTCGGAGTAGCTGAAGTCCATGGTGAATTCCTTTCAGGCTTGTGGTGCAGCATGTTGCGCGAAGCGCCAACCCAGTTCGGCCAGCGGGCGCGCGCCGGCGCCGGCCTGGCGCGCCTGTGCGCTCGAGGCGGTGCCGTCTTCGACCCGCTTGGCAATGCCCTGCAGGATCGCGGCCAGGCGGAACAGGTTGTAGGCGAGATAGAAATTCCAGTCGGCGGCGAGCGACGCGGGCGTGGCCAGCGCCGTGCGATCGCAATACCGCTTGACGTATTCGGCTTCGAGCGGGATGCCGAGCGCGGCGTGGTCGAGCCCGCCGATGCCGCGGAATGTGCCCGGCGGGATGTGCCAGGCCATGCAGTGGTAGCTGAAATCGGCCAGGGGATGGCCGAGGGTCGAGAGCTCCCAATCGAGCACCGCCAGCACGCGCGGCGCGGTCGGGTGGAACACCAGGTTGTCGAGGCGGAAGTCGCCGTGCACGACCGAGACTTTCGACGCGTCGCGCGCGCTGGCGGGGATGTGCGCGGGCAGCCAGTCCAGCAGGTGGTCCATCTCGACAATCGGCTGCAGACCTGGCGATCCGACCGAAGCCAGGTACTGCTTCCCCCAGCGGCCGATCTGGCGTTCGAAATAATTGCCCGGCTTGCCGTAGTCGGCCAGGCCCGCGGCCGCGGCGTCGACGCTGTGCAGTGCAGCGATGACGCGGTTCATCTCGTCGTAGATCGCGCCGCGTTCGCTGCGCTCCATGCCGGGCAGCGCTTGATCCCACAACACGCGACCGTCGGCAAACGACATGATGTAGAAGGCGCGGCCGATCACCGCCTCGTCTTCGCACAGGGCGAGCATTTGCGGCACCGGCACGCCGCGGCCGGCAAGGGCGGCCATCACCCGGTACTCGCGTTCGATGGCGTGCGCGGAAGTCAGCAGCTTGGCCGCCGGACCCGGCTTGCTGCGCATGACGTAGGTGGTGCCAGGCGTGACCAACTTGAAGGTCGGGTTGCTTTGACCGCCTTTGAACTGCTCGACCGTCAGCGGGCCGGCAAAGCCAGGCAGTTGCGATTGCAGCCAGGCCTGCAGGGAGCCGATATCGAAGGCCTGATGTGCGCCGACGGGGCGGGTGCCGGTGAATTGTTCCATGCTCAATGGGGCTCGGACAGCGCCAGCCGCAGTTGCCGCATCAAGCGCTCGGCGAGCGGACGCGAGAGCATGGCAAACCACGATCCTGAGTCGATGTTGCTTCGCTCGGCAAGGCTAAGGGCGGGGGTCGACATGGCTTGATTCTGAGGCGACAGATCGCTGTCGTTGCGAACGGTCCACGGTGTGACGATTGTTGCACCGCGCTCCAGTCGAGCGTGCGCGACGCAGCGACTGGCCATGCTAGAGTCGGTTCACTCACAAAAAGAAACGACCTCCCCAGCGGCATGCACATCGCTTGGCCCCAGCTACTCGTCGTGGTCGCCGCGTTCACCTGCAGCGGCGGGGCTGCGGCGCTCGGCTTCGGGACAATCCGTGCCAATGTCGTGCTCGGCCAGCCACTGAACTTGGCGGTGCCGGTCAATCTGGGCGACGGCGAGACGCTGGGCGCCGAATGCGCCAGCGCCGAAGTCACCGTCGGTGACGTCAAACTGGCACCAGCAACGGTGCGCGTGCGCGTCATGCAGGGCCGCGATGCCAGCGAGAGCGTGTTGCGCGTCAGCACGTCGAGCGTGGTCGACGAGCCGGTGCTGACCGTCACCGTGAGCGCCGGCTGCCAGACACGCCTGAGCCGCACCGTGGTGCTGCTCGCCGACCCGCCGCTGGTGGCCACGGCCACTGTGCCGCCCGAAACCCAGACCTTGCCGACGGTCGCGCCGCCGCCGTCGGCAAGGCAGGCTTCGACCTCACCGAGCGCCGTGCCTGCGCCGCGTGCCACGCGACCAGCGCCCCCGTCACGCGCGTCCCGCGCGGCGCGCAGCGCACCGGCTCGGGCCGCGACCGCCG